>NZ_CP077091.1:4619000-4953500 GCF_014268595.2 Pseudomonas hamedanensis
GTCGCCGCCGAACGTGGCCACGACGTGACCCTGTTCGAGAAAAAAGACTTCATCGGCGGGCAGATCACCACGGCGTCGAAAGCGCCGCAGCGCGACCAGATTGCCGGTATCACCCGTTGGTTCCAGCTGGAACTGGCGCGGCTGAAGGTCGATCTGCGTCTGGGCACGGCGGCCGATGCCGACACGATCATGGACCTGCGTCCGGATGTGGTGGTGCTGGCAGTCGGTGGTCATCCGTACCTTGAGCAGAACGAGCACTGGGGCGCGGCCGAAGGCCTGGTGGTGAGCAGCTGGGACGTGCTCGACGGCAAAGTCGCGCCGGGCAAGAACGTGCTGGTCTACGACACCATTTGCGAGTTCACCGGGATGTCGGTTGCCGACTTCCTCGCTGACAAGGGTAGCCAGGTCGAGATCGTCACCGACGACATCAAACCGGGCGTGGCCATCGGCGGCACCTCGTTCCCGACCTACTACCGCAGCATGTACCCGAAAGAAGTGATCATGACCGGCGACATGATGCTGGAGAAGGTCTATCGCGAGGGCGACAAACTGGTTGCGGTGCTGGAGAACGAATACACCGGTGCGAAAGAGGAGCGGGTGGTCGATCAGGTGGTCGTCGAAAACGGCGTACGCCCGGACGAGGAAATCTACTACGCCCTCAAGGACGGCTCGCGCAACAAGGGCCAGATCGACGTCGAAGCGCTGTTCGCGATCCAGCCGCAGCCTTCGCTGAGCGAGGCGGGCGACGGCTACTTGCTGTTCCGCATCGGCGACTGCGTGGCGCAGCGAAATACCCACGCCGCGATCTATGACGCACTCAGACTGTGTAAAGACTTCTAAAGGCTTGCACACAACCCTGTGGGAGCGAGCTTGCTCGCGAAAGCGGTGGGTCAGTCGACATCGATGTTGAATGTCAGTCCGCCTTCGCGAGCAAGCTCGCTCCCACAGGAACCGAGTAAGGCATCTCGACCTGCAAGACCCGAGGTCTTTGGGAGCTGCACCTATGTTGAACACCCTTCTTCCAATCCTGTTGTTCGCAGCCCTGGGCCTTGCTGTCCTCGGCGCGTTGCGGCGGGTGAACATGTGGCGCCGGGGGCGGGCGGCGAAGGTCGATCTGCTTGGCGGTCTGCTGGCCATGCCCAAGCGCTACATGGTCGATCTGCACCACGTCGTGGCGCGGGACAAATACATTGCCAACACCCACGTCGCCACGGCGGGCGGCGCGGTGGCGTCGATTGTGCTGGCGATTCTGGTGCACGGTTTCGGCCTGCATAACCGCATCCTCGGCTACGCCCTGCTGCTGATGTCGGCGGTGATGTTCGTCGGCGCGATCTTCATGTACCTGCGCCGACGCAACCCGCCGGCACGCCTGTCGAAAGGCCCGTGGATGCGTCTGCCGAAAAGCCTGCTGGCATTCTCCGCGTCGTTTTTCCTGGTGACCCTGCCGGTGGCCGGGATCCTGCCGGAGAACTTCGGCGGCTGGGTGCTCGCGGTCATTCTTGGTATCGGTGTGCTGTGGGGCGTGACCGAATTGTTCTTCGGCATGACCTGGGGCGGGCCGATGAAACACGCCTTTGCCGGTGCCTTGCACCTGGCCTGGCACCGTCGTCCCGAGCGCTTTGGTGGCGGTCGCTCCACTGGTTTGAAACCGCTGGACCTGAACAATCCCGATGCGCCGCTGGGCGTGGAAAAACCCAAGGATTTCACCTGGAACCAGTTGCTCGGTTTCGACGCCTGCGTGCAATGCGGCAAGTGTGAAGCGGCCTGCCCGGCCTTCGCCGCCGGCCAACCGCTGAACCCGAAAAAACTGATTCAGGACATGGTCGTCGGCCTCGCTGGTGGCACCGATGCCAAATTCGCCGGTAGCCCGTATCCAGGCAAGCCTGTGGGCGAACACGGCGGCAACCCGCATCAACCGATCGTCAACGGTCTGGTCGATGCCGAAACCCTGTGGTCGTGCACCACCTGCCGCGCCTGCGTCGAGGAATGCCCGATGATGATCGAGCACGTCGATGCCATCGTCGACATGCGCCGTCATCTGACCCTGGAAAAAGGCGCGACGCCGAACAAGGGTGCCGAAGTGCTGGAAAACCTCATCGCCACCGACAACCCTGGCGGCTTCGCCCCGGGCGGGCGGATGAACTGGGCGGCGGACCTGAACCTGAATCTGCTCAGCGAGAAGAAATCCACCGACGTGCTGTTCTGGGTCGGCGACGGCGCCTTCGACATGCGCAACCAGCGCACGTTGCGCGCGTTCGTCAAAGTGCTGAAAGCGGCGAAAATCGACTTCGCCGTGCTTGGCCTCGAAGAACGCGACAGCGGTGACGTGGCCCGGCGCCTCGGCGACGAAGCGACGTTCCAGACGCTAGCGAAACGCAATATCCAGACCCTGGCCAAATACAGCTTCAACCGCATCGTCACTTGTGATCCGCACAGTTTCCACGTGCTGAAAAACGAGTACGGCGCCTTTGACGGCAACTACCTGGTGCAGCACCACAGCACCTACATGGCCGAGATCATCCAGGCTGGCGCGCTCAATCTTGGGCAGCACAAAGGCAACAGCGTGACGTATCACGATCCGTGCTACCTGGGGCGTTACAACGGCGAATACGAAGCACCGCGTGAAGTGCTGCGTGCGCTCGGCATCGAAGTCAAAGAGATGCAACGTTCCGGTTTCCGTTCGCGCTGCTGCGGCGGCGGTGGCGGCGCGCCGATCACTGACATTCCGGGCAAGCAGCGGATTCCCGACATGCGCATGGAAGACATCCGCGAGACCGGCGCCGAACTGGTGGCCGTGGGCTGTCCACAGTGCACGGCGATGCTTGAAGGCGTGGTCGAACCACGTCCGCTGATCAAGGACATTGCCGAACTGGTGGCCGACGCCTTGCTCGAAGACGCGGCGCCGAGCAAACCTGCCACGCCGGCCAAACGTGAACCTGCGGAGGTCCATTGATGAGCGACATTATCCGCCGCGACCCGCGTGCCGAATGGATCGCGCGCAACCGCCTGCATCCGCTGCACGCAGCGATGCAACCGGCGCAGCACAGCTGGATGGGGCCTAACGGCGTCATCCGCAAGAACCCCCACGGCATGGGCTTTGTCGGGCCCAACGGCATCAAGCGAATCGACCGCAGCGGCGCTCAGCAGGGCGGGGCAGTCAAACGCTCGGCCACGGTGGAAGTGCAATTGCCGCTGCATCAGGTACCGGCGCCGGCGTTCTACATTTGCGTGGTGCCGGACATGGTCGGCGGCCGCCTGAGCAGCCACGACCGCGACCTGCTCGGCCTCGCTCATCAACTCGCAGGCACCGCCGGTGCAGTGTTGGCGGTGGTCTTTGGCGAGCACAAGGAAAGCGCTTTCGAAACCGCTGGCGTCGATCGCTTGCTGGTGCTCGAAGGCGAGGAATTCAGCGGTTATGCACCGGAGCAACGGGTGCAAGGTTTGCGCGCTGTGGATAACCAGTTCAACCCGCGCCATTGGTTGCTGCCTGACAGCCGCAGCGGTGGTGGCGAACTCGGTCGTCGCTTTGCCGCAGCGTTGGGTGAGCGTCCGGCAACACGGGTGTGGCAGGTCAAGGATCAAGAGTGCATCGGCCGCGCCGGTGCGGGGCTGCAAGACCTTGCGCGTCCGGTTGCGCGGTTGATTCTCGCCGCTGCCGAATGCGCTGAACCGGTCAGCGAAACCCGTCACGAAGCGTTGCCAGTGGAGTTATCCACAAGCGTGGCGCGCAGCCTGTCGCGGATCGAAGATCTCGGCGCGGTGGCGGTGGACCCGGCGGCGATTCCAATGGCCGAGGCCGAGTTCATCTTCTCCGGCGGCAACGGCGTGAAAGACTGGGCGCTGTTCCACGAAACGGCGGCAGCGCTCGGCGCCACTGAAGGCGCTTCGCGCGTTGCGGTGGACGACGGTTTCATGGCCCGTGACCGCCAGGTCGGCGCGTCTGGCACCTGGGTTACGGCTCGGGTGTACGTCGCGGTGGGTATTTCCGGGGCGATCCAGCACCTGCAAGGCATCGGTGCCTGCGACAAGGTGGTGGCGATCAACCTTGATCCGGGCTGCGACATGATCAAACGCGCCGACCTCTCGGTGATCGGCGAAAGCGCAGAGATTCTGCGCGCACTGATCGCGGCAGTTGAGGCCTATCGCAACGACGCCAAGCGCGACGCGGCTTAAGGAAACCCTATGAACAGTAAAGTGATCAGTCTGGTCTCGATCGGCGCCCACCCGACCTCCGGCCGGCCTCGTCGCGCCGACCAGGATGCGCGCGCGGTGGAACTGGGCCTGCAACTGGCTGGGGATAACCTGCAAGTGCTGCACGCCGGCGATGCCGCCGAACCTGCGTTGCGCGCCTATCTGGGCATGGGCCTTGAGCAGTTGCATGTGCTGGAACAACCGCCGGGGGGCGATGCTCTGCCGGCATTGACCGAGTATCTGCGCGATGCCGGGGCGCAAGTGGTGCTGACCGGCAGTCAGGCGGAAACCGGTGAAGGCTCGGGGATGTTGCCGTTCCTCCTGGCTGAAGGGCTGGGCTGGCCGCTGGTGGTGGGTCTGGCGCAGGTCGAGTCGATCAATGACGGTTCGGCGCTGGTCCTGCAAGCGTTGCCGCGCGGGCAGCGACGGCGGCTGAAGGTGAAACTGCCGTTTCTGGCGACTGTGGATAACGCCGCGCCCAAGCCTCGGCAGAGTGCTTATGGCCCGGCACGGCGTGGGGGGCTGGAGGCCGACGACGTCGAGATCGTTAACGACGACCTTTTGGCGGTCGCCACCTTGCAACCAGCTAAACCGAGACCAAAACGCCTGAAAGTAATCACGGCCAAGAGCGGCGCCGACCGCATGAAAGCGGCGACAGCCAAGGCCAGTGGCGGCGGCGGTCAAGTGCTCAAAGGCGTCACCCCACAGGCCGGCGCCGAGGCCATTCTCAAGCTGCTGATCGAAGAAGGCGTCGTCCGCTGACACCGCCACTATCCTCTGTGGGAGCGGGCTTGCTCGCGAATGCGTCGGGTCAGTCGACAAATATGTTGGCCGATGAACCGCTTTCGCGAGCAAGCCCGCTCCCACAGGTATTGGGTCGACAGCTGTCATTTGTTGACATGAAAAACCGCCTTGGCTGTGGTTGTTCCGGCGTTCAAATGCAGGTTAAAACCGTCGCTCAAGCCTAAGGAGTCAAGCGAATGACCGTTAAGTTTCGACCTGCCCGGTGCACGGATGCGCGCGACATTGCGCGTTTGTTTCAGATTTCCTCGGAGGGCGCCTCGGATTACATCTGGAGCCAATTGGCGCAGCCGGGCGAGGATTTGCTCGATGTCGGTGAGCGGCGTTATGCCCGCGACGATGTGGATTTTTCCTGGCAGAACTGCCTGATTGCCGAGGCTGAAGGGTGCGTCGTGGGCATGATGCACAGCTACGCCATGCGCGAAGACCCCGAGCCTGCGCCGCCCACCGATCCGGTGCTGGCGCCATATGCCGACATGGAAGTGGCGGATTCGTTGTACATCTCCAGCCTGGCGCTGCATGAAGGCTGGCGCAACCAGGGGCTGGGCGTGCAGTTCCTCCAGCATGCCCAGAAGCGCGCCGATCAGTTGGCGCTCAAAGGCCTGAGCCTGATCGACTATTCGGCCAATACCGGTGCGCGGCGATTCTACGAGCGCCACGGCTTTGGCATTGTTAAAACCTGCCAAGTGGCGCCGCATCCGCTGATCCGGGTGACAGGTGAGGCTTATCTGATGTATCGCGCTTAGCATGTAGTTATCCACTGAGCTGGGTTTACGCACAATCGCTGTTGGTCAGTCTGTGGATAACATGTTTGCCCATCGCTGCGGACCACGCAGAGCGTGCCCTTTGCACAGGAGCTCAAAAAATAACCAATTTAAGTTGCGGTTTTTTCGAGGGTTTTTCCGTGAACGGATCTTACAGTTGCCCCCAATCTCTGTTGGCGCTTCTGTGGATAAGATGTTCGCTATCAGCTGTAGGCTATATGGATCAAGGCTTACACACGTTTGATCAATTATTGACCAAATGCAGCTTTCCAGCGTTACAAGCGGCCTGAGCAAGCGCTTTTCCCCAGTTGAGCACGCTTTTCCACAAGCAAGCCAAAGTTACCCCCGATCTCTGTTGGCGCTTCTGTGGATAACATGTTCGCTCCCCGCTAGAAGCCTTTATAACCGTGGCTTGCAGGGCTTTGATCAAAAAACGCTCAACGGTTGTTGGGAACCATGCTTCTGAATAAGTCACGGTTTTTCTTTATAAATCAGAAAGATATTTTTCATCTCGTTCACAGTTACCCCCATTTGCTGTGGGTGAGCATGTGGATAACTTGTTCGCGGAAGGCTGGAGGGCTTGGTGGGCATGGGCGGCGGGGTGGTTGGTCAGAAATTGTGCAATCGGGTTTGAGAAACGTGTCGTCTGTCAGGAAGCCTTCGCGAGCAAGCCCGCTCCCACAGTTGAAATGCATTCCACCTGTGGGAGCGGGCTTGCTCGCGAAGCTTTTGCTTTTAGCCTTGAACCGGAACACCTTTGAGATACGGAGCAGGCTCTGCCCCGAGGTTGTTCAACATCCGCTCGCTGTACCAATCGACGAAGTTGACCACGCCAAACTCATAAGTCTTGGAGTAAGGCCCAGGCTGGTAAGCGGTGGAGTTGATCCCGCGCTGGTTTTCCTCTGCCAGACGGCGGTCCTGGTCGTTGGTCGCGTCCCACACCTGGCGCATGCGTTCGACGTCGTAATCGACACCCTCGACCGCGTCCTTGTGCACCAGCCATTTGGTGGTGACCATGGTTTCCTGGGCGCTGATCGGCCACACGGTGAAGACGATGATGTGGTCGCCCATGCAGTGGTTCCACGAATGCGGCAGGTGCAGGATGCGCATCGAACCCAGATCCGGGTTCTTGATCCGGCCCATCAGTTTCGCGCAGCCCTGTTTGCCGTCGAGGGTCATCGACACAGTGCCCTTGAGCAGGGGCATGCGCACGATGCGGTTGCGCAGACCGAAACTGGCATGGGCGTAAGGGATCTTCTCGGCTTCCCAGGCGGCGGCTGAGGCGGCGACGTGGTCCTTGAACGCCTGGTCGGCGCGCGGGTCGGTGACGTCGTCCCACTCCAGCAGGGTTTTCAGCAGTTCCGGGTGCGAGGCGTTGCAGTGGTAGCACTCGCGGTTGTTTTCCAGCACCAGTTTCCAGTTAGCCTTTTCCATCAAGGTGGTGGTAATCGCCACCTTGGTGTTCTCCATGTCGTACGGTTCCATGTAATGGTTGAGCGTCGACAGGAAGTCATCGATGGCCGGCGGATTTTCCGCCAGGCTGATGAAGATGTAGCCGCCAGCGGTTTTCACGTTCACCGGTTTCAGACCGTACTGCTTCATGTCGAAGTCGGCGCCCATCTCGGTGCCGGCGAACAACAGGCGACCATCCAGCTCGTAGGTCCACTGGTGGTAATGGCAGACCAGTTTGGCGACCTTGCCTTTTTCACTGGTGCACAGCCGTGAGCCACGGTGGCGGCAGACGTTGTGAAACGCATGCACCACACCTTCGGCACCACGAATGACGATGATCGGGTTCTTGCCGACCTGCAGGGTCAGGTAATTGCCCTTGGCCGGGATCTCGCAGGTCATGCCGGCGATCAACCACTCTTTCTGAAAGATCTCCTGCATGTCGATATCGAACAACCGCTCGTCGCTGTAGAACGGCTGTGGCAGGGAGAAGGTGCGCTCGCGCTCCTGAAGCATTTGCGCGGTGGCCTTGCGTGCGGGTTCCAGCGGATCGCCCAGGCTGATTTTTGCGGTGACGTCCATCGATGTAATCCTCATGGCCCTCTGCGTGGCCGGCGAAAGTGGCTGATCAGGTGTGCTGCAAAACGGTTGCTACGCAAGGTGTAAAGAAGTCGTCTTGTGTTGAGGCGAGTGTGGGGCCGGCGCGGCCCGCAACCTTATCCATGGGCGACATGGCGCAATCTGTTCCCGACGCGCAACCCCCGGTGGTTGGGGGCTGGTCGCGATAAGTATGTCAATGTCGCGAATAGGTAAACGCACGCTCGGCGCTATACGCAGAATCGCCGACATGAGGCCGACAGTCGGCCGTGGAGAACAGCATGTCCAACAGCTTCCTGAATCCGGTCACCACCCAGACCTGGGCCAATGGCCGACACATTGTCCGTTGCGTCAAAGTCATCCAGGAAACCTGGGATGTGCGCACCTTCTGCTTCATGGCCGACCAGCCGATCCTGTTCTTCTTCAAGCCCGGGCAGTTCGTCACCCTGGAGCTGGAAATCGAAGGCCAGCCGATCATGCGCTCCTACACCATCTCCAGCTCGCCGTCGGTGCCGTACAGCTTTTCGGTGACGATCAAACGGGTGCCGGGCGGCAAGGTGTCGAACTGGTTGCACGACACCCTGCATGAGGGGCAGGAGCTGGCGGTGCACGGCCCGGTCGGTCTGTTCAATGCGATGGACTTCCCGAGCCCGAAAGTCCTGTATCTGAGCGGCGGGGTCGGCATCACGCCGTGCATGTCGATGGCGCGCTGGTTCTACGACACCAACGCCAACGTCGACATGACCTTCGTGCACAGCGCGCGCTCGCCGAAAGACATCATTTACCACCGCGAGCTGGAACACATGGCCTCGCGCATCGACAACTTCAGCCTGCACCTGATCTGTGAAAAGCACGGCCTCGGCGAGCCTTGGGCCGGGTATCGCGGTTATCTGAATCACAAGATGCTCGAATTGATGGTCCCCGACTTCCTCGAGCGCGAAGTGTTCTGCTGCGGCCCGACGCCGTACATGAACGCGGTCAAACGCCTGCTGGAAGTGGCCGGTTACGACATGTCGCGTTATCACGAGGAGTCCTTCGGCGCCACGCCACCCGAGGCTCGCGCCGATGCAGTGGAACAGGCCGAACAAGCCGCCGATGCGCCGGAAATCGACGCAGCGGATCTGCATCAGGTCGAATTCACTGCCTCCGGCAAAAGCATCCGCGTGGCACCGGGCGAAACCGTGCACGCGGCGGCAGCCAAGCTTGGCCTGATGATTCCGAAAGCCTGCGGCATGGGTATTTGCGGGACGTGCAAGGTAATGAAACTGGGCGGCGAGGTGGAGATGGAGCACAACGGCGGGATTACCGAGGACGATGAGGCTGAAGGGTTTATCTTGTCGTGCTGCAGTGTGCCGAAGGGGGATGTGCGGATTGAGTTTTAAGTAGGTTGTACTTGATCGTTCCCACGTGCAGCAAAGGAATGCAGCCCGGGACGCTCCGCGTCCCATTTCAATACCAGCACTGAACCTTGATCAGCCCCTCAATTCCCGCGTAGTCCCTGGCACTCGAATAACGCCAGTGCTCCGGTAAATCCACATACCCGCGTTTCACCGGGTTGTTGTGAATGTAATCAAGCTTCTGACGCATCACTGATTCGCCGTAGACCATCTCTGCGTGCGCGCCTTCTTGCCATAGCTGATACAACCGATCCTGCTTGTGCGCACGCTTGCTGAAGCGCAGGCGCTGCAGGGCTTTGTTGGCGCCTTTTGTTTGCAAGTCGTTGATGATCTGTCGCGCAGTGAAGGACTTGAACTGGCTGAGGCACTTCCCTAGGTCGGGCGCTTGGGCAACAAAGTGAAGATGGTTTTCCAGAATCACGTAACCGTACAGTTTCAACTCGTGATGAGCCTGTTGATATCGCCAGCAATTGAGCAGGTGTTCAACGATGTACGGACGAATGAATAACGGCAACCACTCCATGACCGTGCAGGTGAGGAAGTGTGGCTTGTCGGCTTCGGTAATCGTATAGCGGCTGCGGCCCATGGGATTCTTCCTTGAATCTTGCGGTGCGACGGAGATGGAACGCGGAGCGTCCCGGGATGCATTCCCACGCAGAGCGTGGGAACGATCAGGGTGAGGCGTGAGGATTTAACTCGCTAGAGGAAGAAGTCACTGGTGTTCGTGGGAAACGTCATTTAGACGCGGGATCGTCTCCACGCTCCGCGTGGGAATGCCGCCACTGACGCTCTGCGTCATAGCGGTGTTCAGCTGTCGCCAATGGTGAAGCTGGAACGCGGAGCGTCCCGAGAGGCATTCCCACGCAGAGCGTGGGAACGATCGTGACGGCCTCTTCGCGCAGGGAGGGAACTAGGCAGACATGACTTCGCGAATATCGCGCGCCAGTTCGCGCACACGCTCTTCTTCGGTGTCCCAGGAGCACATGAAGCGCGCGCCGCCCTTGCCGATGAAGGTGTAGAAGCGCCAGTTCTTCGCGGTCAGGGCGGCAATGGCCGGCTCGGACAGTTGCAGGAACACGCCGTTGGCCTGCACCGGGAACATCAGCTCGACGCCGGGGATGTCGCTGACCAGCTCGGCGAGCAGTTGCGCGCAGTGGTTGGCGTGGCGGGCGTATTTGAGCCAGGCGTCGTTTTCCAGAATGCCGACCCACGGTGCTGACAAAAAGCGCATCTTCGACGCCAGTTGCCCGGCCTGTTTGCAGCGGTAGTCGAAGTCTTCAGCGAGTTTGTGGTTGAAGAACAGAATCGCTTCACCCACCGCCATGCCGTTCTTGGTGCCGCCGAAGCACAGCACGTCGACGCCGGCCTTCCAGGTCAGGTCGGCGGGGGAACAGCCGAGGAATGCGCAGGCGTTGGAGAAACGTGCGCCGTCCATGTGCAGGTGCAGGCCGAGTTCCTTGCAGGTGGCGCTGATCGCGCGGACTTCTTCCGGGGTGTAGACGCTGCCGACTTCGGTGGCCTGGGTCAGGGTGACCACGCGCGGTTTCGGGTAATGGATGTCCTGGCGCTTGAGCGCGACTTCGCGGATCGACTGCGGGGTGATCTTGCCGTTTTCGGTGCCGGCGATCAGCAGTTTCGAACCGTTGGAGAAAAATTCCGGGGCGCCGCATTCGTCGGTTTCGACGTGGGCGGTTTCCGAGCAGATCACGCTGTGGTAACTCTGGCACAGCGACGACAGGGCCAGCGAGTTGGCGGCGGTGCCGTTGAAGGCGAAGAACACTTCGCAGTCGGTTTCGAACAGTTTGCGGAAATGATCGGCCGCGCGGGCGGTCCATTCATCGTCGCCGTAAGCGCGCTGGTGGCCGTGGTTGGCCTGTTCCATGGCCGCCCAGGCTTCGGGGCAGATACCGGAATAGTTGTCGCTGGCGAATTGTTGGCTCTTGTCGGTCATGGCCGGCTTCCGTGATCGAAGCGCTTTTGACGCTTCGTTGGTCAATGAGGGTGCGCACTTTACCGAAGATCATCCGGGGAGCACACGGGATGTCGCTGGCAGAACTTTACAAGGACACGGGCCGATTATGCACCTGAGAAAACGCGACGGCGCCCTCGATTTGCTCAAGTGGCTGGCGCTGCTGAGCATGTTGCTCGATCACCTGCGCTATGTCGGGTTCTCCGCCGATTGGCTCTACGTGCCGGGGCGGCTGGCGTTTCCGTGGTTTTGCCTGGCGATGGCGGCGAATCTGGCCCGTGACGGCAGGCGGAAAACGGAATGGCGTTATCTGGGCTGGCTGGTGCTGTTCAGCGCTGTCAGTGAAATTCCGTATCGCTTGTACATACCCGAGCCTGACACCTTGAACGTAATGCCGACCCTGGCGCTGGGCCTGCTGGTGGCTCGGGGCTGGCAGGATTCAGCGCCGGTGTCGCGATTGCTCGCGTTGGCCGCGCTGGTCGCCGCGGCGGTGTTTTCAGAGCGACTGATGTTCGGCTTTTTCGGAGTGATGCTGCCGTTGGCGATGCTGCTGGTATTTCGCCGGCCATGGTCTCTCAGTGTGTTGCCGGGGCTGATTTGTCTCGCCGCGAATCAATGGCAGGTGCTGCTTGAATCGGCGCGGTTCGGCAGCAGCCTGGCGACTCTCGGCCTGGCGACGTGTCTGTTTGCGCCGATGCTGGGGATGTTCTTGTTGCGACATCTGCGACATCTCCAGCCACCACCGATGCGCCGCTGGGCTTATGCGCTTTATCCCGTGCACTTCCTAATGTTGCTCGCCGTCCGTGCGGCATACACCTAACCCTTGTGGGAGCGGGCTTGCTCGCGAAGGCGGTGTGTCAGGCGGCATTGATGTGACTGACACGGCCTCTTCGCGAGCAAGCCCGCTCCCACAGGGGATCTCCACAGTTTTGGATGATGTGTCCGACCAGCCTTTTCCAGCCATGTCGTAAACGCACCTTTGCGTGGCGCGCGCAGGCATTTGAGCTGTCTGTGCCGGTCATACCATCGCATCAAAGGGCACCGCTGCGATTGCCGGTGCCTCACCGAGACGAAATGGCGCACAGATGCCGCTGGGAGAGACGCGATGTTCAGCAAGCAAGACCAGATCCAGGGTTACGACGATGCACTGCTGGCGGCGATGAATGCCGAGGAGCAACGTCAGGAAGATCACATCGAGCTGATCGCGTCGGAGAACTACACCAGCAAGCGCGTCATGCAGGCACAAGGCAGCGGCCTGACCAACAAGTACGCCGAAGGCTATCCGGGCAAGCGCTACTACGGCGGCTGCGAGCATGTGGATAAAGTCGAAGCGCTGGCCATCGAACGCGCCAAGCAACTGTTCGGCGCCGATTACGCCAACGTCCAGCCGCACTCCGGATCTTCCGCCAACAGCGCCGTGTACCTGGCGCTGATCAAGCCGGGCGACACCATTCTGGGCATGAGCCTGGCCCACGGCGGTCACCTGACCCACGGCGCGAAAGTGTCGTCCTCGGGCAAGCTTTACAACGCCGTGCAGTACGGTATCAACACCGACACCGGGCTGATCGACTACGACGAAGTCGAGCGTCTGGCCGTCGAATGCCAACCGAAAATGATCGTTGCCGGTTTCTCGGCGTATTCGAAGACTCTGGACTTCCCGCGCTTCCGTCAGATCGCCGACAAGGTCGGTGCGCTGCTGTTCGTCGACATGGCCCACGTTGCCGGCCTCGTCGCCGCTGGCCTGTACCCGAACCCGCTGCCGTATGCCGACGTGGTCACTACCACTACCCACAAAACTCTGCGCGGTCCGCGTGGCGGGCTGATCCTGGCCAAGTCCAACGAAGAGATCGAGAAAAAGCTTAACGCCGCGGTCTTTCCCGGCGCCCAGGGCGGCCCGCTGATGCACGTCATCGCCGGTAAAGCGGTGTGCTTCAAGGAAGCGCTGGAGCCTGGCTTCAAGGCTTATCAGCAGCAAGTGATCGACAACGCCCAGGCGATGGCCGGCGTGTTTATCAAGCGGGGCTACGATGTCGTCTCCGGTGGCACCGACAACCACCTGTTCCTGGTCAGCCTGATCCGTCAGGGCCTGACCGGTAAAGATGCCGATGCCGCGCTGGGCCGTGCGCACATCACCGTCAACAAGAATGCCGTGCCGAACGACCCGCAGTCGCCGTTCGTGACCTCGGGCCTGCGCATCGGCACCCCGGCGGTGACCACCCGAGGCTTCAAGGTCAGCCAGTGCGAAACCCTCGCCGGCTGGATCTGCGACATCCTCGACAACCTCGGCGATGCCGACGTCGAGGCCAATGTCGCCCAGCAGGTTTCGGCCCTGTGCGCTGACTTCCCGGTTTATCGCTGAGCGTTTTGGAGTAACTGACTATGCAACGCTATTCCGGCTTCGGCCTGTTCAAACACTCGCTCAGCCACCACGAAAACTGGCAGCGCATGTGGCGCACGCCCACCCCGAAAAAAGTCTACGACGTGGTCATCGTCGGCGGCGGCGGGCATGGCCTGGCGACGGCCTACTACCTGGCCAAGGAACACGGCATCACCAATGTCGCCGTGGTCGAGAAAGGCTGGCTGGGCGGCGGTAACACCGCGCGCAACACCACCATCGTCCGTTCCAACTACCTGTGGGACGAGTCGGCGCACCTCTACGAACACGCGATGAAATTGTGGGAAGGCCTGTCGCAGGATCTCAACTACAACGTGATGTTCTCCCAGCGCGGCGTCTACAACCTGTGCCACACCCTGCAGGACATTCGTGATTCCGAGCGTCGGGTCAGCGCCAACCGCCTTAATGGCGTCGATGGCGAGCTGCTCGACGCCAAGCAGGTTGCGGACGAAATTCCATACCTCGACTGCTCAAAGAACACCCGCTACCCGATCATGGGCGCCACCGTCCAGCGTCGCGGCGGCGTCGCCCGTCACGACGCCGTGGCCTGGGGCTTTGCCCGTGCCGCCGATGCCTTGGGCGTGGACCTGATCCAGCAGACCGAGGTGATCGGTTTCCGCAAGGAAAACGGCGTGTGCATCGGCGTTGAAACCAACAAGGGTTTCATCGGTGCCAAGCGCGTCGGCGTGGTGACTGCCGGTAATTCCGGGCACATGGCCAAGCTTGCCGGTTTCCGCCTGCCGATCGAATCCCACCCGCTGCAAGCGCTGGTGTCCGAGCCGATCAAACCGATTATCGACAGCGTGATCATGTCCAACGCCGTGCACGGTTACATCAGCCAGTCCGACAAGGGCGATCTGGTGATCGGCGCCGGCATCGACGGCTACAACGGCTACGGCCAGCGTGGTTCGTACCCGGTGATCGAGCACACCATTCAGGCCATCGTCGAAATGTTCCCGGTGCTCTCGCGGGTGCGCATGAACCGTCAGTGGGGCGGCATCGTCGACACCACCCCGGACGCCTGCCCGATCATCTCGAAAACGCCGGTACCGAACATGTTCTTCAACTGCGGTTGGGGCACCGGCGGCTTCAAGGCCACCCCGGGCTCGGGCAACGTGTTTGCCGCAAGCCTCGCGAAGGGTGAAATGCACCCCTTGGCCGCACCGTTTTCCATCGACCGTTTCCACAACGGTGCGCTCATCGACGAACACGGCGCTGCTGCCGTCGCCCACTAACAGGAGAAATCCCTATGTTGCACATCTTCTGTCCTCACTGCGGCGAACTGCGCTCCGAAGAGGAATTCCATGCATCCGGCCAGGCGCACATCCCGCGTCCGCTGGATCCGAACGCCTGCACCGACGAGGAGTGGGGCGATTACATGTTCTTTCGTGATAACCCGCGCGGTCTGCATCACGAGTTGTGGGACCACGTTGCCGGTTGCCGCCAGTATTTCAACGTCACCCGCGACACTGTGACCTACGAGATTCTCGAGAGCTACAAGATCGGCGAGAAGCCGCAATTCACTGACAAGGCTGACACTCAGAAAGCGGCCGCCACGGCTCTGGGAGAGAAGGTATGAGCCAGATCAATCGCCTGTCCAACGGTGGACGGATCGACCGCAACAAAGTGCTGAGCTTCACCTTCAACGGCCAGACCTACAAAGGCTTTGAAGGCGACTCGCTGGCCGCCGCCCTGATCGCCAACGGCGTCGACATCATTGGCCGCAGTTTCAAGTATTCGCGTCCTCGCGGGATCTTCGCTGCCGGTGCCGAAGAGCCGAACGCTGTGCTGCAGATTGGCGCTACTGAAGCCACGCAGATTCCCAACGTGCGCGCCACGCAACAGGCTTTGTATCAAGGCTTGGTCGCCACTAGCACCAACGGCTGGCCAAGCGTCAACAACGACATGATGGGCATTCTCGGCAAGGTCGGCGGCAAGCTGATGCCGCCGGGCTTTTACTACAAAACCTTCATGTACCCGCAATCGTTCTGGATGACTTACGAGAAGTACATCCGCAAGGCCGCAGGTTTAGGCCGCTCGCCGACCGAGAACGATCCGGACACCTACGACTACATGAACCAGCACTGCGACGTGCTGATCGTTGGTGCCGGCCCGGCCGGTCTGGCCGCTGCCCTGGCGGCGGCGCGCAGTGGTGCGCGGGTGATTCTGGCCGATGAGCAGGAAGAGTTTGGCGGCAGCCTGCTCGACTCGCGCGAAAGCCTCGACGGCAAGCCGGCGATGGAGTGGGTCGCCAGTGTCATCGCGGAACTGGCGAACACCCCGGACGTGCTGCTGTTGCCGCGCGCCACGGTCAACGGTTATCACGACCACAACTTCCTGACCATTCACGAACGTCTCACCGATCACCTCGGTGACCGTGCGCCGATCGGTCAGGTACGGCAGCGCATCCACCGCGTGCGCGCCAAGCGTGTGGTGCTGGCTACCGGCACCCATGAGCGTCCGCTGGTCTACGGCAACAACGATGTGCCGGGCAACATGCTCGCCGGTGCTGTCTCGACTTACGTGCGCCGCTACGGCGTCGCACCGGGCAAGAAGCTTGTCTTGTCGACCAACAACGATCACGCCTATCGCGTCGCTCTCGATTGGCTCGATGCCAGTCTACAAGTGGTCGCCATCGCCGACGCCCGCAGCAATCCGCGCGGTGCATTGGTGGAAGAGGCGCGCGCCAAGGGCATTCGTATCCTCACCGGCAGCGCCGTGATCGAAGCCCGTGGCAGCAAGCGCGTCACCGCTGCCCGGGTCGCCGCGATTGACGTCAAGGCACACGCCGTGACCAGCCCGGGCGAATGGCTCGACTGCGATGTGGTCGCCAGCTCCGGCGGTTACAGTCCGGTGGTGCACTTGGCCTCGCACCTGGGCGGCAAGCCGGTCTGGCGCGAAGACATCCTCGGATTTGTGCCGGGCGAAGCGCCGCAGAAACGCGTGTGCGTCGGTGGCATCAACGGCGTCTACGGTCTGGGCGATGCCTTGGCCGACGGTTTCGAAGGCGGCGTGCGCGCGGCCGTCGAAGCCGGTTTCCAGACCGTCGAAGGCGTGTTGCCCAAAGCGCTGAGCCGTCTCGAAGAGCCAACGCTGGCGCTGTTCCAGGTGCCCCACGAGAAGAACTCGGCGCGTGCACCGAAGCAATTCGTCGACTTCCAGAACGATGTCACCGCCGGTGGCATCGAACTGGCGACCCGTGAAGGTTTCGAGTCGGTCGAGCACGTCAAACGCTATACCGCGCTAGGCTTCGGCACCGATCAGGGCAAGCTCGGCAACGTCAACGGTCTGGCCATCGCCGCCCGTTCGTTGAACGTGACCATCCCGCAGATGGGCACCACCATGTTCCGCCCGAACTACACGCCGGTGACTTTCGGCGCCGTGGCCGGTCGGCACTGTGGACACATCTTCGAACCGGTGCGCTACACCGCACTGCATGCCTGGCATGTGAAGAACGGCGCCGAGTTTGAAGACGTCGGTCAGTGGAAGCGTCCATGGTACTTCCCGAAAAACGGTGAAGACCTGCACGCCGCGGTGAAGCGCGAATGCAAAGCCGTGCGCGACAGCGTCGGCCTGCTGGACGCCTCGACCCTCGGCAAGATCGACATTCAAGGCCCGGATGCCCGCGAGTTCCTTAACCGCGTGTACACCAACGCCTGGACCAAACTCGACGTGGGCAAGGCCCGCTACGGTTTGATGTGCAAGGAAGACGGCATGGTCTTCGACGACGGTGTGACGGCGTGTCTGGCCGATAACCATTTCGTCATGACCACCACCACCGGCGGCGCCGCACGCGTACTGCAGTGGCTGGAGCTGTACCACCAGACCGAATGGCCGGACCTGAAGGTTTACTTCACCTCCGTCACCGACCACTGGGCGACCATGACCCTGTCCGGGCCGAACAGCCGCAAGCTGCTCAGCGCCGTGACCGACATTGATCTGAGCAACGAAGCGTTCCCGTTCATGACCTGGAAAGAAGGTCTGGTCGGCGATGTGCCGGCGCGGGTGTTCCGCATCTCGTTCACCGGTGAACTGTCTTACGAAGTCAACGTGCAGGCCGACTATGCGATGGGCGTGCTGGAGAAAATCGTCGAGGCCGGCAAGCAATACAACCTGACGCCGTACGGCACCGAAACCATGCACGTGCTGCGTGCCGAGAAGGGTTTCATCATCGTCGGCCAGGACACCGACGGCTCGATGACCCCGGACGATCTGAACATGGGCTGGTGTGTCGGTCGCACCAAACCGTTCTCGTGGATCGGCCAGCGCGGCATGAACCGTGAAGACTGCGTACGCGATCAGCGTAAACAGTTGGTCGGTCTCAAGCCCATCGATCCGACCAAGTGGCTGCCGGAAGGTGCGCAGCTGGTGTTCAACACCAAGCAGGCGATCCCGATGACCATGGTCGGCCACGTGACCTCGAGCTACGCGCACAACTCCCTCGGTTATTCGTTTGCCATGGGCGTGGTCAAGGGCGGTCTCAAGCGTCTGGGTGAGCGGGTGTTTGCACCGCTGGCCGATGGCAGCGTGATCGAGGCGGAAATCGTTTCTTCGGTGTTCTTCGATCCGAAGGGTGAGCGGCAGAACATCTGAAACTGATCGTTCCCACGCTCCGCGTGGGAATGCATCCCGGGACGCTCCGCGTCCCAAGAGCGGACGCAGAGCGTCCATGGCGGCA
The DNA here is from genome assembly GCF_014268595.2 of Pseudomonas hamedanensis. Lineage (NCBI taxonomy): Bacteria > Pseudomonadati > Pseudomonadota > Gammaproteobacteria > Pseudomonadales > Pseudomonadaceae > Pseudomonas > Pseudomonas hamedanensis. The sequence goes on from NZ_CP077091.1 coordinate 4,637,242, forward strand.
TTCCCACGCAGAGCGTGGGAACGATCAATACAAGAAGGTGCTTTATGACCACAGCCAACGTATACCTACAACGCCCGACCACTGGCGCCCGTGCCGAGTCGTCGTTGCACCATGCCGACCTCGCCAGCCTGGTCGGCAAGGGCCGCAAGAACGCCGGCGTGATCGTGCGTGAAAAGAAACTCCTCGGCCATTTGACCATTCGTGGCGATGGCCACGACGCAGCGTTCGCCGCCGGCGTGCACAAGGCCCTCGGCATTGAATTGCCCGGCGCCCTCAGCGTCATCGTCAAAGGCGAAACCAGCCTGCAATGGATGGGCCCGGACGAGTGGCTGCTGATCGTGCCAAGCGGTGAAGAATTTGCCGCCGAACAGAAGCTGCGCGACGCGCTGGGCGATCTGCACATCGCGATCGTCAACGTCAGCGGCGGCCAGCAGATTCTCGAACTGAGCGGGCCGAACGTGCGTCAGGTGCTGATGAAGTCCACCAGCTATGACGTGCACCCGAACAACTTTCCGGTCGGCAAGGCTGTAGGCACGGTGTTCGCCAAGTCACAACTGATGATTCGTCACACGGCTGAAGACACTTGGGAATTGCTGATTCGCCGTAGCTTTTCCGATTACTGGTGGTTGTGGTTGCAGGATGCTTCGGCTGAGTACGGTTTGAGCGTTCAGGCTTGAAGCTGAATGGCCAGTGCCTGCTTCTGTGGCGAGGGGATTTATCCCCGTTGGGTGGCGAAGCCGCCCCAAAACCAATCACCGCAGTTCATCAGGTAGATCGAATTCACAGGTTTTGCGACTGCTTCGCAGCCGAACAGGGATAAATCCCCTCGCCACAGAAGCAGTGCAGCGCAGGTCAGCCTGGTTCAGAGTTCACTTTGCTCACCGTTGTTGTAACAGGAGTCACCGCACCATGAGCCGCGCCCCAGACACATGGATTCTGACCGCCGACTGCCCCAGCGTCCTCGGCACCGTGGACGCGGTGACGCGTTTTCTGTTCGAGCAGGGCTGTTATGTCACCGAGCACCACTCGTTCGATGATCGCCTCTCCGGGCGCTTCTTCATTCGTGTGGAATTCCGTCAGCCCGACGGCTTCGACGAACAGTCCTTCCGTGCAGGCTTGGCCGAGCGCGGGCAGGCCTTTGGCATGATCTTCGAGCTGACCGCGCCGAACTACCGGCCGAAAGTGGTGATCATGGTGTCCAAGGCCGATCACTGCCTCAACGACTTGCTCTACCGCCAGCGCATCGGCCAGTTGTCGATGGACGTGGCGGCGGTGGTGTCCAACCATCCGGATCTCAAGCCGCTGGCCGACTGGCACCAGATTCCCTACTACCATTTCCCTCTCGACCCCAACGACAAACCGGCGCAGGAGCGTCAGGTCTGGCAGGTGATCGAAGAGGCCGGTGCCGAACTGGTGATCCTCGCGCGCTACATGCAGGTGTTGTCACCGGAGCTGTGCCGCAAGCTCGACGGCAAGGCGATCAATATTCACCACTCGCTGCTGCCGGGCTTCAAGGGCGCCAAGCCGTATCACCAGGCCTACAACAAGGGCGTGAAACTGGTCGGCGCCACCGCGCACTACATCAACAACGATCTGGACGAAGGACCGATCATTGCCCAGGGCGTCGAGGCGGTGGATCACAGCCATTACCCCGAGGATCTGATTGCCAAGGGGCGGGATATCGAAGGCCTGACCTTGGCGCGGGCGGTTGGATATCACATTGAGCGGAGGGTGTTTCTCAACGCCAATCGCACGGTCGTTCTTTAGATCGCCATCGCGAGCAGGCTCACTCCTACAAGGGGTACGCATTCCAAATGTAGGAGTGAGCCTGCTCGCGATAGGGTCATAACAAACAACGCAAAACCCAACAAGCAATAACCCGAGCACTCAACGCGCTGCCCAACCGGGGCAACGCAGTTCCATAAAAACAACAGCGAGGTGAAAGCATGTCTGGCAATCGTGGTGTGGTGTATCTCGGCGCTGGCAAGGTCGAAGTACAGAAAATCGACTACCCGAAAATGCAGGACCCGCGCGGTCGCAAGATCGAGCACGGGGTCATTCTCAAAGTGGTCTCCACCAATATTTGCGGCTCCGACCAGCACATGGTGCGCGGCCGGACTACGGCGCAGACCGGTCTGGTGCTGGGCCATGAAATCACCGGTGAGGTGATCGAAAAAGGCTCCGACGTCGAAAACCTGAAGATCGGCGATCTGGTCTCCGTGCCGTTCAACGTCGCTTGCGGGCGCTGCCGTTCCTGCAAAGAGCAACACACCGGCGTCTGCCTGACCGTCAACCCGGCCCGTGCCGGTGGCGCATACGGCTATGTCGACATGGGTGACTGGACCGGTGGCCAGGCCGAATACGTGTTGGTGCCGTACGCCGATTTCAACCTGCTGAAACTGCCGGACCGCGACAAGGCCATGGAGAAAATCCGTGACCTGACCTGCCTCTCCGACATCCTCCCGACCGGTTACCACGGCGCCGTCACTGCCGGCGTTGGCCCGGGCAGCACCGTTTACATCGCAGGCGCCGGCCCGGTCGGTCTGGCCGCTGCTGCCTCCGCACGCCTACTGGGCGCGGCGGTGGTGATCATCGGCGACGTCAACACCATCCGCCTGGCCCACGCCAAGGCCCAGGGTTTTGAAATCGTCGACCTGTCCACCGACACGCCGCTGCACGAACAGATCGCCGCTCTGCTGGGCGAGCCGGAAGTCGACTGCGCAGTCGACTGCGTCGGTTTCGAAGCACGCGGCCATGGCCACGACGGCGTCAAGGCCGAAGCCCCGGCCACGGTGCTCAACTCACTGATGGGCGTGGTGCGGGTTGCCGGCAAGATCGGCATCCCGGGCCTGTACGTCACCGAAGATCCAGGTGCCGTCGACGCCGCCGCAAAAATGGGCAGCCTGAGCATCCGCTTCGGCCTGGGCTGGGCCAAATCCCACAGCTTCCACACCGGCCAGACCCCGGTGATGAAATACAACCGCCAACTGATGCAGGCAATCATGTGGGATCGCATCAACATCGCCGAAGTGGTCGGCGTGCAAGTCATCAGCCTTGATCAAGCGCCGGAAGGTTACGGCGAGTTCGATGCGGGTGTGCCGAAGAAGTTTGTGATTGATCCGCATAAGTTGTTTAGTGCGGCGTAAGGCTTTATTGCAACGCAAAACGGCGCCGTCTCAGACTGTGTGAAAACCTAGCAATCTGCGCAGGGCTCAAAGAAAATGCTCCGTATCGAAAGATACGGAGCATTTTTCGTTATGGCCTACATCCAAGAACAGTCCCGCAGCCAGACCAGCCTGTTCCCGGTCTCGCTGGAAGAGTTGATCCCCGAAGATCACCTCGTACGGGGCATTGATCTCTACGTCGCCAAGCTGGATCTGGTGCAACTGGGCTTTGATAAAGCGCTGCCCAAAGGCACCGGAGCAGCGAATGCTGGCGCATCCGCAGATGATGGCCAGCCGAAGATCCATCGTTGAGCACCCTTTCGGCAACCTCAAGCAATGGCTGTTTGGGAATGGTCGTTTCCTGCTGCGCCAGTTGGAGGGAGCAAAAGCAGAAATGGCCTTGGCGGTGAACGCCTATAACCTCAAGCGAGCGATTAGCGTGCTCGGAGCCCGCCAGCTGATGGCGCTGATGGGCTGAAAGGCCTTTTTTCGTCTGCTGCTCACACAAAACAAAACGCCCCGAACAAGTTCGGGGCGTTTGTTGGGCTGGCCTTCAGTGCGTTTTCACACAGTCTGGTCTGGCGCCGTTTTTTTGTGCAACTGTGTTCTGTTCTACTCGATAATCTGAACTTCTTCCGCCTGCATACCTTTATCTCCTTCTTTGGCAACGAATGACACCTTCTGCCCTTCGTTTAGACTTTTGAATCCATCCGATTGGATGGTTCTAAAATGGACGATAAGATCGTCACCACTCTGAGGCGTGATGAAACCATAACCTTTTTCATCGTTGAACCATTTGACCACACCGGTTTGTTTGTCTGACATGTCCATGCTTCCTGTTTGCTTTGTGTATCGATTCATATCCGAGCGATAGCGACCAGGATTTATCTGTTCCTTCTGTCGCGAACCAGTCGAACGTTGATTGCGTATTGCTGCCCTGTATCGCTTTTCATCACTTCATAACTGACCCTTCTTCCAGCCCTGATTTTTCCAATGATTGGGTCGTCAGGATCAACGCAAAAGATGATTGATGAGGGTTGGGCAATCACATCCTTTGCGGCGTCCTTCAACGGTCCGTTCACCGGCGGGATGATCGAGTCGTCGCGGTCTGACATTCGCTTTTCCATCGCAGTACCTCCCTCGAAATTGATCCGCGGCAAACTTGTCTCGAATTCAAATCTAAACAACTTGAATTCAGCAGGTAACTGTCAGGTTTGACAGTTTTTAGAAACGTTTTGGAATAGCCTGAATCTTGATTTGGAATGACCGGAACATGCCACCGGATCCCCGGTCAAACCGGCAGTTTGGTCGCCGTTGTCCGGCGGCAGCTTTTCCCAAGAGGATGTCTGAATGAATATTTCACGCGGTTTTGCCCTGGCATCGCTCCTGACCCTGGCCGCCGGGCCGGTGTTTGCCGGTTTCAGTCTGAATGACGTGGCCGGTGCGGTATCGGGCATGCAGGGTGGTGACAAGGCGGCCGCTGCCGCGCCGACTTCGGAGACCGCCGGTTTGCTCAGTGCGCTGAGTGCGCTGGATGTCACGCCGGAGCAAGCCGTCGGCGGCACCAGTGCGATGCTCGGGCTGGCGAAGAATCAGTTGAGCAGTACCGATTACTCGCAACTGGCCAAGGAAGTGCCGGGCATCGACAAGTTGTCCGGTGGCGGCGGCAACCTGGCGGCGCTGGGCGCGTTGCTCGGTTCGTCCGGCAAATCCGCAGGCCTGGAGAATGCGCTGGGCAACGTCAAGGACACCAATGACCTGAACAATGCCTTCAGCGCGTTGGGCATGGACAGCGGCATGATCGGCCAGTTTGCTCCGGTGCTGCTCCAGTACCTCGGTCAGCAGGGTGTCGGCGGTTCGCTGTTGAGCAGCCTGGGCAGCATCTGGGGCACGGGTACCGGCAGTTGATTCAACGGCGCTCGTTGCGCAGTTCGGCGATGCGCTGGTCCTTCTCGGTCCAGAGCTCGTTGACCCAGTTCTGGACGCGCTCGCGAAACGCCGGATCTTTCTCGTAATCGCCCTGCCACAGCGCCGGGTCGAGTTCGCGGGTCTGGATGTCGATGATCACGCGAGGCACGTTGCCGCTGATCAGGTCCCAGAAGCCCGGGATTTTTTCCTGCGGATAAACCACGGTGACGTCGAGCATGGCGTCGAGTTGTTCACCCAGCGCCGCCAGCACAAACGCCACGCCGCCGGCCTTGGGCTTGAGCAGGTGGTTGAACGGCGAAGTCTGCTGTGTGCTTTTCGCTGCGGTGTAGCGGGTGCCTTCCAGATAATTCACCACCGTCACCGGCTGGCGCTTGAACAGCTCGCAGGCCTGTTTGGTGATTTCCAGATCCTTGCCGGCCAGTTCCGGGTTTTTCGCCAGAAACGCCTTGGTGTAGCGCTTCATGAAGGGGTAATCCAGCGCCCACCACGCCAGGCCCAGAAACGGCACCCAGATCAGCTCTTTCTTCAGGAAGAATTTGAAGAACGGCGTACGCCGGTTGAGCGTCTGGATCAGCGCCGGAATATCGACCCAGGATTGATGATTGCTGACCACCAGATACGAGGTGTCGCGACGCAGATCGTCGCCACCGCGAATGTCCCACTGCGTCGGAATGCACCACTGAAAGATCAATTTGTCGATCTCGGCCCAGGTCTCGGCAATCCACATCACCGCCCATGATGCGTAGTCACGCCAGCGCCCGGGTGCGACCAGTTTGAGCAGGGCGAACACCATCAACGGCCCGATCAGGATCAGGGTGTTGAGCAACAGCAGCAGGGTGACGAAACAGCCGGTGAGCAGGCGGCGCATAAGCAACTCTTTGAAGTCCGGTGGGCGGGCCATGATAAGCAGCTTCACGCAGCAGGCCAAATCGGCGCTGACGAATGTTTCACTTTTTGCCGGGTATGCTTCGCTCAAGTGTTGTGTTGACTGAGTTGGCCCCTTCGCGAGCAAGCCCGCTCCCACAATTTGAAATGCGTTCACCCTGTGGGAGCGGGCTTGCCCGCGAAGGCGGCCGATGGCGAACGAATGACTTCGCTGGTGTCTAAAATCTCGCGCCTGCCGCCCTTAAATTTTTCCAAGGAAGCCCCCTTACGTGAAATCCCTCCTTGCTCTGTTTGCCCTTGTCGCCCTGCCGGTCATGGCCGCCGAGCCGACCCTGTACGGGCGTTACGAATACATCGCGCTGCCGGAAATCGGCGGCGAAGTGCTCAAGGCCAAGATGGACACCGGCGCGCTGACCGCCTCGCTGTCGGCCAAGGACATCGAGACCTTCACCCGCGATGGCGAAGACTGGGTGCGTTTCCGCCTCGCCACCAAGGACGCCAGCAACAAGGTCTTCGAACACAAGGTGGCGCGCATCAGCAAGATCAAAAGCCGCTCCGACGAGGACGATGAAGAGCGCGACGCCAGCGATGCCGCCAAGCGCCCGGTGGTCGATCTGGAATTGTGCCTGGGCAACGTCAAGCGCACCGTCGAGGTCAACCTTACCGATCGCAGCCACTTCAATTACCCGCTGCTGATCGGTGCCAAGGCCTTGCGCGAGTTCGGCGCGGCAGTCAATCCGGCACGGCGCTACACCGCCGACAAGCCTGACTGCTAAGTGGTCTGATTGACGTAACGCCGGGCTTGGGGCACCGTTCGCGCATTACCTGCCACGGGCTCGGACGCCATGCCGCACATTCTGATTGTCGAAGACGAAGCGGCGATTGCCGACACGCTGATATTTGCCTTGCAGGGCGAGGGGTTCACCACCACGTGGCTGAGCCTCGGCGCGGCGGCGCTGGAACACCAGCGGCAGACGCCGGCCGATCTGATCATTCTCGACATCGGCCTGCCGGACATCAGTGGCTTCGAGACCTGCAAGCAACTGCGGCGCTTCACCGAAGTGCCGGTGCTGTTCCTCAGCGCACGGGATGCCGAGATCGACCGCGTGGTGGGGCTGGAGATCGGCGCAGACGATTACGTGGTCAAGCCGTTCAGCCCGCGCGAAGTGGCGGCGCGGGTCAAAGCCATCCTCAAGCGCATCGCGCCGCGCCCCTCCGTGGATACCGGTTCCACGTTGTTTCGCATCGATCCCGAACGCGTACAAATCAGCTATCGCGGCCAGCCACTGAGCCTGACCCGTCATGAATTCCGTCTGCTGCAATGCCTGCTCGAACAGCCCGAGCGGGTTTTCAGCCGCGAGCAATTGCTCGACGCGCTGGGCGTTGCCGCTGATGCCGGTTACGAACGCAGCATCGACAGCCACATCAAAAGCGTACGTGCCAAGCTGCGCCTGGTGCGCGCCGACGCCGAGCCGATCCAGACCCATCGCGGCCTCGGCTACAGCTACAGTCCGGGGCATAGCTGATGTCGTTGGGCCTGCGCATTTTCCTGGTGTACGTGCTGTTTGTCGGCCTGACCGGTTATTTCGTACTGAACACGGTGATGGAGGAAATCCGCCCCGGCGTGCGCCAGTCCACCGAAGAGACACTGGTCGATACCGCCAACCTGATGGCGGAAATCCTGCGCGACGATTTCAAGGCCGGCACCCTCAGCGAGAACCGCTGGCCGCAATTGCTGCGTGCCTATGGCGAGCGCCAGCCGCAGGCGACGATTTGGGGCCTGCCGAAGAATCAGGTCAACCACCGCATCTATGTCACCGACGCCAAAGGCATCGTCGTGCTCGATTCCAGTGGCGTGGCGGTCGGTCAGGATTACTCGCGCTGGAATGACGTCTACCTGACCCTGCGCGGCGAGTACGGCGCGCGCTCCAGCCGCAGCGATGCCGGTGATCCGGGTTCGTCAGTCATGCACGTCGGCGCGCCGATCCGTGACAACGGCAAGATCATCGGCGTGGTCACCGTGGCCAAACCCAACAGTTCGCTGCAGCCGTATGTCGATCGCACTGAACGGCGCCTGCTGATTTACGGTGCCGGCCTGATCGGCCTCGGTCTGTTGTTCGGCGCCTTGCTGTCGTGGTGGCTGAGCCGCGCGCTGCATCGCCTGACCGGTTATGCGCAAGCCGTGAGCGAAGGGCGGCGGGTGGAAGTGCCGCACTATCGCGGCGGTGAACTTGCGCAACTCGCCACGGCGGTCGAGCAGATGCGCACGCAACTGGAAGGCAAGGCCTACGTCGAGCGCTATGTGCACACGCTGACCCACGAACTGAAAAGCCCGCTGGCGGCGATTCGCGGTGCGGCGGAGTTGCTGCTGGCGGACATGCCAACGGTTCAGCGCCTGCGCTTTGTCGGCAATATCGACAGCGAAAGTGCGCGCATGCAACAGTTGATCGAACGCTTGCTCAACCTGGCGCAGGTCGAACAACGCCAAGGCCTGGAAGAGCGAGTGGCGGTGCCGCTTTCGGTGTTGGTCGAGCAACTATTGAGCGCCCAAGCGGCGCGGATCGAGGGGAAACAACTGCGTGTCGAGCAAGCGATCGGCAGCGATCTGCTGCTGATTGGCGAGCCGTTCCTGCTGCGCCAGGCCTTGGGCAATCTGCTGGAAAACGCGCTCGATTTCACCCCGGCGCAAGGCGTGTTGCGCTTCAGTGCCGAGCGGGTCGGCGAGCAGATCGAATGTCGTCTGTTCAACCAAACCGCGCCGATCCCCGATTACGCCTTGCCGCGTTTGACCGAGCGGTTCTACTCGTTGCCGCGCCCGGACACCGGGCGCAAAAGTACCGGGCTGGGGCTGAATTTTGTCGAGGAAGTGGTCAAGTTGCATGGCGGGACAATGCGGATTCGTAACGTCGAAAAGGGTGTTGAGGTGACGTTGCGCCTGCCTTGAGCTGATCCCTGTGGCGAGGGAGCTTGCTCCCGCTGGGCTGCGAAGCGGCCCCGGGTCCATGCGCCTCGGTGTGTGTGCTGAGTCGCTGATAAAGGCTTACGACGACTGCGTCGCCGAGCGGGAGCAAGCTCCCTCGCCACAGGGGCCGGTGCATTTTCCACACAATCTCCATATTTCCCCCACATTCCCACCACACCGCATCGCCAGACTCCCCCTCATCCAAACAGGGAGAGTCCCATGAACAAGAATCTGACCATCAAGCTCGGCGCCATTGCCCTGCTGATCCTGCTGTTGCTGATCCCGTTGCTGATGATCGACGGCGTCATCGACGAGCGTCAGCAACTGCGCGACGGCGTGCTCGAAGACATCGCCCGCAGTTCCAGTTATAGCCAGCAACTGAGCGGGCCGGTGATGGTGGTGCCGTATCGCAAAGTGATCCATAACTGGAAGACCCACGATAAAACCAACAAGCGCTATGACGAACCGACTGAGGAGCGCGGTCGTCTGTATTTCCTGCCGGAGCGCTTCGAACTCGACGGCCAGGTGCAGACCGAGCTGCGCGCCCGGGGCATTTATGAAGCGCGGCTGTTTCACGCCGATAACCGCATCAACGGTCATTTCTCGTTACCGGCGCAGTTGGGGATTAAAGAAGACTTCAGCGATTACCGTTTTGACGCGCCGTTCCTCGCGGTCGGTATCAGCGACATCCGCGGGATCGAAAACGCACTGCAACTGGAACTCGACGGCCAGCGCCTGGATTTCGTTCCGGGGACTCAAGTCGGCTGGCTCGGAGAAGGCGTTCGCGTGACGCTGCCGCTGCTGGACACCGGCAAAACCACCGAGCTGAGCTTTGGTTTCGACCTGCGCCTGCAAGGCACCGGTTCATTGCAGGTGTTGCCGGTGGGCAAGACCAGCAGCGTCAGCCTGACTGCCAACTGGCCGCACCCCAGTTTTGTCGGCAACTTTCTGCCGGGCAAACGGGAGATCAGCGACGCCGGTTTCAGTGCTGACTGGCAGACCACTTTCTTCTCTACCAACCTGCAAGACGCCATGAGCCGTTGCGTCAATAGCAACGAGTGCGAGGCGTTTACCGGCCGCAGCTTCGGCGTGAGCTTCATCGATCCGGTGGATCAGTACCTGAAAAGCGATCGGGCGATCAAATACGCGCTGCTGTTCATCGTCCTGACGTTCGCCGGTTTCTTCCTCTTCGAAGTGCTCAAGAGCCTGGCGGTGCACCCTGTGCAATACGCCTTGGTCGGCGTGGCGCTGGCGTTCTTTTATCTGTTACTGCTGTCGTTGTCGGAACACATCGGTTTTGCCCTGGCGTACGTGCTGTCGGCCAGTGGCTGCGTGCTACTGATCGGTTTCTATGTCAGTCATGTGCTGCGCAGCGCGTGGCATGGCTTGAGTTTTTCGGCCGGGCTGGCGGCGTTGTACGGCCTGCTTTATGGCTTGCTGAGCGCCGAGGATTACGCGCTGTTGATGGGCTCGCTGCTGCTGTTCGGCTTGCTCGGAGTGTTCATGGTGCTGACACGCAAACTGGACTGGTACGGGATTGGTTTGAAACCGGCCAAACCGCTGGAGTTTGATGTGGAGGTGATGCAATGAGCGGGTTGGGCTTGCGCGAGGATCAGCATTGGAAGGACGGATTGGTGATGCGGCTTATCGGGCTTTTGCCTGTGGAACCGAGGTGGGGCCATCGCGAGCAGGCTCACTCCTACAGGGGAACGCGGTCAACTGTGGGAGTGAGCCTGCTCGCGATAGGGGCCGAGCAAGCGCCGCAGAATCAGGACTTGGGCATTGTTGCAACCATGGACGGTCGCTGACTCACCTCAAAATACCAGTTGGTCAGTTGCGGGTTGGCCGCGCGCCAGTCCAGGTCGGGGAAGCGCAGGTCGAGATAACCCAGCGCACACGCCACGCTGATCGCCGCGACATCGAAATGGCTGGTCAGCTCGGCGATCGCATCCTGTTCCAGCACGGCCAGGGCGCGGCGAATCTTGTCGCGCTGGGCGTCGAGCCATTCGTCCCAGTGCTTCTCTACCGGGCGTAAAACGGTTTCGTATCGCACCATCACCGAGGCATCCATGATCCCGTCGGCCATCGATGCCAGGGTCAGCCGCCGCCAGCGCGCCGCGCCTTCGCGGGGGATCAGCGGGTTGCCGACGTGCTGCTGGTCGAGGTATTCGAGGATCACCCGGCTGTCATGGATGACGTTGCCATCGGCCAGGCGCAGGGCGGGGATCTTGCTCAGCGGGTTGTCGGCGATCAGCGCCGGGTCCGGGCTGACCGGGCTGAGCACACAGTCTTGCAGGGCGACGCGATCCTGCTGACCGGTTTCGTGCAGCAGCACCATGACCTTGCGGACGAAGGGCGACAGGGTGTTGTGGTACAGGGTCATGCTGGGGGCGGACATGGGCAAGGTCTCGATCAGGACTATGATCGGGCAGCATAGCCTGTTACCGATCCCTTGTAGGAGTGAGCCTGCTCGCGATGACGTTGGGTCAGTCAACATCGATGTTGAACATTAGTCCGCTATCGCGAGCAGGCTCACTCCTACACGGGATTTCAGCTTCGCCGCATTAATCCCTTTATGGCCAAGAATGCCGGCACGCCAAGCCCGACCCAGCTCAACGCATCCCAGAGTCCATCCCCGAGCAACGCCGCAAACAGCCCACCGGCACTGAGCAGCGCAAGCACAATCGGCGTGCTGAAGACTTTCCAGAAACTCGACTGACGCGGTTTCATGCCGAAGCCTCCGTGGTTTCCAGCACCGGTCTGGCCGCTTTACGCCGCACCACCCACAGATACACGCCGCTCGTCAGCACAACGATAGTCAGCACATCCAGCGTCGCCCAAAGGATTTTCATCGGCATGCCGCCGTAATCACCGAAGTGCAGCGGCTGCGACATGCCCATGGCGTCCATGTACCACGGGCGTTCGGCCACGGCGGTGACTTGCAGGGTCGTGGCATCGATCAGCACCGGCGTCAGCAGGTGCGAGGTGAGGTGCGTGCCGCCCTTCATGAACACCGAGTAATGGTGTTCGCTGGAGAATCGTGTGCCGGGGAAAGCGATGAAGTCGGGTTTCATGCCCGGTGCCACTTCAGCGGCGATATCGAGCAGGCGCGTGGCCGGTGCCAGTCTGGTTAGCGGCGGTGCATCGCGATACGGCGCGATCAGCGTGGTCAGCGCGTCGTTGCGCCACGCGGCGATCAGCAGGTCGGCGCAGGCGCTGATCACCCCGGTCACGCCCACCACCAGGCACCACGTCAGGGTCACGACGCCAATCAGGTTATGCAGGTCGAGCCAGCGCAGGCGCGTGGATTTGTCCTGGCGCACGGTGCCGAACTTCAAGCGGCGCATGAACGGCAGGTACAGCACCGTTCCGGAGACAATCGCCACGACAAACAGCAGACCCATGAACGCCAGCAGCAGCTTGCCAGGCAATCCGGCAAACATGTCGACGTGCAGGCGCAGGATGAACAGCATCAAGCCGCCGTTGGCCGAAGGCGTTTCCAGCGCTTCACCGGTGCGCGCATCGAGCATGAACGTGTGGGAAGCGTTCGGCTCGGTGCCGGCGGTTTTTGCCATGATGGTCAGCACGGCGTTCGGCTCATCGTCGTCGAAGCCGAAGTACTGCACGACGTCATCAGGGCGATGTTTTTCGGCCGCTGCGACCAACTGCGCCAGATTCAGCCGCGGTGTGTCGGCGGGCATCTCGCGCACTTCAGGTGCATCGCCGAGCAGGTGCTCGATCTCGTGATGGAAAATCAGCGGCAGACCGGTCAATGCCAGCATCAGCAAAAACACGGTGCAGATCAGGCTGGTCCAGGTGTGGATGAACGACCAGCGACGAATTGTTTTACTTTTCATTTCATGACCTTCAAAAGCACCAAAGCCGTCCACGGAGGACGGCCTGGTAACAGGGCCTGTTTCAGCTCACTGGCTTACCATTTGTAAGTCGCGCTGGCGACCACGCTGCGCTGGTCGCCGTAATAGCAATAGAAGCCGTCGCAGGTGGAAATGTAGTCTTTATCGAACAGGTTGGTCGCGTTGACTGCCAGCGACGCGCCTTTGAGGCTGTTGTCCAGGCGGCCGAGGTCGTAATGCACCGAAGCGTCGAACACGGTGTAGGCGTCAGCCTTGCCCAGCCAGGTGTTGGCCTTGTCGCCGTAGGTGTTGCCGGTGTAACGCACGCCGGCGCCCACGCCGAAACCGTCGAGCACGCCAGTGTGCCAGGTGTAGTCGGTCCACAGCGAGGCTTGCTGGTTCGGCATCAATTGCAGGCGGTTGCCCTTGTCGACGCCGTTCTGCACTTCGGACTTGGCCAGGGTGTAGGCGGCGATGATTTTCAGGTTGTCGGTCACGTCGGAGACCGCTTCCAGTTCCAGGCCCTTGACCTTCACTTCGCCGGCCTGGCTGGTGATCGAGACATTGTTGACGAAGGTGTTGACCGACACGTTCTTCTGGGTGAGGTCATACACGGCGGCGGTCAGCAGGGTCTTGCTGCCCGGTGGCTGGTATTTGATACCCAGTTCCCACTGCTTGCCTTCGGTTGGCTTGAGCGAACCGGTCGAGGTGGCGTCAGCGCCCGTGGTCGGCTGGAAGGATTCGGCGTACGACAGGTACGGTACAAAGCCGTTGTCGAACACGTAGCTGAGCGCGGCGTTGCCGCTGAATTGTTTGTCGCGCTGGGTATTTGTCGCATCGCCCTTGTTGAAGAACTCAGTGCTGGTGTGCACCCAGTCTTCACGGCCGCCGAGGGTCAGGCGCCATTGGTCGAGGGCCATCTGGTCCTGCACATAGAGACCGGTCTGGAAGGTTTTCTGGTTGTAGTCGTAAAACGCTGTGGAGCGCGCCGGGCGCACGATCGGCTGGCCGTAGATCGGCGTGATCACGTTGGTGGTCAGGCCATCGCCGAAGATTGAGGTGTAGTTGGTGTTGCTGCGTTGGTGGTCCAGGCCCAGCAGCAGGGTGTGGCGGATATCACCGGTAGAGAAGTCGGCCTGGAAGTTGTTGTCGACGGCGAACTGGCTGATGTCCTCGTCGACGCTCGTGCTGGTGCGGCCGACGTTGCCCTGCTCATCCACGGTCGTGAACGGGTAGGAACCGGGCGTCAGCGACTGGAACGACAAATCCGACTTGGTATAACGCAGGTTCTGCTTGAACTGCCAGACATCGTTCAACCGATGCTCAAAGGCGTAACCCAGCGCGTAGTAAGTGCGGTCGTAATATTCCCAGTCCGGATCGCCGAGATTTTTATGGTGAGAAATATCACCGAACGGCGATTTGATTTTGGTGCCCTGGATCGGCAAAAACTGGCTGGTGATGCCGGTATCGTCGCGGGTGAACTGGCTCAGCAGGGTGAATTTGGTGTCGTCATCGATATTCCAGGTCAGGCTCGGCGCGATGTTGTAGCGCTTGTTGTCGACATGATCGACCTGCGTGCCGCTGTCGCGCACCACGCCGCTGATGCCGTAGAGAAACTGCCCGGCGTCATCGATCTTGCCGGTGCTGGCAAAGTTGATCTGGCGGTGATTGTCGCTGCCGTATTGCAGCTGGATTTCGCTGCTGGCTTCGGCGCTGGGACGCCGGCTGACCATGTCGAGCAGGCCGCCCGGCGGGGTCTGGCCGTACACCGACGAGGCCGGGCCGCGCAGCAGGGCGAGGCGGTCGAGGTTCCAGGTTTCCTGTTTCGGGTTGGCGTACACGCCCTTGGGCAGCGGCAGGCCATCGAGGAATTGGGTCGGTTCGAAACCGCGTACACGCAGCCAGTCAGCGCGCGTGTCGCTGCCGTAGCTGCTGGCGGTGATACCCGGCATGTAGCGCACGGCGTCATCGAGGCTGTGCACGCTGCGGTCGTCCATTTGCTGACGGGTGGCAACGGAAATCGAACGCGGTGCTTCGACCAGTGCGGTGTCGGTCTTGGTACCGGCGGCGGTGCGGGTCGCGGTATAGCCCTCGACCGGGCCCCAGGCACTTTCCAGGTTTTCCACGCCGATGATCGCGGTTTCCGGCAGGGCCATCGTGCCGTCGGGCACGGCCACCAGGGTGAAGGTGCCGGCGCTGCTTTGTTCCAGTTGCAGACCGGTGCCGCGCAGCGCTGCACGCAGGGCGCCGGCAGGGTCATATTGACCGTTGACCGGCGCCGAGGTCTTGCCGGCCGCCAGCGACGGGTTCAGCGACAGCGCGAGGCCGCCCTGGCTGGCGATCTGGTTCAGCGTGGTCGACAGCGGCGCCGCCGGCAGGTTGTAGGCGCGCACGCTGGACGCTTGTTCAGCAGCGAGCAGCGGGCTGCTGATCAGCGGTGTCCCGCAAGCAATGGCAATGGCAAGCAGACTGGGACGCAACAAGGTGTCTAGCGAACGGGACATACGGCGGCTCCTGAATGGAAATATTTCTCAATTGCCTGTGTGCCGGACGAGATTCGAAAAGTGATAGGGCTGGGTGGAAATTATTTCGGTTTACCGGGGCTGCCGATATCTGGGTTGAGCCTGTTTCTGGTGCTGTGGCTAACGGCCCATTCGCGAGCAAGCCCGCTCCCACAAGGAGAATGCATTTCAAATGTGGGAGGGGGCTTGCTCCCGAAGGCGGCCGCTCAGACGCCGCATTACTCGGGTTTGGTCTCAGCCTTCGCCACGGTCACCCAATACTGTGTGTGCCGCTCGATCTGCACCGGCAGGGTCGGCAGCAATGCGCTCAGGGCTTTTTCGGTGTCATGCAACGGGAAGCTGCCGGTGATGCGCAGATCCGCCACGTCCGGCGCCACGCCCAGATGGCCGCGCCGATAGCGTCCCAGCTCCTGCACCAGATCCCCTAGCCGCGCGTTGTCCACCACCAGCATGCCGCGCGTCCACGCATCGGCGCCGGGGTTGAGCGCGACAATTGAGCCTAGCCCGTCGCTGCGCAACAGCGCTTGCTGGCCTTCGCGCAGAATCTGTTCTGCCGGATTGCCTTGCGCCTGTGCGGCGACCGCCGACTGCAACACGCTCAGGCGCGTGCCTTGCTCTTCGCGCTTGACCAGAAACCGTGTACCCAGGGCGCGCATGCTGCCTTCGCGGGTTTCGACGATGAACGGCCGCGCATCGCCATGGCCAGTCTCGACGAGGATTTCGCCTTCCTGCAGCACGACCAAACGGCGCTGCTCATCGAAGCGCACATCCACCGCGCTGTGGGTGTTGAGATTGAGCAGGGTGCCGTCGGGCAAGCGCAGGGTGCGCTGTTCGCCGGTGGCGGTGCGCTGATCGGCGAGCCAGTAGTCCAGCGGCAGATAACGCTCACTGACAAATAACCCCAGACCGATGATCACGACGACGCTGGCCAGCCCGCTGCCGAGTTTGCGCACGCGCCGACGGATGCCTTCGCGCGATTGCAGCAACGCACTTCGGGCCGGGCCCTTGGCAACGCTGAAGCGCTGATCGAGCATGCCCAACTGGCGCCAGGCACGGGCGTGTTCTTCATGGGCCGCGTGCCATTTGGCGAACTCCTCGCGTTCCAGCGCGGTGCTCGAATCGAGGGTCAACTGCCAGGCAATCGCCGCGTCCAGCACATGGGCCGGTACCGGTCTGGAACTGGCCGGGCTCATGTCGGCTCACCGTACAGCGCCACGTAACACTGGCGCAGGCCTTGCGCCAGATACTGCCGCACGCGCGGCACCGAGACGCCCAGCTTGTCGGCGATTTCGGCGTGGCTGAGGCCATCGAGGCGGTTATACAGGAAGGCGGCGCGGGCCTTGGTCGACAGCTTGCCGAGCAGGCGGTCGATGGCCTTGAGGTCGTCGAGGATCATCTGCTGTTCTTCCACCGACGGTTGTTCGCCTGCGGGGATCAGCATCAACTCGGTGAGGTAGGCCTGTTCCAGCGCGGCGCGGCGGAAGTAATCGAACAGCAGGCCTTTGGCGATCGCCACCAGAAACGCCCGTGGTTCGCGTGGTGTCAGCAGTTCGTCGCGGTTGAGCAGGCGCACAAACGTGTCTTGGCTCAAGTCCTCGGCGCGTTGCGGGCAGGCGACATTGCGCCGCAACCACGCCAGCAGCCAAGCGCGATGATCGCGATACATCGCACCGACGAGCTCACTGCGGGGACTTGGGACTGACGACACCGGACATCACCGATTGGGAAATATTAACTAACGCGAATTGTTCGCGATTCTGGCAGAGGTGGGAATGGTTAGCAATTGGCCACTGGTCAGGTGATATGAGGCAATGCGCTGCCTTGTGGGAGCGAGCCTGCTCGCGAAGGCGGCCGGACAGGCGTCGAAAAGCTAAAAGGACGGTGCCTGCTGCCGTCGCTTCCACTGACCCAGCCGCTGCTGCAAATTCAACGGACTATGAATCTGCTGCGCCCGCGCCCGGCTGAACAGAATCAACGCCAGTTCCGCCGTGGCCAGCGCATCGGCACTCGCGTTATGCCGCTCGAACACTTCAAGCCGGAACCACTCGATCCATTCATCCAGGCCGGCTTCGCGAATGTTCGCTTGTGGACACAGCAATGGCGCGATATCCGCCACATCCAGAAACACATGCTGCAACTTATGCCCCAGATGTTCCTTCAACGCGCGCCCGAGCATGTGCTGATCGAACGGCGCATGAAACGCCAGCAGCGGGCTGTCGCCGACAAACTCCATGAACTCCACGAGGGCCTCGGCCGGGTCACTGCCGGCGGCAATCGCATTTGGCCCCAACCCGTGAATCAGCACGCTAGGGCTGAGCTTCAACTCACGGCATTGCAAGGTGCGCTCGAACTGCTGGCTGAAATCAATCGCTCCGTCCTCGATGGCCACCGCGCCGATCGACAGTACGCGGTCCTTGTTGATATTGAGGCCTGTGGTTTCCAGATCCAGGACTACCCAACGCTGCTCGCGCAGGCTGCATTCGCTCGGCCCGGTGATGACTGACAACTTTGCCAGACGCTGTTGCAGAGCCGCCGACACTACAGGACTGGCAGGGCGCAGCCAGGAAAACAGGCTCATAGCTGATACCGCAAGGTCAGGCTGCTTTGCAGACGCTGCGCCTGGCGCAGGGATTCACGCAGGATGCGCCGGTCCAGATGATTGAGGCTGTCGGGATCGACGCGGTTGGAATACGGCAGATTTTCGCGGGTCTGTAATTGATGCTGTTGCATCCGCGTTTGCTGAATGAAGTGATAGGCCTCTTCATACGCCGCGCCGTCTAGCGGTTCGATCACCTCTTTGTCCACCAGTTGGCGGAAGCGTTCGAGGGTGTTGTTGGCGTCGATGCCGTTGGCCAGCGCCAGCAAGCGGGCGCCATCCACGAACGGCGTCAGGCCTTGGATTTTCAGATCCAGCGTGGCTTTCTCGCCATTCTTGCGTGCCAGCACGAACTCACGGAATCGGCCCACCGGCGGGCGATTGCGCAGCGCGTTTTCAGCCAGCATGCGCTGGAACAAACGGTTGTCGCCGACCTGCTCGAGAATGCCTCTGCGCAATTGCCCGCAGCCTTGCTCATCGCCCCAGACCACGCGCAGGTCGAAATAAATGCTTGAGCCCAACAGGTTCTCTGGCGTCGCTTCTCGAATAAATGCCGCGAAGCGCCGCGCCCATTCGGCCCGCGACAGGCATAGCTCGGGGTTGCCGGCCATGATGTTGCCCTTGCACAGGGTGAAGCCACACTGCGCCAGACTCTGGTTGATCTGCTGGGCAATCGGCAGCAACTTGCCGCGAATCTCCGCCGCGTGCACCGCATCGCGGGCGTCGAACAGGATGCCGTTGTCCTGATCGGTGTGCAGCGTTTGCTCGCGGCGACCTTCGCTGCCGAAACACAACCAGCTGAACGGCACGCCGGGATCGCCTTTTTCGGCGAGGGTCAGTTCGATCACCCGGCATACGGTGTGATCGTTGAGCAAGGTGATGATGTGAGTGATCTGCGTCGAGGATGCGCCGTGGGCGAGCATGCGTTCGACCAGTTGGCCGATCTCACCGCGCAGGATCACCAGTTGCTCAACCCGCTGGGCACTGCGAATCGTTCGGGCCAAGTGGACCAGATCGACCCGTTGCAGACTGAACAGGTCGCGCTCGGAGACCACGCCACAAAGACGCTGATCCTTGACCAGGCAAACGTGCGCAATGTGCCGCTCGGTCATGGCGATCGCCGCATCGAATGCGCTGTGATCCGGTGACAGATAAAACGGCGCGCGGGTCATGTGCCGTTCGATGGGATCGCTGAAATCGCCGGCACCTTCGGCCACCACATGGCGCAGATCGCGCAGAGTAAAAATTCCCAGCGGCGCCTTGTGCTCATCCACCGCGACGATGCTGCCGACCTGTTGCTCGTGCATCAGCTTTACCGCCTCGCGCAATGGCGTGTCCGCGCTGCACGTTACCGGATGCCGCATCGCCAGCTCACCCAGACGGGTGTTCAGCGAATATTGCGTGCCGAGGGTTTCCACGGCTTTTTGCTGCACCTGCTGATTAACCTGATCGAGCAGGCTGCTGACCCCGCGCAAAGCGAAATCACGGAAGGTGCTGGAGAGCGCGAACAGTTTGATGAACGCCAGTTTGTTCAGTTGCAGGCAAAAAGTATCTTCACCCGCCAGATGTTCGGTGCGTGTGGCGCGCTCACCGAGCAGGGCCGCCAGCGGAAAGCATTCGCCGGTGGTGATTTCAAAGGTGGTTTCGGTGCCGGGTTTGGTGATGTGCTGGCGTTCGCCGACCACGCGACCCTGCTTGACAATATGGAAATGTTCGACCGGGCCGTCGGCGGGTTTGATGATGCTCTCGCCCTGGGCGAAAAAACGCAGCTGACATTGCTCCACCAGATAAGCGAGGTGGGCGTGTTCCATCTGATTGAAGGGCGGGAAGCGCTGGAGGAATTGCAGGGTGCCCTGAATATTCTGCAAAACCGCGGTTTTCCCTGCCTGGGTGAAGGCGTCCGCTTTACTCATAACCATTACCGCAGTCTTTTTCGAATTGTTGTTGTCGGATCGTGGCAACCATGGTCTTCCCCCACAGGCGGGGTGCCCATTGGACGTAAGTCTAGGTTTTGCCACCATTGGCAACATTTCGGAAATACCCTACGCAAAAGCCCGGAAAAGCGTGCCGTTGCCCCTTGGAAAAAAATCCGACGAAGTGCACATTGAAGCGCTGTCTGGCGATGTCTGACGACTTGCCAGATGATTGTTTGGAACACTTAGAGAACGCCATGTCCGACCACGATATTTTGAGCGATGCCGAGCGTGAAGCGCTCAGCGCAGTGATGCTCGAACCCGATCTGCCGCCGCAGCGTGTCTTGATCGTCGATGACGACAAGGATGCCCGGGAACTGTTGTCGGAAATTCTCGCGCTGGACGGGATTCGCTGCATGACCGCGGCCAGCGGTGAAACCGCGCTGAAAATGCTCGACGAAAAGCCTTCGATCGGGTTGGTGATTACCGATCTGCGCATGGGCAACGTCGATGGCCTGGAGCTGATCCGGCAGGTTCGCGAGTCTGTGAGGGCAGCGATGCCGATCATCATTGTCTCCGGCGATGCCGACGTGAAAGACGCGATCGAGGCGATGCATCTGAGCGTGGTGGATTTTCTGCTCAAGCCGATTGATACAGTGAAGCTGCTCGGTCTGGTGAAACACGAATTGGGTATAGAACCCTGACATTGCGAACCAACGAAAATCCAATGTGGGAGCGGGCTTGCTCGCGAATGCGGACCGGCATTCAACATTGATGTCGACAGACAGGGCGTTTTCGCGAGCAAGCCCGCTCCCACATTGGCTCTCGAGTGATAGTAGAATTTCGGTTCTCCAATGAAAAAGGCCCTGATCTCTCGATCAGGGCCTTTTTCGTTTCCAGCATCAGCGCAAATTACAGACCATTCGCAGCCTTGAACTCACGACGACGACGGTGCAGCACCGGCTCGGTGTAGCCGTTCGGCTGTTGGGTGCCTTCGATCACCAGTTCGACCGCCGCCTGGAAGGCGATGTTGCGGTCGAAATCCGGGGCGAGCGGACGATACAGCGGGTCGTTGGCGTTCTGACGGTCGACCACCGGCGCCATGCGCTTGAGGCTTTCCATGACCTGGTCCTGGGTGACGATGCCGTGGCGCAACCAGTTGGCGATGTGCTGGCTGGAAATACGCAGCGTCGCACGGTCTTCCATCAGGCCGATGTCATTGATGTCCGGCACTTTCGAACAACCGACGCCCTGATCGATCCAGCGCACCACGTAGCCAAGAATGCCCTGGGCGTTATTGTCCAGTTCGTGCTTGATCTGCTCTGGCGTCCAGTTCGGGTTCACTGCCAGCGGGATGGTCAGGATGTCGTCCACCGAGGCGCGGGCGCGTTTGGCCAGTTCGGCCTGACGGGCGAACACGTCGACCTTGTGATAATGCAGCGCGTGCAGCGCAGCGGCGGTTGGCGATGGCACCCAGGCGGTGTTGGCGCCGGCCAGTGGGTGAGCGATTTTCTGTTCAAGCATCGCAGCCATCAGATCCGGCATCGCCCACATGCCTTTACCGATTTGCGCGCGACCTTGCAGGCCGGTGCTCAAACCGATATCGACGTTCCAGTTCTCATAGGCGCCGATCCACTTCTCGGCCTTCATGTCAGCCTTGCGCACCACTGGGCCGGCTTCCATGGAGGTGTGGATTTCATCGCCGGTGCGGTCGAGGAAACCGGTGTTGATGAACACCACACGCTCGCTCGCGGCCTGGATGCAGGCCTTGAGGTTGACCGTGGTGCGGCGTTCCTCGTCCATGATCCCGACTTTCAGGGTGTTGCGCGGCAAGCGCAGGACATCTTCGATGCGCCCGAACAGCTCGTTGGTGAACGCGGCTTCTTCCGGGCCATGCATCTTCGGTTTGACGATGTAAACCGAACCGGTGCGGGTGTTGCGCCGCGAGGTATTGCCGTTGAGGTTGTGCACCGCCGCCAGGCAAGTGACCAGGCCGTCGAGGATGCCTTCCGGCACTTCGTTGCCGTGCTTGTCGAGGATCGCGTCGATGGTCATCAGGTGACCGACGTTGCGCACGAACAACAGCGAACGGCCGTGCAAGGTGACTTCACCGCCATCGGGCGCGGTGTAGGTGCGATCCGGGTTCATGGTGCGGGTGAAGGTCTGGCCGCCCTTGGCGACTTCTTCCGCCAGGTCGCCCTTCATCAGGCCGAGCCAGTTGCGGTAGATCACCACTTTGTCGTCGGCATCGACGGCGGCCACGGAGTCTTCGCAGTCCATGATGGTGGTCAGCGCCGCTTCCATCAGGATGTCTTTGACGCCGGCCGCGTCGGTCTGGCCGACCGGGGTGCTGGTATCGATCTGGATTTCGAAGTGCAGGCCGTTGTGCTTGAGCAGAATCGCGATCGGCGCGTTGGCGTCGCCCTGGAAACCGATCAGCTGAGCGTCATCGCGCAGGCCGCTGTTGCTGCCGCCCTTCAGCGTTACCACCAGTTTGCCGTCAGCGATTTTGTAGCCGGTCGAATCGACGTGGGAACCGGCAGCCAGCGGTGCCGCTTCGTCGAGGAAGGCCCGGGCAAAGGCGATGACTTTGTCGCCACGCACCTTGTTGTAGCCTTTGCCTTTTTCCGCGCCACCTTCTTCGCTGATCGCGTCGGTGCCGTAGAGGGCGTCATACAGCGAACCCCAGCGAGCGTTCGAGGCATTGAGTGCGAAGCGAGCATTCATCACCGGCACCACGAGTTGCGGGCCGGCGGTACGGGCGATTTCATCGTCGACGTTTTGCGTCGTGGCCTGGAAATCAGCCGCTTCTGGCAGCAGATAACCGATCTCTTGCAGGAAAGCCTTGTACGCCACGGCGTCGTGAGCCTGACCGGCATGCTGCTGGTGCCAGGCATCGATGCGCGCCTGGAAGTCGTCGCGTTTAGCGAGTAGGGCTTTGTTCTTCGGCGCCAGGTCGTGAATGACCTTGT
Organism: Pseudomonas hamedanensis; assembly: GCF_014268595.2. NCBI lineage: Bacteria > Pseudomonadati > Pseudomonadota > Gammaproteobacteria > Pseudomonadales > Pseudomonadaceae > Pseudomonas > Pseudomonas hamedanensis. The sequence goes on from NZ_CP077091.1 coordinate 4,660,039, forward strand.
CGGCACCGTCCCAGAATTGTTCGGCGGTGAGGCCGGTACCGGGAATGGCTTCGTTGTTCACGAAGTCGAACAGGACTTTGGCGACCTGCAGGCCACCGACTTGAACGTGTTCAGTCATTGCTTGCCTCACTCTGCTCAGCTATTTCGCTTTTCAGCTCTTCAATTTGGCAATGAAGCCTCGGGCCATTTAAACCACAAACCTGCCGACCAGTACATGCCATTGCGGGCGGCTGGGCTGGGACCAATCAACGGCTTGGGGGCCTTGCTGACAGGGCTTTCAGGGTTGCGGACGGGCCTTGGGCAGACATCGATCCAGCGTTATGTAGTGCGCGCTGCGGCATACTACATGATGAGTTGCGCTTGTGAAAATCAGACTAATTACGTCGTTCTGCGACCTCATGTCGCATTGCGGTCACATCGCGGAACGGGATGTTCTCAAAAAACTGTTGGATTGTTCCAGCTAAATATCCAAAGTTGTACACATAAATGCTGTTTGGCTGCTATGGCGCAGTTTTGGCGTCTCCACCTTTGGGGCGAGGGAATCTGTGGCGAGGGGATTTATCCCCGTTGGGTGGCGAAGCCGCCCCTGCGCTCTGGCAGGCAGACGCAATTGGCAGGATTTACGACTGCTGCGCAGCCGGACGGGGATAAATCCCCTCGCCACAGGTCATCGTCTGCAGATGGTTTCCAATTCCAGCACCGGGTCGGGCTGAATCAACGCCCTTGCCTATACTTGCCCTTCGATAACAAAAGTCATGACAAGAGGGCTGCGCCATGGACCATCTCGTACTCACGGTTTTCGCCCCGGACAAGCCCGGGCAGGTCGAGCGCATCGCCCAGTGCATTGCCGAGCACGGCGGCAACTGGCTGGAAAGCCGCATGTCGCGGATGGCGGGGCAATTCGCGGGGATTCTGCGTGTGGGTGTGCCGGCGGAGGCTTACGACGAATTAGTCGATTCCTTACAGGCGCTGGCGGCGCACGGTATCCGCGTGCTGATCGCCGAGAGCAATGTCGAGCAATCCTGCACCTGGAAACCGATCGCCATGGAACTGGTGGGCAATGACCGCCCCGGCATCGTGCGGGACATCACACGGTTGTTGAGCGAGCAGGGCGTGAATCTGGAAAGGCTGGTGACGGAGGTGCGTCCGGCCCCGATGAGCAGCGAATCGCTGTTTCACGCCGAAGCAACACTCGCGGTGCCGCTGACGTTAGCGCTGGACGTCTTGCAAGCACGGCTGGAAACCCTCGCCGATGATCTGATGGTCGAGTTGGTGTTACGCACAGACGCTTAACGGCCGTTGAGGTTATCCAGTTTTAACGTGCACCTGCCTGTGGATAACCTGTAGAGACAGCCCGCAACCCCATAGTGGCCGTGGCTTTGCCAAGGTTGATCAAAAAACCGCCAGTTATCAGTGAGTTGCACACAAACGGCGGGGATCACGCTGTGGATAACCTTGGGAAGGAACGGTGCAGGCCACGAGAACCGTGGCCTGTGGAGGTTTGTGCGTTTTTTGATCAGCTGCGCCGGCGCAGACTTATCCACGCGTCGACGCTGTAAACGGCCAGACCGGCCCAGATAAACATGAACGCCACCAACGTGCTGGACGACAAGTGCTCGCCGAACAGCAGCACAGCTTGCAGCAGCACTAACGTCGGCGCGATGTATTGCAGGAAACCGATGGTGGTGTAGGGCAGATGGCGGGTGGCGGCGTTGAAACACACCAGCGGCACCAGTGTCACCGGCCCGGCGGCCACCAGCCACCAAGCCTCGGAGGTGGTCCAGAATGCCGGTTGCACGCTGGTCGCGGTCTGGTTGAACAACAACCAGGCGATAGCGATCGGCACCAGCATCCAGGTTTCCACCACCAGCCCCGGCAATGCCTTGACCGGCGCCTGCTTGCGGATCAGCCCGTAGAAACCGAACGTCAGCGCCAGGGCCAGCGACACCCACGGCAAACTGCCGACCTGCCACACCTGCTGCGCCACGCCAACGGCCGCCAGGCCGACCGCCACCCACTGCATGCGCCGCAGACGCTCACCGAGAATCACCATGCCCAACAGCACATTGACCAGCGGATTGATGTAGTAACCCAGGCTGGCCTCAAGCATGCGGCCGTTATTCACCGACCACACGTAGGTCAGCCAGTTGGCCGCGATCAGCGTGCCGCTCAAGGCGAGAATCGCCAGACGCTTGGGATTGTCGAGCAACTCGCGCAGCCAGCCGGGGTGCTTCCACACCATCAGCAACAGCGCGCCGAACAGCGCCGACCACAGCACCCGATGAATGATGATCTCGACGGCCGGCACTTCGGCGATGGCTTTGAAATAAATCGGGAACAGGCCCCAGATGATGTAGGCGCTCAGGCCCAGAATGTACCCGCGACGCGGGTTGGCGGCTTGCATGCAGAATCCTTGCTCAGGCAACTGACAAAGGAGGGATTGTAAGGAGATTTGTCTGCAAATGCCTGAACCGATTGGTCAGTAATGAATGAAAACAAACCCATGTGGGAGCGAGCTTGCTCGCGAAGGCGGACTAACATTCAACATCGATGTTGCCTGACATGACGTCTTCGCGAGCAAGCTCGCTCCCACAGGTTGCCCTGCGGTGTCAGAACAGTTTCAGCGGCTCTTCATTGAGCGCCGCCAGTTGCTCACGCAGCGCCAGCACCTGATCGCCCCAATACCGTTCCGTACCAAACCACGGAAAGCTGTGCGGAAACGCCGGGTCATCCCAGCGCCGCGCCAGCCAGGCGCTGTAGTGCATCAGGCGCAGGGCGCGCAGCGGTTCGATCAGCGCCAGCTCGCGCGGGTCAAAATCGTGGAATTCGTTGTAGCCGTCCATCAACTCCGACAACTGCCCCAGACATTCCTGACGATCGCCGGCGAGCATCATCCAGATGTCCTGCACCGCCGGACCCATGCGGCAATCGTCGAGGTCGACGATGTGGAACATTTCGTCGCGGCACATCATGTTGCCGGGGTGGCAGTCGCCGTGCATGCGGATGTTCTGGTGCGGCGTGGCGGCATAGACGTCTTCGACGCGCTTGAGCAGGTCGCGAGCGACGGACTCATAGGCCGGCAGCAGGCTTTTCGGAATGAAGTTGCCTTCGAGCAGGGTCTTCAGCGAAGCATGGCCGAAGTTCTGCACGGCGAGGGCTTCACGGTGTTCGAATGGCTTGGTGCCGCCCACCGCATGCATGCGCCCGAGCAACTGACCGAGACGGTACAGCTGATCGAGATTGCCCGGCTCCGGCGCGCGGCCACCACGGCGCGGGAACAGGGTGAAACGGAAGCCGGCATGTTCGTGCAGGGTTTCGCCGTTGTGGATCAGCGGCGCGACCACCGGAATGTCGATGTTTGCCAGTTCGAAGGTGAACTGGTGTTCTTCGAGGATGGCCTCGTTGGTCCAGCGCTGCGGACGATAGAATTTGGCGATCAGCGGCTCGGAATCTTCGATGCCGACCTGGTAAACGCGATTCTCGTAGCTGTTGAGCGCCAGAATGCGTGCATCACTCAGAAACCCGATGCTTTCAACGGCATCGAGGACAAGGTCGGGTGTGAGGGTTTCAAACGGGTGGGCCATGCTGACTCCTGCGCGCAGCAGGCTGCTGCGTCCGGCCCGGCATGGTAGCGCAGATGGCAGGCATTGAGGGGGTTGGTGTCTGTGCCGACGCCATCGCGAGCAGGCTCACTCCTACATTTGCAACGCATTCCCCTGTAGGAGTGAGCCTGCTCGCGATAGCGTTCCGTCATCAATAAACTTGTCAACTGACATGACGCTATCGCGAGCAGGCTCACTCCTACAGGGGAGTTGTGGTGGATTCAGCTGACTTGCAACGGCATCGTCAACTCGACCCGCAGGCCATCCGGGCGGCTGTCAAAATGCAAGGCACAGTCACAACGCTGAACAATCGCCTGCACGATCGCCAGACCCAGGCCACAGCCGGTGCTTTGGCCATTGCGCCAGAAGCGCTGGGTCAGATGTTGCAGATCGTCAGGCGCGATACCCGGGCCATGGTCGCGCACGACAAAACGCACGCGATTGCCGATGGTTTCCAGTGTGACCTCGACGGCACAGTCTTCAGGCGTATGGCGCAGTGCGTTGTCGAGCAGATTACGCAGCGCCGCGATCGCCAGCACGGCGGGCATCTGCAGCGGCGCGGCGGACAGATCATCCGGCACCTGCAGTCTGATCCGCAGTCGCTCACCGCCCGTCGCGTCCTGAATCGCCAGCCGGGCGACTTGTTCGGCGCTGTATTGCGAGCCGTCATCGAACGACAGGCTGCCCTCGACGCGCGCCAGCAGCAGCAATTGCTCCAGGGTTCGGTGCAGACGGTCAGCGCCCTCTTCGGCCCGCGCCAGCGATTGATCGCGGGCGCTGCCATCGGTCATGCGCGCCACTTGCAAGTGGGTTTTGATGGCCGTCAGCGGACTGCGCAGCTCATGCGCCGCGTCACCGGTCAGGCGGCGTTCACGCTCGATGGTCTTGCCAATACGCTGGAACAATTGGTTCTGGGTTTCGAGCAACGGTTTCAGTTCGCTGGGGAACGCCTGCAACTGCAACGGTTCAAGCGAATCGGCGTTGCGCCGCATCAACGCTTCACGCAGGCGATTGAGCGGAGCCAGCCCTTGTCCGATGCCCAGCCATAACAGGCACAGGCAGCCCAACAAGGCGACGCCGACCGGTACCGAGGCGGCGAGCAGAATCGACATGTTCAGCGCCTCGCGCTCGATCTGCCGGTCCGCCGTGGTGATGCGCACATCGCCCCGGGCCAGGGTGAAACTGCGCCACGGCGCGCCGTCGATGATTTGATCGTGGAAGCCCATCTTCTCGGCTTCCAGCGCTTGCTCGGGGTTGTTGTGGCTGCGCGCGAGAATTTCCCCGCGCAGGGAACTGACCTGACAGGCCATGCCACCGGGAACATTGAGTTGCTCGGCACTGAAGTGGGTGCCCTCGCCTTTGCTCGGCAGCGTCGGCAGTTGCTCGAGCAACCCGGCGACCATACGCGCCGAGGCCACCAGCCGCTGGTCGAGGGAAAACATCATCTGGTTGCGCAGATCGCTGAGCATCCACGCCGCCGCCAGCGCCCAGATCAGCGCAAACGCGGCGCCGAGTGTCAGGCTCAGGCGCAGGCGCAGACTCATCATTTGCCTTGATCCCCGCCGTCGGCCGGGCCGAGGCGATAACCCAGGCCGCGCACGGTTTCGACGATGCCTTTGCCAAGTTTGCTGCGCAGATGATGGATGTGCACGTTGAGGGCGTTGCTTTCCAGCTCATCGTTGAAACCATAGACGCTGTCTTTCAACTGCTCGGTGGACAGTACTCGCCCACGATTGTGCAGCAGTGCCTGCAACAGTGACTGCTCGCGGCGCGACAGGTCCACTGGCTGCCCCGCCAGCGTGGTTTCGCGGCTGCTCGGATCGTACGTCAGCGCGCCATGCTCGATCAGGTTGACGCTGCGCCCGGCAACCCGACGCAACAGGGTTTGCAAGCGGGCGAACAGTTCGCGCAGGTCGAACGGCTTGAGCAGGTAGTCGTCGGCACCGGCCTGCAAGCCATCGACGCGGTCGGTGACCGAATCGCGTGCGGTCAGGATCAGCACCGGGATCTCCAGGCCCGAGTGACGCAACTGCTGCAACAGCTTGAGCCCATCCTCGTCCGGCAGGCCCAGGTCAAGCACCATCACGTCGAATTCCGCGACTTTGAGCATCGCCCGCGCCTTGGACGCCGTGTTGACGTGCTCGACAGTCAAGCCCTGAGCGGTGAGGCCGGCGACAATGCCACTGGCGATCAGCTCATCGTCTTCGCAAACCAGTACGTGCATGGGTGCTCCGTGAGAAAAATAGCGAGTGAAGCAGGCAAGGATTAAGGGGCAATTATGGCCGTGCGCGACAGTCACGGGAAGCCGGTTAAACATTCCGGCCACTTCCAGGCGACGGGAAACCCGGGGTAGCGACGGTCGAAACATTCGCCAACTTAAAGGCGTCTTCAGAAACAATTCATCGCTTTGTCTGTGAATGCGTCGTCACTTACTTTGAATCGGGCAACTTCGCCAACCTTCTAAATGGACTTTATAAACATGACCGAATTAAAAAACTTTGTCGCCGTCGACTGGCGCTCCGGCCCCGACCGCATTTATTTCTTTTTCAAGGATACTGACACTTACTCTCGATTCGATATCGGCGACAACATTGTCCCTGGTAACTATCCCACCAAGACAGCAGGCCACTGGGACAGTTTCAGCCCTTTTACCCAACACCTGCGCTTTGGCCTGACCACCACTTCGTTCGGCTGGAACGTGGATAGCGATGAAGACATTGCCTGGTTCTTCTTTTACCAGGGAACAACCCCGATGGTCTGTAAATATGATCAGGACACTGACAAAGTTGCCGCTTTCCATAAAGTGGCCGATTCGATCTGGAAGCCGATCCTGCCGTATTTCGATAAGATTATCGCCGGCACCTGGTTTCAACTGACCGGTCATCCGTTCCTGTTTCGCTTCATTCTTAATGACGGGCATTACTTGTCGTTCAATTACAAAGCAAAGACGCTGACTCGCAAGCCCTTCGGCGACTATCAACTGGGGGCATTAAAACCCTACAAGGACCGAATCATCACCGCCGCCCAAAATGACCGGACCTTTGCCGACAGTTACTGGTATATCTTCCTGACCCATAATCAATATCTGACTTACAACATCCAGTCGGATCGACTGGTTTCCGGTCCGCAAACCATTAATGAAGGTAATTGGCCCGGTCTGTTGCGCGGCTGATTGGCCAATCATGGAGGGGCTAGTAGGATACGGTTAATTATCGGTTAATCGCCGCCGCCCATTCTGCACCCACTTGCACAGGGACAAGGCTCCTCCATGCGTCGTTTTTTTCTGTTGTTTGCTCTGCTGATCTCCGGTCTGGCCCAGGCCGGAAACAATCCCTTTGAGACAAAACCGGACTTTTTGCCAGTCGACAAGGCATTCGTACTCACCTCCGAACGGCTGGAGTCGGGTGAAACCCAGGTGTTCTGGCAAATCGCCGATGGCTACTACCTGTATCAGAAGCGTCTGAAATTCGATGGGCTGACGCCCGCACAACAGCCGACGTTGCCTGCGGGCGAATCCCACAGCGATGAGTTTTTTGGCGAGCAACCGGTCTATCGGCAAGGCCTGGAAATGAAAATCCCGGCCGCCGCCACAGGGCAGATCAAGGTCAGCTATCAGGGCTGCGCGGATGCGGGGCTGTGTTACCCGCCGCAAACCCGGGTGATTGATCTGGGCGGCAAAACGGTGCAGGCCGACGATGCTCAAGCGCCAGATCAGGCCCTCGCCAGCAGCCTGCAACAACGGGCGTTGGGCTGGAGCCTGCTGGTGTTTTTCGGCCTTGGCCTGCTGTTGGCATTCACCCCGTGCTCCTTGCCGATGCTGCCGATTCTGGCCGGCATGATTGTCGGCAGCGGTGCCACACCCCGTCGCGGTTTCGCTCTGGCCAGCAGCTATGTGGTCTGCATGGCGCTGGTGTATGCGGCAATGGGCGTGATCGCCGCACTGCTTGGGGCAAACCTGCAGGCCTGGCTACAGAACCCGTGGTTGCTTGGTGCCTTCGCCGCCGTATTCGTGATACTTGCCCTGCCGATGTTCGGCTTCTTCGAGCTGCAATTGCCCGTGGCCCTGCGTGACCGACTGGAACACGCCTCGCGCAGCCGCAGCGGCGGCAGTCTGATTGGCGCCGGTGTGCTCGGTGCGTTGTCCGGTCTGCTGGTCGGCCCGTGCATGACTGCGCCGCTGGCCGGAGCATTGCTTTATATCGCGCAGAGCGGAAACGCCGTGCACGGCGGCTTGATTCTGTTTGCGCTGGGCATCGGTATCGGTGTGCCCCTGTTGTTATTGGTGACGGTCGGCAATCGTTTTCTGCCCAAGCCCGGCGCCTGGATGAATCTGCTCAAAGGCGTGTTCGGCTTCCTGTTCCTCGCCACTGCGTTGCTGATGCTGCGCCCGGTACTGGACGCTTCGTTGTGGCTGGGTCTGTGCGGTGCACTGCTGTTGATCGCCGCTTTCTGCGCCTGGAAACAGTCCGAAGGTTTTGGCCGGGTTGCCCAGTTATTCGGCGCCAGTTCGCTACTGCTCGGGTTGTGGGGCAGTCTGCTGGTGATCGGCGCGGCGGGCGGCAGCGATGATCCCTATCAACCGCTGCAGGTTTACAGTGCCGGTCGCGCCAGCACGGCGGCACCATCAGGTCACGAGGCGTTTACCACGATCAACGACCCGGTGGCGTTGCAACGTGAACTCGACGCTGCCAAGGCGCAGGGCCAGTGGGTCCTGCTCGACTACTACGCCGATTGGTGTGTGTCGTGCAAAGTCATGGAAAAACAGGTGTTCGGCCAGGCCAAAGTGATGCAGGCGTTGAACGATGTGCGCCTGCTGCGCCTGGATGTCACCGCCGACAACGCCGCCAGCCGTGAACTGCTCGGTCGTTACAAAGTGCCGGGACCACCGACTTTCATCTGGATCGGCACGGATGGCGAAGAGCGGCGCAGCCAGCGCATCACCGGCGAAGTCGATGCCGAGGCGTTCCTGCAACGCTGGACCACTACCCGAGACGCCAATTAATGCTGACTTTCACCCTCGGCACCTTCGCCATCGCACTTAACCACCTGCTGCTGATCAGTGCCCTGGCGCTGGCGACGTTTGTCGGCTGGCGGGTGGCCAAACGTGGCGGCGAGAATCCCGAGTCGGCGCTATTCAGCCTGTTTCTGCTGGGCATGCTCGCGGCGCGCATTGCGTTTGTGCTGATGTACTGGCCGCACTACCGCAATGACCCCTGGCAGATCATCGACCTGCGCGACGGCGGTTTCCTCGCCTGGCCGGGGGTGATCGTGCTGCTGCTCGCAGCCCTCTATCGCGGTTGGCGGCGTCCGGGCTTGCGGCGACCGCTGGGCTTTGGCGTGGTCAGCGGCGTGGCCTTCTGGTTGCTGGCAACCCTGTCGCTGAACATTTACGAACAAGGCACGCGCCTGCCGGAAATCTCACTGCGCAACGCCGCCGGAGAAACGGTAAAACTCAGCGATTATCAGGGCGGCCCGTTGGTCATCAACCTGTGGGCCACCTGGTGTCCACCGTGCCGGCGCGAAATGCCGGTGCTGGAAAACGCCCAGCAGCAGCGCCCGGACCTGACCTTCCTGTTCGTCAATCAGGCCGAAAGCATGCAAAGCGTCGCGACGTTCCTCGAAACCCAGGGCCTGAGCCTGAACAACGTATTGTTCGATCGTGGCGGTCGACTCGGTCAGGCCGTAGGCTCCATGGCGCTGCCGACTACGCTGTTCTACAGTCCCGACGGCCGCCTGCTGTCCAGCCACTTGGGCGAATTGTCCAACGCCAGTCTGGCACGCGCCCTGGAAAGTTTCGGCGAACCGAACCTGAATTCAAACCCGGCCGCTGCACCGGCCACTTCTGCAAGGAAACTCCCATGCCCCGCCTCCGCCACCTGCTGACGCTGACTCTGGGCAGCGCTCTGCTGCACTTGCCGTCGGTGCAGGCTGCTGAAGAACTGCCCGCCGCGATCAAGCAGATCGAAGCCAAGGGCGCGAAAATCGTCGGCCAGTTCGACGCGCCCGACGGCCTGCGCGGTTATGCCGCGCAATATCAGAACCGCGGCATGGCGCTGTACCTGACGCCGGATGGCAAGCACGTAATGGTGGGCAATCTATACGACGCCGAGGGCAAGGACTTGAGCAGCGAACCGCTGCAAAAACTGGTCTACGCGCCAATGGCCAAGGAAGTCTGGGCCAAGTTCGAAGCCAGCAACTGGATTCAGGACGGCAACAAGGACGCGCCACGCACCGTGTATCTGTTCAGCGACCCGAACTGTCCGTACTGCAACGTGTTCTGGGAACAGGCGCGGCCCTGGGTCAAGGCCGGCAAGGTGCAGCTGCGCCACATCATGGTCGGGATCATCCGCGAAGACAGCCCGGGCAAATCGGCGGCGCTGCTAGCAGCGAAAGATCCGGCCAAGGCGCTGGAGGATCACGAAAAGGCTGGCAAGGGCAGCTCACTCAAAGCTCTGAAGGATATTCCGGTGGCGGTGCAGACCAAGCTCGCGGCGAACATGCAACTGATGGAAGATCTGGAGTTGCAGGCCACGCCGGCAATTTTCTACATGGATGGCAAGGGTGAGCTGCAACAGCAGCAAGGGGCGCCGACACCGGAGAAGCTGGTGAAGATTCTTGGTCCGAGATAACGAAAAAGCCCGCCTTGAAAGGCGGGCTCTGGACGTTTGACTGACGTATTAACCGCACATCGTAAAAAAGTCGAGAAAGCTATAATCCTCTGCTAAAACCTGCATGGACTTGATTCGCGATTGTGCAGGTGCGACGAAATCGATCAACCGATGCACCTCGCCTCCTTTGTTAAAGCCGAGATATTCATTCCTTCCCAATACTGCTCCGTCGGCATCGAAGTAGGTGACAACGCCTTTTTCGTGGAGGTACGTCCAGGTAAAGGAAATCCGCTCGTAGTCAGCGTCAAAATCAAACTGAATGCATTGTGGTGGAGTAATGATAGCCGCGTCGAGGCACATACCGAAAGATCGCCCTTCCAGCAACCCCTTAATGGTCGTACTAAAACGCATAACACCTGCTGATCCTGCCCCTTCAACCAATTTGATCGACATATTAGGTAGGGTAAACGAGTGATTATGATTTACGCTGACAATCTTCTCTTCTTGCTCATCGAAGTTTTCCAAGTGAACATAGCGTCGCTTCTGCACCGTCACGCGAGTGATGGGTGAAGGCCGCTCGATACCATCGCGCATCAGCTTGTAACTCACTTCGACCGTTTCACCTTCATTGGCGATCACTGCAGCCGCACCGACCGCCACTTTGACAATCCCTTCAACGCTGCCATTCACACTCGCCAGTTCAGGGGATCCCTCGCCCGAAGTCCCGCACCACTGCGGCGTGATCCTGTCGGTGAGTCGCATACCGTTAAACGCTATAATGATCAATGCTTGCTCAGGGACCAGTTCCGGGTCCAGTACGCCGCTTGAGACTTGTTCGACGGTCGGCGCCAGCAAATCAGTATCGGATGTGATGAGAAGCTGGGTCCAGCGCGGTAATTCATGAGCAGCGTCAATGTTCGGGCTTTTATCGAACGTGACGAATGTTTCCACCGTCAATGCCGATTTATAGTCAAGCCCATTTAACCAGGCTCGATCAATGGTCAATTCCAGACCGTTGCGGACCTGCTCTGACGTCACTTCCAGAGCGGTGACCAAATCAAGGGTTTCGTGAGTGGGATGATCGCGCTGGCCGACAACTCTCATCCAGACGCGTTGCCCCGGAGCGATGAACTTCCAGGGCGCTAGCTGAACGCGGGGATTACCGGCGAATCGACGCATATCGAGAAACTTGGTGCCTTCTTCCACGACGATTTCAGGTAACCGGGGTTCCGGCAATTGCGCCGGTGAAATGTACTCGACCGTCAGGCGCAGAACCTTGGAGCGCATCACGCTGCCGTCCAGGCTAGCCGTATACGAGAGATCTATCGTCTTGCCGACAGAGAGACCGATGACTTCCGCGGGAACAAAAACTTCGAAAGACTGTGAATCCTCTTTCCATTGTGCAGTGAACTCGTGAACCCACTCAGAGGGCCCAGCCCAAACAAGCCGGACAACGTGCCTGGAGTTTACACCCTGAAAAGAAATGCGCGTCGTCGCGCCGCTCAACACGTCGCAAGGCGCCAATGTCGAGTTGTTTTTAGCCTCCAAGACGGTTAGTACAGGCAGCTCGAGGTCATTTTCTGTTTGATTGGTCATAAACGTTTCTCCTTCCGCAGCCCGCGCGATATTGCTTGGACCGAAAGGGGATTTAAATCCACCCAGGAGCGTTTGCGCTACTGTCAGAGTTGACAGTAGCGCAATTCACAAAAAGCTGAATCAGGAACTGAATTTTTCGTATTCAGACAAAAAGGAGAGCAATATCTGCGTGACAAACTCTGGATTCTCCAGATTGGAAATATGCCCCGCCTCCGGCACCAGCACGCATGGACAGCCGATCAGTTCAGCCATTTCTCGGGCTTCCGACGGCGGGCGCGGTTTGTCCTGATCGCCGCACAGCACCAGCGTAGTCGCGGCATTCAACTCGCCCAGACGCGGCAACAGATCATCACGGCCAAAGGTGATGCGCCCCATCGGCACGATGCTTTCGCGCAGGCGATCGGATGAATAAGCCGCAAGTTTCGCGCGAAAATCCTGATACAGCGCCGACTGCGGATCGATGCCCGGGCGGAAAAAGATCGGCACAACAATGTCGAGCAGTTGCTCGGAGATTTCTCCGCTGTCTTCGATTTGCTTGAACAGCGAGAAGTAATATTGACGAGTAGGTTCAGGTTCGACGCCGACGTAAGTGTCCATCAGCACCAGACCGTTGAGACGCTGCGGCGCCGACAGTGCCAGGCGAACGCCCCACATGCCGCCGACCGATAGCCCGACCAGCGTGACGCGGTCAATGCTCAGGTGATCGAGCAAGGCCTGCGCCTGACGGGCGATGTCATCCAGCGATGCAGTCCCTTCAGGCAGCCGTCCCGACTCACCGTGCCCCCACAGATCCAGCGCAATCACCCGATAGTGCGGAGTGAGTGCGGCGATCTGTGGCGCCCACATGGCCTGGTCCCACAAATAACTGCCGGCCAGCAACACGGCCGGGCCGGTGCCTTGATCAATGTAGTGCAGCGCTTGTCCGTCAACCGTGAAAAAAGGCATCGACCACCTCCTGTGAGAAAAAACAGAACCGGCAGACTGAGCTGCCGGTTGGTGATCGTCAAGGGTGGAAATGTACTGACATGTACCTGTTGATTTGTGTTGAATCCGCCGGCGCCATCGCGAGCAGGCTCACTCCTACAGGGGGAACGCGTTCCAACTGTGGGAGCGAGCCTGCTCGCGAAGAGGCCGATGAAAACACTAGAGAACTACAACCCCTCCAGCTCCGCCATCAGATCATTCAACCGGTCTACCTTCTCCTCGGTGATATCACTGGCCGCCAGGCCAGCAATGTACTCGGCCAGTTCCTCCACCGTGCCGCACTCGAACATCGCCCGCAGCGGCACATCGCGTTGCAGGGCTTTCTGCACCCGTGAGGCGATCTGCGTCGCCAGCAGCGAGTGCCCGCCCAGCTCGAAGAAGTTGTCGCGCACGCCGACCTTCTCGACTTTCAGCACTTCGGCCCAGATACCGGCCAGGGTCTGTTCGAGGTCGCTGCGCGGGGCCAGGTAATCCTGGCTTTGCAATTGCCCGATCTCCAGTGTTGGCAAGGCCTTGCGGTCCAGTTTGCCGTTAGCGTTGAGCGGCAGCTGCGGCAACCACAGCCAGTGCAACGGCACCATGTATTCAGGCAGTTCGGCGCGCAGACGCTGTTTGATGCTTTCCAGGCTTTGGCCCGGATCGAGTGCAGAATCCGCAGCGACCAGATAGCCGACCAGATGCTTGCCATTGACGCCTTCCTGCACGCCGACCGCAGCATCACGCACTGGCGGTTGTTCATGCAGGCGCGCTTCAATTTCACCCAGCTCGATCCGGTAACCGCGGATCTTCACTTGGTGGTCGACTCGGCCGACGTATTCCAGCACGCCATCGCTGCGCCGCCGCGCCAGGTCGCCGGTACGATACAGGCGCTCGCCCGGCGCGCCGAACGGGTTCGGTACAAACACCGGCGCGGTACGCAACGGGTCGCTGACATAACCGCGACCAACGCCTGTGCCCGCCACGCACAACTCACCCACCGCACCCAACGGCACCAGCTCCAGCGCGCCATCGAGCAGATACAAAACGTTGTTGTCAGTCGGCGTACCGATCGGCAAATAACTGCCGCGCGTCGAAGCCCTGTCGACCCGGAAGAAAGCGACGTCGTCCGAACATTCCGCCGGGCCGTAAGCGTTGACCAGACCGATATCCGGGTAACGCAGCAGCCATTGATGCGCCAGCTCCGGCGGCATCGCTTCGCCGGTCGGCAGCATCCAGCGCAGGCCGTCGAGGCTCAGGCGTTCGGAGGCAAGCATGCCCTGAATCAGCGACGGCACACTCTCCAACACGGTGATGCCCTGTTCTTGCACATGCGTCAGCAAACCTTGCGGATCGTGGGCGATGGCGTTCGGCACGATGTCCACTCGCGCGCCGAACAGCGGCGCGGCGAGGAACTGCCAGACCGAAATATCGAAGCTTTGCGAGGCGGTCTGGGCAATGACATCCGCATCGCTCAGATTCAGATAAGGCACCTTGCTCAACTGGTTGTTGAGCATGCCGCGCTGCTCGACCATCACGCCTTTTGGCAGGCCGGTCGAACCCGAGGTGTAGATCACATAGGCGAGATTGTCCGGGCCGCTGTGAATACCTGGATTGTGCGTCGCGGCGACCGAGGCTTGTATCTCTTCCCATATCAGCAGGCGCGGACGGTTGGAACAGCCAAACGCTTCCAGCAAAGTCTGCGCCTGGTCACGGCAGGCTGCGCTGCACACGAGCAACGGCGTGCGGCTCAGCTCGATGATGCGGCTCAGGCGCTGGCTCGGCAGGCCGGGATCCAGCGGCAGATAACCGGCACCGGCCTTGAAGCTGCCGATAATCATGCCGAGCAAATCGAGGTTGCGCTCGGCGAGCAAGGCTACCGGTTGATCCATCCGCACCCCGGCCGCGACCAATGCATGGCCCAGACGGTTGGCATTGTGGTTCAGCTCGGTATAGCTCAATTGCTGGTCAAGGCAACTGGCAGCAATGCGCTGCGGGTGCTGCTCCACCTGTGCTTCAAACAGCGCAGCGTAGCTCTGCTCCAGCGGATAGTCGTGGCTGCTCTGGTTGCAACCGTTCAGTAGGAAACTTTTCTCCTCATCGCCCAGCAGCGGCAGATCGTCCATGTCGCCATGGAAGCCGTCGACCAGTGCCAGCAACAGTCGCTTGAATTCGCCGAGCATGCGCTCGACCGTCGACTCGTCGAAGTAACGCTGGTCATACGATAAATGCAGGCCCAGGTCATCGCCCGGATAGCACACCGCCGTCAACGGGAAGTTGGTGTGGGTGCGACCTGAATCCGATGTCGCGTCAAGGCTCTGCGCACGATCCAGTACCGAGACTTCGACCGGCGCGTTTTCGAAGACGAACAGGCTGTCGAACAGCGGCTGGCCTTTCGGCAACTCGCTTTGTTCCTGAATGTTCACCAGCGGCAGGTATTCGTATTCGCGCAGTTGCATGTTGCTGTCGAGCAGAGCGTTGAGCCACTGCCGCACGCTGCTGCGTTGGTCGTCCTCGGGCATCTTCACCCGCAGCGCAATGCTGTTGATGAACAGGCCGACGGTGCGCTGCATTTCTGGCATGTCTACCGGGCGTCCGGCCACTGTCACACCGAACAGCACGTCGCGATCACCGCTCATACGCCGCAGCACCAGCGCCCACGCCGCCTGGGCGAAGGTGTTGACCGTCAGTTGATGGGCCTGCGCCAGTTCACGCAGGCGCACACCGTCTTCGACATCGAGGCGGGTGTAGCAGTCGCCGACGATCATGCCGCCGCTTTCACCGGCGTGCTCACGCAGGAACGGACGATCACTCGGGATCGGCGTGGTGCGTTCGAAGCCTTGCAGGTTCTGTCGCCACCACTGCCGCGCCTCGGTCAGGCTCTGGCGTTGCAACCAGCCAATGTAGTCACGGTAACGCGGCGGCACGCTCAAGTGGGCTTCGCGACCTTCGCCGAGGGCGGTGTAGATCTCGAAGAAATCGTTCATCAGCAGCGAGCGACACCAGGCATCGATGAGGATGTGGTGGTTACTCATCATGAACCAGTAGCGCGCCGCGCCGACCTTGATCAGGCGCAGGTGGAACGGCGCTTGATTGAGCAGATCGAAACCGGCCTCGCGCTCGCTTTTCAGCAGCGCTTGCAGCTTCGGTTCCTGCTCGTTTTCGTCGATGGCACTCCAGTCCAGAGACTCGATCGGCGTGCGCCCCGGCGTGTGAATCACTTGCAGCATGTCTTCGCCGACGTTCCAGCAGAACGACGCACGCAATGCTTCATGACGGGCGACCACCGCTTGCCAGGCCTGGGCGAAACGCTCGGCATCGAGTTCGCTGTTGATACGATAGCGATCCTGCATGTAGTACAGACCGGTGCCCGGTTCGAGCAAGGTGTGCAATAACATGCCCTCCTGCATTGGCGTCAGCGGATAGACATCTTCGATGTGCGTGGCGGGCACCGGCAGGGCATCGAGTTGCGCCTGGGTCAGCTTCGCCAAAGGGAAGTCCGACGGCGTCAGGCCACCGGCTTCGTCTTGCAGGCAATGTTCGATCAGGCTTTGCAGTTCGCCGAGGTAAGCATCGGCAAGATCGTTGATGGTCTGCTCAGCGTAGCGCTCGGCGCTGAAGGTCCAGCGCAGCAGCAATTCGCCGCCGTAGACCTGACTGTCGATACTCAGCTCGTTCGGCAAAGGCGCTTGCGGATCATGGGCAGCGCCGCTTGGCTCATCCACAGGACGGAACAATGCGTCGTCGCCGAAGCTCTGGTCGAACTGGCCCAGGTAGTTGAAGGTGACTGGCGCGTTCGCCAGCGCTGCCATTTGCTGGCGACTGGCGTCATCGGCCAGATACCGCAGCACGCCATACCCCAGGCCTTTGTGCGGCACCGCGCGCAGTTGCTCCTTGATCGCCTTGATCGAAGCGCCCTGCCCGGCGGCTTCTTCGATGGCGTGCGGGGTCAGGCGCAGCGGGTAAGCGCTGGTAAACCAGCCAACGGTGCGGGTCAGGTCGATCTCGTCGAACAGGGTTTCGCGGCCGTGGCCTTCCAGTTGAATCAGTGCCGATGACTGGCCGCTCCAGCGGCACAGCACGCGGGCCAGTGCGGTCAGCAGCAAGTCGTTTACCTGCGTGCGGTAAGCGCTCGGCGCCTGTTGCAGCAACTGCCGGGTGCGCTCGGCATCGAGACGCACGCTAACGGTTTGCGCATGGCGATTCTGCCCGCCGCCGTGCGGGTTTTCGCACGGCAGATCGGCGCTCGGACCGGCCAGTTGCGCTTGCCACCAGTTCAGCTCTTCACGCAGTGATTCGCTACCGGCGTAGGCTTGCAAACGCGCGGCCCAGTCCTTGAAGGCACTGGTTTTGGCCGGCAGTTTTAGCGTTTGAGCAGCGTCGAGTTGGCGATACGCCGTCTGCAGATCGTCCAGCAGCACACGCCACGACACGCCATCGACAACCAAGTGGTGGATAGCGAAAAACAGCCGTTGCTGATCATGCGGGCCGTCGACCAGCACTGCGCGCAGCAGCGGACCGTTTTGCAGGTGCAGACTGCGTTGCGCGTCGGCGAACAAGGCTTCGCACTGGTCCATCGAATCGACGCTGAATTGCCAAAGAACGTCTGCATCGGTCAGCATTTGATGCGTCGCTTGCCAAGCGTCATTGACTTCGCTGAAGCGCAAACGCAACGCGTCGTGTTGTTCGATCATGGCCCGCAAGGCCTGCTGCAAACGCTGCGGTTCAAGAATCACGGTCGGTTTTAGCAACAACGCCTGGTTCCAGTGCTGACGCTGGGGAATCTCGGTATCGAAGAACCAGTGTTGAATCGGCGTCAGGCGCGAGTCGCCGCCCACCAGACCTTGTTCGGCGCTCACCTGCTGTGTGCGGCTGGCGACAGCGGCGAGGGTCTGCACGGTCTGATGCTGGAACAGATCGCGCGGGCTGAAGTGAATGCCCTGCTGGCGTGCGCGGCTGACCACCTGAATCGACAGAATCGAATCGCCGCCCAGTTCAAAGAAATTGTCGTTCAGCCCCACCTGTTCGACGTTGAGCACCTCGCACCAGATCTGCGCCAGCGCCTGCTCCAGCTCGTTACTCGGCGCTACGTAATCCTGACGATTGAGTTCCGGATCCGGTGCCGGCAACGCGCGGCGGTCGAGTTTGCCGTTGGCGGTGAGCGGCATGCTCGCCAGCAGGATCAGGTGCGTCGGCACCATGTAGTCCGGCAGTTGTGCCTTGAGGTGCGACTTGAGGGTTTCGCGCAGTTCAGCCTGTTGCGCTTCGCTGTGTCCGGCGACTTCGGTCGCCAGGTAGCCAACCAGTTGCTTGCCGCTCGGCGCCTCAAGCGCCAGTACCACCGCTTCGCGGATCGACGCGTGATCGAGCAGACGCGTTTCGATTTCGCCCAGTTCGATGCGGAAACCACGGATTTTCACCTGATGGTCAATCCGCCCCAGATACTCGACCAGACCGTCGGCACGCTGGCGCACGAGATCGCCGGTGCGGTACATGCGCCCGCCGTCAGCAGCAAACGGATCAGCGACAAAACGCTCGGCAGTGATGCCGGGGCGGTCGTGATAACCCTGCGCCAGACCGGCGCCACCGACGAACAATTCACCGGTCGCGCCTTGCGGCACCAGGGCCAGATCGGCATCGAGAATATAGGCGACGCGCGCGCCGATCACACTGCCGATCGGCACGCTGCCAGCGCCCTCTTCCAGCACGTCGGGGGCCAGACTGGCCAGCGGCATGACCACGGTTTCCGTCGGCCCGTAGGCGTTGAAAAACGCCGTCGGTTGGAAGGCTGCGCGAATCCGTTGCAGATGTTCACCGGTCAACGCTTCGCCGCCGGTGATGATCATCCGCACCGGCAGGACTTGGTTCTGCGAGGCGAGGAATTGCGCGAGCTGGCTGCCGTAGCTCGGCGTGAAACCGAGGACGTTGATTTGATGGGTACGGATCAAGCCGCAAATTTCTTCGGCATCCCACTGACCCTGCGCACGCAGCACCACCTGCGCACCACTGAGCAGAGGCACCAGCAGACGCTCGGTCGCGGCGTCGAAGTTGATCGAATAGAAGTGCAGTTCGCAGTCGTCCGGGCGCATGGCGAAACGCTCGATCACCGCTTGGCAATGCATGGCGATCTCGCCGTGGGATACCACTACACCTTTCGGTTTGCCGGTGGAGCCCGAGGTGTAAATCAGGTAAGCCTGATGCTGCGGCAGACTGATGCATGGCAGCTCGCCGGCCGGGTAATCGGCCAGTGCCGCGCGGTCGTCTTCCAGGCACCAGCGCGCCACACCTGGCGGCAACTCACCGAGGGTCTGGAACATCGCTCGGTCACTGAGCAGTAAACCGATGCGGCTATCTTCGATCATGTAATGCAGACGGTCGAGCGGGTATTCCGGATCCAGCGGCACATAGGCGCCGCCAGCCTTGAGAATCGCCAACAGGCCGATGACCATTTCCAGCGAACGCTCCAGCGCCAGACCGACGCGCACCTGCGGGCCGACGCCGCGCTCGCGCAGCGCCCAGGCCAGACGATTGGCGCGGGCGTCGAGTTCGGCGTAGCTCAGGGTCTGCCCGGCGAAGGTCAGGGCCGGTGCGTCTTTGCACGCCAGCGCCTGCTCGGCAAACAGATGATGGACGCACTGATCGAGACGATGCACGCCCGGCTCGACGCCAAGGCTGTCGAGCAGTTGCTGTTGCTCCGGCGCATCCAGCAGCGGCAGTTCGCTGAGGCGTTGCTGCGGATCGGCGATCAGCGCTTGCAGCAGGTTGCGCCAGTGTCCAGCCATGCGCGCAATGGTCGGTTCGTCGAACAGATCGGTGCTGTAGGTCAGGCAGCAACCGAGGCGATGATCCAGGTCGGTGACTTCCAGATTGAGGTCGAACTTGGTCGCCCGCGCATCGTTGGCCAGGTACTCGACCGTCATGCCGGCCAACGTCCGGCTCTGCTGGAATTCCCAGCGCTGCACATTGCACATCACTTGGAACAGCGGGTTGTAAGCGGCGCTGCGCGGTGGCTGCAAGGCTTCAACCAAATGATCAAACGGTAGATCTTGATGCGACTGGCCTTCGATAACCGTATGGCGCACCTGCTCGAACAGTTCACCCACCGACATCTGCCCGTCGAGCTGGCAACGCAGCACTTGGGTATTGAGGAACGCACCGATCAGCCCTTCGCTTTCCGGGCGAATGCGGTTGGCCACCGGCGCGCCGATGCGCAGATCGGTCTGGCCGCTGTAGCGGTAAAGCAGCGTGGCGAGCGCGGCGGTCATGGTCATGAACAGGGTCAGACCGTGTTGCGCGTTGAAGGCACGAACCCGCGCGGCGAGTTCATCGCTCAGATCAAAGCGGAACAGTTCGCCCTGATGACTTTGCACCGGTGGACGCGGCCGGTCGCCCGGCAGCTCCAGCAGAGGATGTTCACGGCCCAGTTGCGCGGTCCAGTAATCGAGTTGCCGTTGACGCTCGCCGGATTCCAGCCACTGGCGCTGCCAGACGCTGTAATCAAGGTACTGCACCGGCAACGGTTGCAGCGGCGAATCGCGCTCATCGACGAACGCTTCGTACAGCGCGCTGAGTTCGCGGGCGAAAATATCCATCGCCCAGCCTTCGGTGACGATGTGGTGCAACGTCAGAACGAAGTAATGCTCCTGCTCGGCAGTCTTCACCAGACAGGCGCGCAGCAGCGGACCGGCTTCCAGGTCGAAAGGCTGGTGCGCTTCTTCGTCGGCCAGGTGCTGGACGCTCTGCTCGCGCACTTCGAACGGCAATCGAGAGAAATCCTTCCAGCCCATGCGCACGCCCGTCTCGGCATGCACGTGCTGACGAGCAACGCCATCGATGCTGGGGAACGTCGTGCGCAGGGTTTCGTGACGCAGGATCAGCGCCTGCAACGCCGCCTCGAAATGTTCGACATGCAGCACGCCACGCAGGCGCGCCATACCGCCGACGTTGTAGGCCGGGCTGTCCGGTTCCATTTGCCAGAGGAACCACATGCGCTGTTGTGAATAGGACAACGGCACCGCTTGGCGGCGGTCGACTTTGCCGATCGGCAGTTGCTGGTTGGTGCGGCCGCTGGCCTGGATCAGGCGGATCTGTTCGGCGTAATCGCCGAGTTCGCTGTGTTCGAACAACGTGCGCAGAGGCAACTCGACGTCACAGGCCTGACGGCTGCGCGAAATGATCTGCGTGGCCAGCAGCGAATGACCGCCGAGGGCGAAGAAGTCGTCGCGCAGGCCGACCTGCTTCAGGCCAAGCACCTCGCACCAGATCGCGGCGATCTGTTGCTCCAGCGCGGTAACCGGTTCGACGTGTTTGCGTATTTGCCATTGCGGATCGGGCAAGGCGCGGCGGTCGAGTTTGCCGCTGGGGCTCAGGGGCATCGCGTCAAGGCGCAGCAGTTGCGCCGGAACCATGTACTCCGGCAACTCGGCAGCCAAAGCGGTTTTAAGGCGAGTGATTTGCTGGTCGGCGTTTTCATCGGCATCGGTCGCCGTGAAGTAGCCAATCAGTTGCGCACCGGCAGCGGTTTCCCGCACCAGCACCACGGCTTGGGCAACGCCGTCCTGAGCGAGCAGACGCGCTTCGATTTCTTGCGGTTCAACGCGGAAACCGCGCAGCTTCACTTGCTGATCGAGACGGCCGAGGTATTCGATCACGCCATCAGCTGTCCAGCGCGCGCGGTCACCCGTGCGGTACAAACGCGCGCCCTGCTCGCCCAGCGGATCGCCAACAAAGCGTTCAGCAGTCAACGAAGGACGTCCAAGATAACCGCGAGCCAGACCGATGCCGCTGATGCACAGCTCCCCCGGCACACCGGCCGGTGCAGGGTTTAGATCGGCATCGAGGATGCGGCAAATCACATTGCCCAACGGGCGACCAATCGGCGAGCGCTCCCCATCGGCGCTAGTGCAATGCCAATGGGTAACGTTGATCGCGGTTTCGGTCGGGCCGTAGCGGTTGTGCAATTGCACCGCCGGCAGTTGCGCCAGCACACGGTTGCGCAGCTCGGCTGGCAAGGCTTCGCCGCCGGAGAACACCCGGCGCAGGCTGGTGCATTCGGCGCTCAGCGGTTCGTCGGTGAACAGCGCCAGTAGCGGCGGGACGAAGTGCAGCGTGGTCACGCCATATGCTTGAACCAATTGCGCGATGCGATGCGGGTCGCGGTGTTCGCCCGGGGCACTAATCAGCAGGCGTGCGCCGGTGATCAGCGGCCAGAAGCATTCCCACACCGACACGTCGAAACTGATCGGCGCTTTTTGCATCAGCACGTCAGTTTCATCGAGACCGTAGGTGTTCTGCATCCATTGCAACCGTTCGGCCAGCGCGGCATGAGTGTTGCCGACGCCTTTCGGTTGCCCGGTAGAACCCGAGGTGTAAATCACGTAAGCGAGGTTGTCGCCGTGCAGGTGCAGACCTGGAGCCTGGCTCGGCCAGTTTTCCAGGTGCAACGCGTCCATCGCGATCACACTGACGCCGGCGCTGGCCGGCAAGCGCTCAAGCAGTTCGGTCTGGGTCAGCAGCAATTCGACGCCACTGTCGCTGAGCATGTAGGCCAGGCGCTCCGCCGGGTAATCCGGGTCCAGCGGCACATAGGCGCCGCCGGCCTTGATGACCGCCAGCAGACCGATCAACAGTTGCGGCGAACGCTCGGCGGCGATGGCCACGCACACGTCCGGGCCGACGCCTTTATCGCGCAGGTAATGGGCCAGACGGTTGGACTGCGCGTGCAACTCGGCAAAATCGAGGCTGCCGCCGGCCCACATCAGCGCGGTGCGTTGTGGGCTTTTGCGCAGTTGATCGTCGAGCAGTTCCGGCAGCCACTGCTGCGCGGGAGTGCACGGTGCCACGCTCCAGTCGTCCTGCAGATGTTGCTCGCTGACGGTCAGCAAGCGCAGATCGCCAATCGCCTGCTGCGGCCGTTCGCAGACTTCGCTCACGAGGTTATGGAAATGGTCGGCCAGTCGCTCAATGGTCGCGCCATCGAACAGTTCGCTGGCGTAGTCGAACGACAAGGTCAGCCGACCATTGCGGTCTTCTTCGCTGTGCAGTTGCAGGTCGAACTTGGCTTCGCGGCTGTGCCACGGCAGCTCTTCGGCGAGCAGGCCCGGCAAGCGTTTAAGCGCGCTGAGGTCGCGCTGCTGATGGTTGAACATGACCTGAAACAGCCCCTGCTCACGGGCTTGCGGGAAGGCCTCGAGCAGTTGCTCGAACGGCAAATCCTGATTCGCCTGGGCGCCGAGTGTGGCCTGGCGGGTCTGGGCCAGCAGGTCGACAAACGGCAGGCGCGAATCGATCTGCGCACGCAGCACCTGGGGATTGATGAAAAAGCCGATCAGGCCTTGGGTTTCCAGACGCGGGCGGTTGGCGTTGGGTACGCCGATGCGAATATCGCGCTGGCCGCTGTAGCGGTGCAACAAGCTCTGGAACGCCGCGAGCAGCAGCATGAACGGCGTAGCTTCATGCGCCTGGGCGGTCTGCCGGATCGCCTCGCTGAGCTTGGCGCTCAAGCGCACACTGTGGCGCGCGGCGCTATGGCTGTGTTGCGCCGAACGCGGGTAGTCGGTGGCCAGTTCCAGCGGCGAATGCTCCTCGCCCAACTGCGCTTTCCAATACGCCAGTTGTCGCTCGCCCTCGCCTTGCGCCAGCCATTGGCGCTGCCAGGCGCCGTAGTCGGCGTACTGGGTGGGCAGCGGCGCGAGCTCGGCGCGCTGGCCTTGCGAAGCGGCGGCGTAGAGGCGCGAGAATTCGTCGATCAGCACGCTCAGCGACCAACCGTCGGCGATGATGTGGTGCATCGTCACCAGCAGTTGGTGGTCTTCGTCACCAAGGCGCACCAGAGTCACCGTGAACAGTGGGCCATGTTGCAGATCGAATCGGGTGCGTGCCGCGTCTTCGCGAATCTGTTGCGCGCGCACCTCGCGCTGGTCGGCTGGCAAGTCGCTGAGGTCGATGCGTTGCAGGTTGAGCTCGGCGGTGGCAACGACTTGCTGCAACGCCACGCCGTCACGTTCGAAGAAGCGCGTGCGCAGGGACTCATGGCGCTCGATCAGTTGCTGAAAACTCACGCGCAGCGCATTTTCGTCCAGTTCGCCACGCAGGCGCAGGCCGCCGGGAATGTTGTAGGCGCTGCTGTGCGGATCGAGTTGCCAAGTGATCCAGAGACGGT
Organism: Pseudomonas hamedanensis; assembly: GCF_014268595.2. NCBI lineage: Bacteria > Pseudomonadati > Pseudomonadota > Gammaproteobacteria > Pseudomonadales > Pseudomonadaceae > Pseudomonas > Pseudomonas hamedanensis. The sequence goes on from NZ_CP077091.1 coordinate 4,683,966, forward strand.
TTTGCGCCACCGACTGTGGCAGCGGTTCGCTGCGCGACAACACGGTGATTGCAGCCTGGGCGCTGGCACCATCCTGTTGCTGTTGCGCCACGGCCGCGGTGAACGCGGACAACGTTGGCGCTTCGAACAGCAAACGCAGGTTCAACTCCAGCGCAAGTTCTTCGCGGACCCTGGCAATCACTTGAGTGGCGGCGATCGAATTACCGCCGAGCAGAAAGAAGTGGTCGTCGGCGGCGACCTGTTCGACGTTCAGCTGTTCGGCCCAGATTTGACCGATCATCGCTTCGAGGCCTGAGCTGCTGGTAGCCGGGGTTTGGGGTTCGGCGCTCGTCGACGGGAACACTGCGTAACTGTCGAGGCTGCCGTCGACCAGACGGCTGCGGCACGCCGAACGCTGGAGTTTGCCGCTGGAGGTTTTCGGCAGTGCGCCCGGATTGAGCAGCACCACCACGCTTGGCGCTTCCTGATAGGCCTCGGCGACGGCTTGGCGAATGGCTTTGATCAACGCTTCGGGTGGCAGGATTTTCTGTACGCTGCGGCTGATTTCCGCCGCGATGCCGATGCCCTCGGCGCCATTCTGATTGACCGCGAATGCCGCCACCCGGCCCTTGCGCACCACTTCCACTTCGCGCTCGATGGTCTGTTCGATGTCCTGCGGATAGAGGTTGTGACCGCGCACGATGAGCATGTCTTTCAGGCGCCCGGTGACGAACAGCTCGCCGGCGCGGATGAAGCCCAAATCCCCCGTGCGCAGCCAGGTGCGACCGGCGTGCTGAACGAAGGTCTTCGCGCTGGCTTCGGGGTTGCGCCAGTAACCATGGGCAATGCTCGGGCCGGTGGCCCAGACTTCGCCGACGGTATTGTCGGTCAACTCTTCAAGCGTATTCGGTTCGACAATCAGCACTGCATGTTGCGGCTGGCTGATGCCGCAGCTCATGACCGGGCTGCCGTCGCCCGGCTCGGCGCGGTTTTGCGCCAGCGCCTGATCGTCCACGCGCAATGCGGGAATACCGGTGCCGCGCGGCGTGCCGGCGACAAACAGTGTGGCCTCGGCCAAACCGTAAGACGCCATGAAACTGTTTTCGCTGAAAGCACACGCGGCGAATTTTTCGGCGAAGCGCTCAAGGGTGTCGAGGCGAATCGGTTCGGAGCCGGAATACGCCACGCGCCAGCGGCTCAGATCGAGTCGCTCAAGTGCCGATTCGCTGACCCGCTCGCTGCACAAGCGGTAGGCGAAATCCGGGCCGCCACTGATGGTCCCGCCGTATTGGCTGATCGCTTCCAGCCAGCGCAAGGGCCGCGCCAGAAAATACGCCGGCGACATCAGAATGCACGGCACGCCGCTGAAAACCGGTTGCAGCAGACCGCCGATCAGGCCCATGTCGTGGTACAGCGGCAACCAGCTGACGATAACGTCGTCCGGGTTGACGTCGATACCGAAGCCGTGGCGAATCAGCAGTTCGTTGGCGACCAGATTGCCATGGCTGACCTGCACGCCTTTGGGCAGCGCGGTGGAGCCGGAGGTGTATTGCAGAAAAGCGATGTGCTCGGGTGGCAGCGGCGGTTCAACCCAGCGCTCGGCCAGCGCGCTGTCGAGGGTGTCGACACACAACAGCGGCGGCGCGCCTTCAATGTGCTGCAAGGCCTCGCGCAGATCGGCACTGGTCAGCAGCAGGCGCGGCTCGGCGTCGGCAATGATCGACAGCAGACGTTCCTGATGATGACGGCGTGCGGATTCCGGCGGATAAGCGGGCACTGCAATCACACCGGCGTACAGGCAACCGAAAAACGCCGCGACGTAGTCCGGACCGCTGGGAAACAGCAGCACCGCGCGATCGCCCGGCTCAGCTTCGGCCTGCAACGCGGCGGCGATGGTGCGCGCCCGCTGATCCAGTTCGCGATAACTGAGTACCACAGCCTGCTCTTCGTTTTCGGCAAGAAAACGCAAGGCCAGTCGGTCCGGTGTCAGCGCGGCGCGGCGCTGCAGGGCTTGGACCAGGGTGCTGGGGAGTTCGAACGCGTCGGTCATGAGGTTTCCTGCCTGAAATCGGCTTGCCAGTGGAATCGGGTTGCTGCAACACGCCCATCGAAAGGCGCGCGGGGCGCGGTCTGGGCCGACCGCGCAGGGCTTCGCAAAGCTGTCTGGCCGGGCGTTGTAGCCCAGACCATTCACCAATGAGAACGGATGACCTCTGGAAATAATTAGTCGGCAGGCTCGCCCCCCAACGGGGCCGGGGTGCGGCAGCGTGCCGCAGTTCGCAAAACACATCGACTTACAGCACTACTTCTCTTTCTCATTTGACAATCATTATCATTCAACATAATTTGTCGCTCGATGTGTAGGACGGCCCCGTCCCCCAGGCCCTCCACTAACCTATTGGCAGCAAGGTGATTTCCATGACGGAACAGGTATCCACAAGCAGGTGCGATTCACCGCTACTTCAGGCATTTGTCGACAACCGACTGATTCTGGTAAAGATTGCAGCGCGCATTACCGGCTGTCGGTCACGCGCCGAAGATGTGGTGCAGGATGCGTTTTTCCGCCTGCAATCGGCACCACCGATCACGTCGTCCATCAAGGCCCAACTGAGCTATCTGTTCCAGATCGTGCGCAACCTTGCCATCGATCACTACCGCAAACAGGCGCTGGAACAGAAGTACTCCGGCCCTGAAGAGGAAGGGCTGAACGTGGTCATTCAGGGTGCTTCGCCGGAAACCTCGCACATCAACTTCTCGACCCTGGAACACATCGCCGATGCGCTGACCGAGCTGCCCAGCCGCACCCGCTACGCGTTCGAGATGTACCGTTTGCACGGCGTGCCGCAGAAGGACATTGCCAAGGAGCTCGGCGTATCGCCAACCCTGGTCAACTTCATGATTCGTGATGCGCTGGTGCACTGCCGCAAGGTTTCGGGCAGCCGTCGGGATGCGGTGATCGCGGGTCGGCGCTAGTCTGTCGGGTCGATGCGCCTCCGATCGCGAGCAGGCTCACTCCTACATCGGTCCTGTGTTCACAGTTCGAGTGTAGGAGTGAGCCTGCTCGCGATGGCGGACTCAAGATCGCAGAAGATCTTGAGCCCGGACACGTCAGGCCAAGCTGCACCGATCAAAAAACCGCTCACGCCCCAAAATCATCAGCGCCGCACGCTTGTGCGGGAAGTCGAATTCCTTTTCGCAATGAAAACACTGGTTGTGCATATGCCCGATCATCTTCGCGTTATCGGCCCGCGGCTCGGCCACCACGCGCTGGGTACGCGGATCATCAAGAAACAGGTAATGTACCAGCGCCGATAACCAGCTCGCGACTTTGTGCGGACCGCGGTGATTTTCCTCGCCGACCAACATGTGAATGCCACGGTCGTAATCCCCGGCCTCGTAGAACGGCGCGATGCGATCTTCCTTGGCCCAGTAGGCTTCGAAATAGGCAAACGGCTGATCATCGAAACAGCCGATCAAGGTCAGCGTGTGCGGGTCGGCGTCGAGCTTGCGCAGATACTCGCGGTGTTGCTCGAGACTGCCCTCCTCTTGCCAGAAACTGGCCACGCGGGGGCTGTTCTGCCAGCGATTGAAGCGCGGCAAATCTTCTTCAATCTCAAGTGTGCGCAAAGAAATCCAGGCGCCAAGACGGGCATCGAAGCGCCGATAGACTTCACCCCGCGGTTTGACCGGTCGCCGCGGATGACGCTTGCCCTGACTGATCACCATTTGCTGCGGATAGCTACCGCTGATGGATGTGCCAAGCCAGGGCTGCGGCAATTGCCAGAACAACGTGCGCTCGCAGCGATATTCACCGGCGACCTCGGTGTTCACCAGCAAACCGCTGAGCAAGGCTTCGGTCGGCGGCTGATCCAGTTGCCAGGTCAGTTGCCGGCAATCGGGATCACGAGCAAAAAGCCAATAACAGGCCGCCCACAACGCTTGGCCCGCCGGCAGCGCGTAACGTTCATCAAGCTGGATCGGGCCTTTCGCTTCGCGGTCAAGGCGCAGACGAATCAACGGCTGGCCGTCGAGGCTCAGGCTCAGGCGGCTTTCGCTGGCATCGGCCTGGAGTTGACTGCCCGAAGGCAAGGCCAGCGCAGTCAGGTCATTCAGATGGGACATGGGTCGGGCTCACGGTAATCGTCGACAGTTCAACGATGTGACGTGAGCCGCAGGGGGAAATTTAGGCTCAAGGCGAAAACAGCCTTCAGCGCTGAGGCACCGGCACCACCGCAATCTTGTAAGGATCGAAGATCTTCAGCATCTCGCCATTGTCGCGCAAGCCCTTGAGCAGTCGGGCAAACGCTTCGCCGGAAATCGGCGCGGCGCTGCGCAAAATGGCGTAGTGGTGATAGACCTGATCGATACGTTGCGAGACCAGCAGCTCGTCGCGCACCTTTTCGTTGCGCATCAGGTAGTCACTCAGATACGAACGGGTCACCAGTGCGATATCGGCGCGCCCGCGCAGCACCATCAACAGGTTGCTGTCGTGGGAATAGGTCAGCGTCGCGTTGTAGTTGCGGGCGAGGAACTTCGGGTCGGCGTTGAAGCTGGCGAATTCGTAGTGGTACCCACTGAACAGGGCCAGACGCTTGCCTGCAAGGTCGGCGAAGTAGCTCTGCTGGCGGTTGTCCTGGCGTTGCGCGACGAAAATCTCGGCGTCTTCCAGACCCATGTCGACATCCGTGTGGGGAATTTCCTTCCAGCCCCATTGCGGATTTTCGAAGATGGCCATGTCGATCCGGCCCTGTTTGAAGTCACCAAAGCGCCGCGGAATCGACGTCGGTACGAGAACGAACTGATAGTCGCTTTGCAAACGGTTCAAGGCCTCGACCAGTTGCGGCAGCAAACCGGTGTCGGCGCCGTTTTCAGGGCGAATGGTGTAAGGCGGAAAATGCGCCGCGCCGACCCGAACCAATTGCGCTGCCTGAGCGGGCAATACCCAAAGCGCAGCCAGCCCTGCGAGCATCAGCCCGGCGGCCGTCCGAATTGGCAAAGACTTCAAAACACCCCACTCCCCGAAAAAAGATCGATCAATGCATTCAAGCTAGGCGGTTTCGCCCAGTTAGCCAGTTTCCCGGCCGGATAGAAACTCGCTCAACGCTCTTCAAGGACCAGAATCAGCGCCTCATCGGCCAGTTGATCGAGGCTCAAACTGCCGCCGGCGCGGAACCAGGTGGTGGTCCAGGACAGTGCGCCGGTGAGGAAGCGTCGAGTAATAAAAACATCGCCGCGAATAAAACCGGCGTCCTTGGCTTCGCCCAGCACTTGCAGCCAGATGTCTTCGTAAACATCGCGCAGCGCGAGGACTTTGGCCTGACCTTCCTCGGACAACGACCGCCACTCATAGACCAGCACCGCCATGGCTTCGCCGCTGCCGCCCATGATCGACTGCAATTCGCAGCGGATCAGCGCCAGCACGCGCTCGCGCACATCGCTGGCTTCGGCCAGCGCTGCGCGCATCAATGCGGTGTTGTAACGGATGGTTTCTTCCATCACCGCGCGCAGGATTTCGTCCTTGCTCTTGAAGTGATGAAAAATACTTCCCGACTGAATGCCCACCGCACCGGCCAGGTCGCGCACTGTCGTACGCTCGTAGCCTTTGTTGCGGAACAGGTGAGCCGCCACTTGCAGCAATTTGCCGCGGGCGCTATCAGGATCGGTCAACTGGCCCGCGTCGACCAATTGGCGCATGACCCCCAGGGCTTTTTGCTCGTTCACCCGTTCTCTCCTACAGTCGATCAGTGCGTTGCCCCCCGAACCTTAAGGGTTGCGCGCAATTTAAGCCGCGCACCGTGACCAAGCAAGCGCTTGGGCAGAAGATAGTTTCAACTGTTTACAAACCAAGCGCTTGCTTGGTAGCCTCCAGACACTTCTGTCGCAGGCTTCTGAGTCGGAGATAAACATGCCAACCACCGTCCGCATCGGATGCGCCAGTGCCTTCTGGGGCGATACATCGACCGCCGCCGCGCAGCTCGTAAGCGCTGGACGCCTGGATTATCTGGTGTTCGATTACCTCGCCGAGATCACGATGTCGATCATGGCAGGGGCACGCATGAAAGACCCGCAGGCAGGCTACGCCAGCGACTTCATCGAAGTGCTCGCACCGCTGTTGCCACAACTGGCCGAGCAGAACATTCGCGTCATCAGCAATGCCGGCGGCGTCAATCCGCACGCCTGCGCCGCCGCGCTGCAAGCGGCCTGCGACAACGCCGGCATTGATCTGAAAATCGCCGTACTGCTGGGCGATGACCTGCAACCCCAGTTCAAACAACTCACCGGCGTCACCGAGATGTTCAGCGGCGCCCCGCTGCCGCCGCTGTGCGTATCGACCAACGCCTACCTCGGCGCGCCGGGTATCGTCGAAGCGCTGCGCCTGGGCGCGGACATCGTCATCACCGGACGGGTGGTCGACAGTGCGGTGGTCAGCGCCGCGCTGGTCCACGAATTCGGCTGGTCGTGGCAGGACTACGACAAACTCGCCCAGGCCGCACTGGCCGGGCATATCATCGAGTGCGGCGCACAATGCACCGGCGGCAACTTCACTGACTGGCGCGACGTGGCGGATTACGAGCACATCGGCTTTCCGATCGTCGAAGTCAGCGCCGACAGCCAATTCATCGTCAGCAAACCCGAAGGCTCCGGCGGGCTGGTCACGCCGCTGACTGTCGGCGAACAGATGCTTTATGAGATCGGCGATCCGCAGGCCTATCTGTTGCCTGATGTGGTCTGCGATTTTTCCCAGGTCAAACTTCAGCAGCAAGGCAAAAACGTCGTCCACGTACACGGCGCCAAAGGCCTGCCGCCGACCGACAAGTACAAGGTCAGCGCGACGTACCCGGATGGTTTTCGCTGCACCGCCAGTTGCCTGATGGCCGGCATCGACGCAGTGGAAAAAGCACGGCGCGTCAGTCAGGCGATCATCGACAAGACCGCTGAAATGTTCAGCCTGCGCGGCTGGGCGCCCTACAGCGAAACCCACATCGAATTGCTCGGCAGCGAGGCCACCTATGGCCCCCACGGTCAACGCCGCGACAGCCGTGAAGTGGTGATCAAAATCGCCGTGCGCCATCCCGAAAAAAAAGCCCTGGTGCTGTTCTCCAGAGAGATTGCCCAGGCCGCGACCGGCATGGCTCCGGGCCTGACCGGTATCGTCGGTGGACGCCCGACGGTTTATCCGTTGATCCGCCTATTCTCGTTCCTGATCGACAAAACCGCCTGCACCCTGCACGTCGAAATGGCCGGTGATCGCTATCCCTGCGCCCTGCCCTCGCAGGTTGCGCTCGTTAGCGAGGATTTACCGCTCGCCCATCAACCACCCAAACCTCAGGGGCGCGCCGATGCCAGTGTGCCGCTGGTGAAACTGGCAGTGGCGCGCTCTGGCGACAAGGGCAACCACAGCAACATCGGCGTGCTGCCGCGCCACCCCGACTACCTGCCGTGGATCGCCGAAGCGCTGACCACTTCGGTGGTAGTCGACTGGATGCGTCATGTTCTTGATCCGGTCCTGGGCCGCGTCGAGCGCTGGTATCTGCCAGGCACTCACAGCCTCAACTTTCTTTTGGAAAACGCCCTCGGCGGTGGCGGCGTAGCCAGTCTGCGCATCGACCCGCAGGGCAAAGCCTTTGCCCAGCAATTGTTGGAAATTCAGATTCCGGTGCCAACAAGCATCGCCGAACAGCTCGATTAAAGGAGGGGTGCGCATGGCTTACGCGTCGATTTTCAAAGCCGATCTGTTCAGCGGCGACAACGTCATTGTCACCGGCGGCGGCAGTGGTATCGGCCGTTGCACCGCCCATGAACTGGCAGCCCTCGGCGCTAATGTGCTGCTGGTTGGGCGCAAGCCGGAAAAGCTTGAAAAAGTCGCCGCCGAGATCGCCGAGGACGGCGGCCGTGCACATTGGAAAGCTTGCGACATTCGCGATGAAGAGGCAGTCAGGCAGTTGATCAAGGATCTGATCGCTGAGCATGGGCCGGTCCACGGCCTGGTCAACAACGCTGGCGGTCAGTATCCGTCACCCCTGGCCTCGATCAATCAGAAAGGCTTCGAAACCGTGTTGCGCACCAATCTGGTCGGCGGCTTCCTGATGGCGCGCGAAGTGTTTAATCAATCGATGAGCAAACACGGCGGCAGCATCGTCAATATGCTTGCCGACATGTGGGGCGGCATGCCTGGAATGGGCCACTCCGGCGCGGCGCGCTCGGGCATGGACAACTTCACCAAGACCGCTGCGTTCGAGTGGGGTTATGCCGGAGTTCGGGTCAACGCGGTGGCGCCCGGCTGGATCGCCTCCAGCGGCATGGATACGTATGAAGGTGCGTTCAAAGCGGTGATCCCGACCCTGCGCGAGCATGTGCCGCTCAAACGCATCGGCACCGAGTCGGAGGTGAGTGCGGCGATCGTGTTTCTGCTCAGTCCGGCAGCCGCGTTCATCAGCGGCACCACGGTGAAAATCGACGGTGCCGCCAGCCTCGGCAGTCGCGCCTGGCCGCTGCACAAGGCCAGCCACAGCGAGTCGTTCAACGGCTTCCACCGCGCCTATCTTCCAGAAGTGCTCAAGGACAAGGAATAAGCCATGGCGCACCTACAGTCGCAACTCGACCCGCACAGTGACACGTTCGCGCGCAATCGCGCGGCCATGCTGGCGGCCATCGAGCAGGTGCAACAGCTGGAACGGAACCTGCTGGGCAAGGCCGCCGAAGCCAAAGCCAAATTCGACAAGCGCGGGCAATTGTTGCCCCGCGAACGCCTGAACCTGTTGCTCGACCCCGGCGCGCCGTTCCTCGAACTGGCCAGCCTCGCCGGCTACAAGTTGCACGACGACAAAGACGGCAGCGCGGCCGGTGGCGGCCTGATCGCCGGCATCGGCTATGTGTCCGGCGTGCGCGTGGTGGTGGTGGCGAACAACAGCGCGATCAAGGGCGGCACCATCTCGCCAAGCGGATTGAAAAAATCCCTGCGCCTGCAACAGATCGCCCTGGAAAACAAACTGCCAGTGATCACCCTCGCCGAAAGCGGCGGCGCCAACCTCAATTACGCGGCGGAAATTTTCGTCGAAGGCGCGCGCAGCTTTGCCAATCAGGCGCGGATGTCGGCCCAAGGCCTGCCGCAGATTACCGTGGTGCACGGCTCGGCCACGGCGGGCGGCGCCTACCAACCGGGGCTGTCGGATTACGTGGTGGTGGTGCGCGGCAAGGCCAAGCTGTTCCTCGCCGGCCCGCCGCTGCTTAAAGCGGCGACCGGCGAAATCGCCACTGACGAAGAACTCGGGGGCGCCGAGATGCACGCGCAGGTCGCCGGCACTGCTGAATATCTGGCTGAAAACGACGCTGACGGCATCCGTCAGGTACGCGACATCATGCGCATGCTGCCATGGAACGAACAATTGCCATGGCGCGCGCAGCCGCCATACAAAGAGCCGCTCTACCCTATCGACGAGCTGCTCGGCCTGATCCCCGATGACCCGAAAAAACCGTATGACGTGCGCGAAATCATCGCACGCATCGCCGACGAATCGTGCTTCCTCGAATTCAAAGGCGAGTTCGATCAACAGACGATTTGCGGCCACCTGAAAATTCAGGGCCGCGCCTGCGGCTTCATTGGCAACAACGGGCCGATCACCCCCAACGGTGCGAGCAAGGCAGCGCAGTTCATTCAACTGTGCGACCAGAGCCAGACGCCGCTGCTGTTTTTTCACAACACCACGGGCTTCATGGTCGGCACCGAATCGGAACAGCAAGGCGTGATCAAACACGGCTCGAAGCTGATTCAGGCCGTGGCCAACGCGCGGGTGGCGAAACTGACGATCGTCGTCGGCGGTTCCTACGGGGCTGGCAACTACGCGATGTGCGGACGCGGTCTCGATCCACGCTTCATCTTCGCCTGGCCGAACAGCCGCACAGCGGTGATGGGTGGCGCTCAGGCCGGCAAGGTGTTGCGCATCGTTACCGAAGCCAAACAGCTCAAGGACGGCCAGGTGCCGGACCCGAAAATGCTCGACATGCTGGAGCAAATGACCGCGCAGAAACTCGACAGCCAATCCACCGCGCTCTACGGCAGCGCCAACCTGTGGGACGACGGCCTGATCGACCCGCGCGACACCCGCACCCTGCTCGGCTATTTGCTGGATATCTGCCACGAAGCCGACCTTCGCAAGCTGCAACCCAACAGCTTCGGCGTCAGCCGCTTCTGAGCGCCACGGATCCTACGGAGAACAACAATAATGATCTTCACCCCGGAACACGAAGCCTTGCGCCGCACCGTCCGCCAGTTCGTCGAACACGAGATCAACCCGCACGTCGATGAGTGGGAGAAAGCCGGACGCTTTCCCATCCACGAGATTTTCCGCAAGGCTGGCGACCTAGGTTTGCTGGGTATTTCCAAACCGGAAAAATTCGGCGGCATGGGCCTCGATTACAGCTATTCGATCGTAGCTGCCGAAGAGTTCGGCACCATCCATTGCGGTGGCATCCCAATGTCGATCGGCGTGCAGACCGACATGTGCACACCCGCGCTGGCCCGTTTCGGCTCCGATGAACTGCGCGAAGAATTCCTGCGCCCGGCAATCAGCGGCGAGCAGGTGGGTTGCATCGGCGTTTCCGAAGTCGGCGCCGGCTCCGATGTCGCCGGACTGAAAACCACCGCGCGCAAGGACGGTGACGACTACGTGATCAACGGCAGCAAAATGTGGATCACCAATTCGCCGAGCGCCGACTTCATCTGCCTGCTGGCCAACACCTCGGACGACAAACCGCACGTCAACAAGTCGCTGATCATGGTGCCGGTGAACACGCCGGGGATCAGCCTCGGTTCGCACCTGGACAAACTCGGCATGCGCAGCTCCGAAACCGCGCAGGTGTTCTTCGACGACGTGCGCGTGCCTCAACGCAATCGCATCGGCCACGAAGGCGCAGGCTTCATGATGCAAATGCTGCAGTTTCAGGAAGAACGCCTGTTCGGCGCGGCGAACATGATCAAGGGTCTGGAATATTGCGTCGACAGCACCATCGAGTACTGCAAGGAGCGCAAGACCTTCGGTAACGCGCTGATTGATAACCAAGTCATCCATTTTCGCCTTGCCGAACTGCAGACTGAAATCGAATGCCTGCGCGCGCTGGTCTACCAGGCCACCGAGCAGTACATCAAAGGCCAGGACGTGACGCGGCTGGCGTCGATGGCCAAGCTCAAGGCCGGACGCCTGGGCCGTGAAGTCAGTGATAGCTGCCTGCAATATTGGGGCGGCATGGGCTTCATGTGGGACAACCCGGTGGCCCGCGCCTACCGCGATGTGCGGCTGGTGTCGATTGGCGGCGGCGCTGACGAAATCATGCTGGGGATCATCTGCAAACTGATGGGCATCCTGCCGGGGAAAAAGAAATGAGCCACCTGCCCGAGTGCCAGACGCTGCTGCTGGAACTGCACGGCGGTGTCTTGCACATCACCCTCAATCGCCCGGACAGCCGCAACGCGATGAGCCTGCAAATGGTCGGCGAATTGCGTGCGCTGCTGGCCGCGGTACGCGATGACCGTGCGGTGCGGGCCTTGGTGCTCAACGGTGCCGGCGGGCATTTCTGCGCCGGCGGCGACCTCAAGGACATGGCCAACGCTCGGGCCCAGGGCGCGGAGGCTTACCGCGAGTTGAACCGGGCCTTCGGGGCCTTGCTCGAAGAAGCCCAGCACGCCCCACAAGTGCTGATCTGCCTGTTGCAAGGCGCCGTGCTGGGCGGCGGTTTGGGTCTGGCCTGCGTCAGCGATATCGCTCTCGCCGATCACCAGGCGCAGTTCGGTTTACCGGAAACCAGCCTGGGGCTGATCCCGGCGCAAATCGCACCGTTTGTGGTGCAACGCATCGGGCTGACCGAAACCCGGCGACTGGCGCTGACCGCTGCGCGATTCGATGGCGCTGAGGCGCTGCGTTTGGGGCTGGTGCATTTCGTTGAACAGGATGCGCAGGCACTGGCAGAACGACTGGATGAGGTGCTGCAACAAGTGCTGCGCTGCGCGCCTGAAGCGAACGCCGCAACCAAGAAATTGTTGTTGGCGAGTGCCGGGCAGCCGTCGAGTGAGTTGCTTGATGAGGCGGCTCAGTGGTTCAGCGCGGCGGTGACTGGCGCCGAAGGTGTGGAGGGAACCATGGCATTCATGCAGAAACGCAAACCCGGGTGGGCCTGAAAAAGCTTCGCGAGCAAGCCCGCTCCCACAGTTGAAATGCATTCCCCTGTAGGAGTGAGCCTGCTCGCGAAGAGGCCATCACATTCACCGCCAACACCCAAGGGAAACCACCATGCCCACCCTCAAGCAAATCCCGGGTTGAAATGCATTCCAAATGTGGGAGCGGGCTTGCTCGCGAAAAGGCCATCACATTCACCGCCAACACCCAAGGAAAACCCACCATGCCCACCCTCAAGCAAATCCCGGGTTGAAATGCACTTCAAATGTGGGAGCGAGCCTGCTCGCGAAGAGGCCTGCACATTCACCGCCAACCCTTCAGGACACCCACCATGCCCGCCATTCACAAAATCCTGATCGCCAACCGCGGTGAAATCGCCTGCCGCATCCAGCGTACCGCCCAGGCCCTCGGCTATCGCACCGTCGCCGTGTTCAGCGACGCCGACGCCGATGCGCTGCATGTGCAAATGGCCGATCAGGCCGTGCACATCGGCCCGGCGCCGGTGCAGCAGTCCTATCTCAATATCGCAGCTATCCTCGACGCGGCCCTTCGCAGCGGTGCCGATGCCGTCCATCCTGGCTACGGTTTTCTCTCGGAAAACGCCGAGTTCGCCCGCGCCTGCAAAGACGCCGGCCTGACATTCATCGGCCCCAGCGTCGAAGCAATCGAACTGATGGGCAGCAAACGCCTGTCGAAAATCGCCATGCTTGCGGCGGGCGTGCCGTGCATCGCCGGTTATCAGGACGCCGCGCAGGACGACGCCACTCTGCTGCGCGAGGCCGCACGCATCGGCTACCCGCTGATGATCAAGGCCAGCGCCGGCGGCGGCGGACGCGGCATGCGTCTGGTGCACGATGCCAGCGATCTGCCGGCGCAATTGCGCACCGCCCGTTCGGAAGCGTTGAACGGATTCGGCAGCGACGAACTGATCCTTGAGCAGGCATTGATCGAACCGCGTCACGTCGAAGTGCAGCTGTTCGGCGACCAGCACGGCAATCTGGTGTACCTCGGCGAACGCGACTGCTCGATCCAGCGCCGCCACCAGAAAGTCATCGAAGAAGCACCCTGCCCGGTGATGACCGCCGAGTTGCGTCAGGCCATGGGTGAGGCGGCGCTCAAGGCCGGTCGTGCCGTGGATTACGTCGGTGCCGGCACCGTGGAGTTTCTGCTCGACGCGCGCGGCCAGTTCTACTTTCTGGAAATGAATACGCGCTTGCAGGTCGAGCATCCAGTGACGGAAATGATCACTGGAATTGATCTGGTCGCCTGGCAACTGCGGGTTGCCGAAGGGCAGCCGCTGCCGCTGACTCAGGACCAGGTCCAGCTCACGGGTCACGCGATGGAGGTGCGCCTGTACGCAGAAGATCCTGCGCAGGACTTCCTGCCACAAACCGGTCGCATCACGGCGTGGACGCCGGCCGAGCAACACGGGGCGCGCATCGACCACGGTCTGCTTGAAGGCCAGTCGATCAGCCCGTTCTACGACCCGATGCTCGGCAAACTGATCGCCCACGGCGCCACCCGCGAAGAAGCGCGGCGCAAGCTGTTGCGCGCGGTGCAGGACACGGTACTGCTCGGCGTGCAAAGCAATCAACGATTACTCGAAAGCCTATTGCAACATCCGCAGTTCATCAGCGGACAGTTCAGCACCGCTTTCATCCAGCAACATTTTTCCCGCCATGCCTGCCTGAACGCCTATGTACCGACGGCGGAGCAACTGGCGATTGCCGTGGTGTTGTTCTATCAGGCCAGCGCCCTGCCCCATCGCCCGCCGCTGAATGGCTGGCGCAACAATGCCAGCGTGCCTTTGCACTATCGACTGGGCGGTGAAGAACAGGACTGGGCGCTGTGCGTGCTGGCGCGCCAATCCGGCGAATTCTCGGTGCAGGTCAGCGAACGCACGCTGACGGTAAAAGTCATCGAATTCACCGCGCAATCGATAACGCTCGACATCGACGGTTTGCGCCAACGCCACGCCTATCGTCTGGACGCGGAACAGCTTTGGCTGTTCACCCATCCGGGCAGCCTGCGCCTGCAGGATCGAACTCAGGCCGTGATCGACAGTCAGAGCAGCGTCAGCTCCGGCACACTGAAAGCGCCGATGGACGGCGCCATCGTCGACGTACTGGTCAGCGAAGGCAGTATGGTCAGCAAAGGTCAGTTGCTGGTGGTGCTTGAGGCAATGAAAATGGAGCACCCGCTCAAGGCCGGAATCGACGGCGTGCTCAAGCGGGTGCAGGTCAAGGTCGGCGATCAGGTAAAAAATCGTCAGGTTCTGTTGCAGGTCGAGTAGTCGCCCGGACACCGGCGCGGGGTTTGACTACGCTCTGAACAATCAGAACGCGAAATCAGGAACCCTGCGATGCCACACTGGCTGGTCATAGATCTGGAAGCCACCACCGATGAAGGCGGCTGGCCGGTCACGGAAATGGAAATTATCGAGATCGGCGCCACGCTGGTCGATCGTGCCGGGCGCGAGCAGGATCACTTTCAACGCTTCGTCAAACCGACACGGCGGCCTTTGCTTACCCCGTTCTGTCGTGAGCTGACGCACATCAGCCAAGCCAATATCGACGCCGCCCAGCCGCTGACCGAGGTCTGGCCGGCGTTCGAACGCTGGCTCGCGCAGCATCAGCCGCGCCTCGAGGGTTGGGCCAGTTGGGGCGATTACGACCGCAAGCAGTTGCTCCAGGAATGGCAGCGCCTGCAACTCGACAGTGGCTTGAGCAAAGTGCCGCACATGAACCTCAAACAGCGCTTCGCCAAGGCCCGCCGCCTCGACCGGCCACTGGGGCTCAACGGCGCCCTGCAACTGGCCGGCATGCAGTTCAGCGGTCAGCAGCATCGCGCCCTGGAAGATGCGCGCAACACGGCCCGGTTGTTGCCGCTGGTGCTGCCGCTATAGGCACGTGACGGCGCTAAACGCCTTGTGCATACTGGCCGCCCCCTTTTAAGCCCTTTTCGAGGAATCGCCCATGTTTAAAGTCAACGAGTACTTCGACGGCACCGTCAAGTCGATCGCCTTTGGCACCGCCGAGGGTCCAGCGACCATTGGCGTCATGGCCCCGGGCGAATACGAATTCGGCACCAGCCAGCGTGAAATCATGCACGTGG
The DNA here is from genome assembly GCF_014268595.2 of Pseudomonas hamedanensis. Taxonomy (NCBI): domain Bacteria; kingdom Pseudomonadati; phylum Pseudomonadota; class Gammaproteobacteria; order Pseudomonadales; family Pseudomonadaceae; genus Pseudomonas; species Pseudomonas hamedanensis. Next base: position 4,699,229 of record NZ_CP077091.1, read on the forward strand.
TGTCCGGCGCGCTGAGCGTAAAACTGCCAGACAGCAGCGACTGGGAAACCTTCGCCGCCGGCAGCCAATTCAACGTACCGGCCAACAGCAAGTTTCAGTTGAAAGTGGCGGTCGACACCGCTTATCTGTGCGAATACCGCGGCTGATCCAGCCGTTGTCACCGCGCCAAAAAAATGCCCGTGTTCAGCAACACGGGCATTTTTGTTTCAGTGACAGTTATTCGAGGATCTCCACCGGCATGCCGACTTCCAGGCGACCATTGCCGTCATTGACCAGGTTCTGTCCGAACATCGCGCCATCGGCGGTTGTCCGGTACTTTTGCAATGTCGCGAAAGGCTCACGGTCGGCGCTACGCTCACCGGTTTGTGGGTCGACGGTGGTCATGATGCAACGCGAGCACGGCTTGACCACGCGAAACTCGATATCGCCGATGCGAATACGCTTCCAGCCGTCCTCTGCGTAAGCCGCGCTGCCTTCGATAACCAGATTCGGGCGAAAACGCAGCATCTCCAGCGGTCGCCCGACTTTTTCCGACAAGTCCTGCCGGGATGCTTCGCCGATCAATAACAATGGATAACCGTCAGCAAACGCCACTTGGTCGTCGTCCTTGCCGAAACCCGATTGCGTGGTTCGCGCCCGCTCCAACGGCATTTGTACCAGCCGCGTCCGCTTGCCAAGGAAATCGCTGACGAAGCGCGCGGCTTCATCCCCGGCGTCCGGCACGCGCAGGGTGTCACGCCAGATCGTCACGCCACGCAGTTCGGCGTTATCGTCAGGTAACGCAATCTCGATCGAACCTTGCTCAGGAGTGTTGAGGGTCAAGCCGCCACGGGCATTCCACAGGGCCGACAGCTGGCTCATCTTCGCTTCGGCACGCTGGGTCAAAAAGCGGCCGCTGGCCTCGTCCACCAGCATCCAGCGTCGATCCCCCGCCAACCCCAACTTGTCCAGTTCGATGCTTTGCAGCACTTCGCCCTTGCCGGATTTCAACGGGTAACGATAAAGCGCGCTGAGACGCAGCATGGCCAGCTTCCTTGATGGAAAAACGCCACCCTATACGAGCTTGATCAGGAATCAAAGAGCAATAACTGTAGGAGTGAGCCTGCTCGCGATAACGCTGTGTCAGGTAATGATTCGGGGCTGACACAGCGTTATCGCGAGCAGGCTCACTCCTACGATGGGTGTGTGATCAGGCCGGCACTGCGTCGAGCATCAGACGCTGGCGCACCACGTCGACCAGCTTGTCCGGCTGGAACTTGGAGAGGAAGTTGTCGCAACCGACCTTTTTCACCATCGAGTCGTTAAAGCTGCCCGACAGCGAGGTATGCAGCACCACATACAGACCACGCAGACGCGGGTCGTTACGGATTTCGGTGGTCAGGCGGTAGCCGTCCATTTCCGGCATTTCCGCGTCAGTGAAGATCATCAGCAGCTTGTCGGTCATGTGCACACCGGTATCGGCCCAGGCCTTGAGCATGTTCAGCGCTTTCAAGCCGTCGCTGGCGATGTGCATCTTCACGCCGAGCTGGCCGAGGGTGTCACGCAGCTGCGAGAGCGCGACGTTGGAATCGTCCACCAGCAGCACTTCGCGACCACGGGCGCGCTCCAGCACCGGGTCGTCGAGTTTCTCGCGCGAGACCTTGGCGTTGTACGGGACGATTTCAGCAAGGACTTTCTCGACGTCGATAATTTCCACCAACTGATCGTCGACCTTGCTGATCGCCGTCAGGTAGTGCTGACGGCCGGCACTGGCCGGTGGTGGCAGGATGGCTTCCCAGTTCATGTTGACGATGCGATCGACGCCGCCGACAAGGAATGCCTGAACCGAGCGGTTGTACTCGGTGACAATAATCGTGCTGTTGGGGCCCGGCACCAGCGGGCGCATGCCGATCGCCTGGGACAGGTCGATCACTGGCAGCGTCTGCCCGCGCAGGTTGACCACACCGCACACGAACGGGTGACGCTGAGGCATCAGCGTCAGTTTCGGCAGTTGCAGCACTTCCTGCACCTTGAACACGTTGATCGCGAACAATTGGCGTCCGGCGAGTCGAAACATGAGAATTTCCAGGCGATTCTCACCCACCAGTTGCGTGCGTTGGTCTACCGTGTCGAGAATGCCGGCCATCAATGACTCCTGGGCTTGTTCGGATGAATTCATTAAGAAGGTTTATCGGCTGCCGGGCGCGAATCTTGATCGCACAAAAAACATCCGCAAAATGCCACAGGCGGGCATTGATGTCACATTAACATCATGCTTTACTGGCTCTCGTTATTTCATCTGCTACATTCAATGCGGCGCGACCTCAATTCGCACGTTAGGTTCCCGCGCCTAAGGGATTCCCCTACCCACAATCAGGCCCAACCTGATATTCGCAATATCCAATAGCCATTAATGTGACGCCATTCTCATTGCATGAACGGAGTCAGGCTATTGTGTGCGATCGCAGTTCAGTGGCAACACACCCCCTGGAACCTCTCAGTCTGTGCACTTGCACGTCTGGGCGCGATCTGCCGACGATTCACGATCGTCACCACACACGGCATTCCCCCATCAGACATGACGTTGTGGAGATAAGCATGCCAATCGACCGCAAAGACTGGGCGCAACGCTTCCCCGAGTTTCTGGTCGAGGCCGAAGCGCTCCTTGCCAAAACCGAAGAATGCCTGAGCCACCTGCAACTGATCAGCAATGACAAGGATGCCATTGACTGCCTGCTCGCTACCCTGCTCAAACTGGCAAACCGGGCCGAAATGCTGGCGCTGGTGGCGATCTCCGAGTTCTGCCAGCACCTGCACAGCGTGATCGACAGCGCGCGGGTCCGGATCGACCTGCACCAGCAGGCACTCGATGCCTTGAAGGATTGCCTCACACTGATGGCATGGCAGCTTGAGCTGGTCGACCAGCAGACCGGCCAACTGGATCTGGAAGAAAGCGAACAAACCGCACTGATCGAAGCGTTCGCCTTCCAGATCGGTCAAGGCACTGTACAGCCGGCCCTGACGAGCAAACGTTTGCCCCGACTGGCTTTTTCCGAGCGTCAGGCCTGATCAAAGTTCGCGCGGCTGATCGCGTACAGCCAATAGCTGAATGTCGTAATTGAATAGTTCATGCCCACCCGCGACACATCAATTCAAATAATCTCTCTTGGATACTGCGAATTTTTTCGCACCGCCATCAGGGTTTGCCTGTCTATCAAGCGTGCGAATTCAGGCGTTATCGATGACTGCCCAACAGCCGGGTTCCGGCTTTTCCCGATTATGGAACTGGCGTCCTCGATGGCGTGTTTTCTGCCCCATCGGACCTCTATCCCGTACGCGACCAACGGTATCTTAAGTGGTATTATGCCGCGCAGTCAGTGACCGCCCAGTTAGTGGCAAAGTGACGTCTATCATCGGCCTCAGCCGCAGTGGACAATCAACTACCGCTTACTGAGCCTTGTTGAATCAAGTAGCAGAATCGACAGTATTTCAGACAGAGATCGCCCGCCACCGGCCGGTCTGCCCGCAGCGAACATCCAGTGGCTCCATTCGTTATGTACGCCAGCCTCAAGTCATTCATCACATGGCCACCCTCCCGGGAAAATGCCCGCCGGATCACACTGATACTGTGCGTCGCGGCAGCGCTCGGCAGCCTGCTCACCTACGGTTTTTCTGCGCCAGTGAGCCTCGCCCTGCTGTTGCTCAATATCGCGGCCACAGCGTGCGTCTGGGTGCAATATCGCTTGTCGCGCAAGTCGATCAAGTTTCAGCCACAGGAACTGGCCGATCGTCTGCTTCAGGTGCAGGAGAACGAACGCCATCGGCTCAGCCGCGAATTGCATGACGATATCGGCCAGTTGCTGACCGCCGCCAAACTGCAAGGCGAATGGCTTAAACGGCGCCTGCCGCAAGACCTGCAGGAACAATGTACGGTGCTCTGCGACACGCTTGAAGAAACACTGAACAAGGTGCGCGACGTTTCGGCGATTCTCAATCCGCGTCAATTGACCAGCCTGGGTCTGGAAGCCAGCCTGCGTGCTCACCTGCTCAAGACACTGGCCAATACTTCGGTACACTGGAGCCTCGATTGCCAGCAGCGTCTGAACGGTATCCCGGAGGAAATGGCGGTCGCCGCTTTCCGTATCACCCAGGAAGCGGTGACCAACATCTTGCGTCATGCACAAGCGCAAAACCTGCTGGTGCGTGTTCAGCGCCTGCCGCAAGGTCTGACGTTGCTGATCAGCGACGACGGGCTTGGGTTTGCCCCTGCAGTCAATCCAGGACGGGAAGGACAACGGGGCATGGCCGGGATGGCCGAGCGAATCGAACAGCTGGGCGGCACACTGAGCGTCACCAGCGAGCCGGGCAAAGGCACACAAATCGAAGCACTTTTCCCCTGGGCGCCCCGAGCACTCGAGCGGGCCAGTACGAATAAGGTTATGCGTTGACTTGTAACTTACTTCTGGTGGATGACCACTCGCTGATCAGGGCCGGCGTGCGCGCTCTGGTGCTGGATATTCCCGGTTACGCGGTAATCGGCGAAGCCAATGACGGCTCGCAACTGCTCGAAATGGTCGAGCAACTGAGTCCCGACATCGTGTTGCTCGATATCTCGATGAGGGAAACCGGCGGTCTGGAAGCCCTGCAACGCCTCAAGCGGGTCCGCCCGCAGAGCAAGGTCCTGATCCTTTCCATGCACACCGACCCGACCCTGATCATGCAGGCGCTGGAGTCCGGCGCCCATGGCTACCTGCTCAAGGACACCACCGCCACCGAGCTTGAACACGCGCTGGAAGCCCTGCGTAACAACGAGCGCTACCTGAGCCCGGCCATCGCTCACACCGTGATCAACCAGGCACTGACCCGCAATCAGAAAAACCAGCCGGAAGTTGCCGAGTCGCACAACCTGACAGCGCGCCAGCTGGAAATCCTCAGACTGATAGTCCGGGGCAAATCCACCCGCGAAATCGCCAATGGTCTGGGGCTGAGCATCAAGACCGTCGAGACCCACCGCTCGCAGATCATGAAGCGCCTGCAAATCTACGACGTGGCCGGCCTGGTGTTATTCGCCGTGCGCGAGCAGATCATCAGCCTTGACGACTGATTGACGCCGAGCGCGCCAAAAGCGGCGAATGCTTGGGCAGATGCACCTGCAAGGCTGCCGGCCGCGCCGCAAACCTCAGGCTATTGCCCTCCAGCGGCTCACCGTCGAGATTGATGTACAGCCCTTCCGCCACCTTGATCTCGACCCAGGGCAGCCGCGCCCGCACAAACATACTGTCGATACCGAAACCTTCGGTGAGCAGGTTCTTCAACGTGCCGACCAGTTCCTGCGGGGCCGGCAGAATACTGATGTCCAGCAGCCCGTCATCCACCTGCGCATCGGGGCACAGGACATGCCCGCCTCCGGCCTGGCGACCATTGCCAATGCCCAATGCCAGCAGCTCGCCTTCCCATTGGAAATCCGGCCCCTGCAATTCGCCATAGGCGGCATGCAACTCGCTGAATCGGGACAAGCCCGTGAACAGATAGGCCGCGCCGCCCAAGACTTTTTTCAAATCTTCCGAGGTATTGGCGGTGACCTGACTGCCGAATCCGCCGGTGGCCATATTGAGGAAAATCTGTCCGCCCACTTCGCCCAGATCGATGTCAGTGGGCGGCGTATCAAGCAGCTCCAGAGCCTCGGCAGGCTCCAGCGAAATACCGGCGGCACGACAAAAGTCATTGGCAGTCCCCAGCGGCAGCAGGACCAGGCCGGCTTGGCGTGGGTGCATGGCCAGGGCTTCGGCAATATCGCGCAACGTGCCATCGCCACCGCCGGCAATGATGTGCGTGTATCCAGCTGCCAGGGCTTCTTCCACCAGGCGTTTGGCATCCCCGGCCTCCCAGGTCAGCCGAACCGCCAGCTCCCAACCCCGCTCGCGCCGGTCCAGTACGGCTGCACGAACAGCCTCGTTGAGTGCCTGCTTGCCATGCAGAATCAACAGTGCCCGGCGCTCACTCATAAACGTCACTCCCAGAATTGATACGGTTGAATCATCTTGACCACCGCGACGCGCAAAAAAGCCGTCAGCGTCTCAATAAATTCGCCTGTCCGGCTGCACCGTCCTACACGGTGGTATTTTTTCTTACGAAACATGAGGAATCGGCTCAATTGACCCGGCACAAGCATTAGGTCAACGTGTGCCGGCGGTATCGTTTTTCAATCCAACAACACAAGGATGTGCCGGTAATGAGCAGATACGCCCCGAGGGCTGATGACCGTTCGCCAGATGGATCAGGCAGCAAGCGTTCACTTGAAATAGCTGGTGGATGTTTCCATGCAAAGTCATGAAGCCAGAATACCAGTGAGTCCGGTCGCCGCCCTCGCCGAAAGTCGCGCAAGTCATCAGTCGGATTTCAATAAAAGCGCCAAGACCCCTGGAGAAATCGAAATGGAACCTCGTGTCACCGAGCTGGAGACCCATCTCAAATATATCCGCCGGGACATGGACGAAGTTCGCAACGATGTCAAAACGATCAAGCATCGACTGGCCTATTCGGCCGGTGCGACGACGATCGTGCTGGGGTTGCTGGGTTGGGTCGCCAATAGCCGATTCGACCAGTTGGTGTCACTGATCAGCAATTGACTCAACGTTTTTTTACACGCGTCAGCTTTATCAGCCGACGCGTGTACTGGCTGCAACGAGATCAGCCCAGAAGCTCGCTTAATGGAATGAAAGCAACCTCGTCCCCTTCAGTCAGCGTGCGTCCTTCCAGCACTTCCACCAGCCCGTCGGCCCACGCGGCGCTGCGCAGCACACCAGAACTCTGATTTTGGTAAATCATCGCCCGACCTTGCTCAAGCCGGCCCCGCAGGTACTCGCGACGGTTTCCGGCCACAGGCCAGACAAACCCCGCCGGCACCGTGAACTTCAGCGGCTCGACGTCCTGTACGCCTTGGCGCCTTAACAAATAAGGGCGTGTCAGCAACGCGAAGGTCACCAGCGTCGACGCCGGATTGCCAGGAAGACCAATGACCGGAACATTGCGAAAATGTCCGAACGTCAGCGGTTTTCCGGGTTTGATCGCCAGTTTCCACAGCGCCAGCTCACCCTCTTCCCGCAGCGCTATGCCAAGGAAATCGGCTTCGCCGACAGAGACTCCACCGGTAGACAGGATCAGATCGACATCCTGCAATTCACCCAGACGAAGCCGGGTCGCGGCCAGATCATCGGGAAGAATGCCCGCATCCATCACTTCACATCCCAGACGCTGCAGCCAACTGCACAGCACCACGCGGTTGCTGTTGTAAATCTGCCCCGGGCCGAGTGCCTGCCCAGGCTCAACCAGCTCATCGCCTGTGGACAATACCGCCACACGCACTTTACGCACCACGCTCAGGCCTGCGCAGCCCAACGAAGCTGACAAGCCTTGCTCGATCGGTCCCAGCCGGGTGCCGGCGGCAAGTACGCACTCGCCCACGGTCGTTTCCTGACCTTGCGGGCGGATGTTCTGACCGGCCTTCATGAGCTGAGTGAACAGCACCCGCCCATCGGCCTGGAGCTCAGTGTTTTCCTGCATCTCGACACAGTCGGCACCCGCGGGTACCGGCGCGCCGGTGAAGATTCGCGCACAGGTCCCAGGCTTTATCGGCTCCGGGGCTTGCCCGGCGAACACCTTCTGGCTGACCGGCAGGGGTTCACCCGTCCAGTCCGCCAGGTTCAGGGCGTAGCCATCCATGGCGCTGTTTGGCCAAGGTGGCAGATCCAGCGTGGATACCAGACCTTCAGCCAGCACTCGCCCTTCGACCTGAGCCAGCGGCAAATACTCGCGCTCGGCAATCGGCGATGCATCGGCCATTTCCAACAGACGCGCCAGGGCCGCTTCGACCGGCATCAAGCTGGCGGTTTTGCCCGGCTTACCCACGGGATTCACAAGGCGCCGCCTGTTTCAGATGGGTGACGAAGTTGCACGGGCGATGACGCGCGTCCAATTGCTCGCCGAGGATACCGTCCCAACCCGTGCGTACAGCGTTGGTCGAGCCTGGCAGGCAGCAAACCAGCGTACCGTTGGCCAGACCGGCCAGTGCCCGCGACTGTACGGTCGAGGTGCCAATATCGGCCACGGAGATTTGCCGGAACAATTCGCCAAAGCCGTCCACCTGTTTATCGAGCAGGCACGCGACCGCTTCCGGTGTGCTGTCACGCCCGGTAAAACCGGTGCCGCCGGTGATCAGCACCACCTGCACAACATCATCGGCGATCCAGTTGGCGACTTGCGCGCGAATTTTATACAGGTCGTCTTTGAGCAAGACCCGCTCCGCCAGATTGTGGCCCGCCGCTGTCAAGCGGTCGACAAACACCTGGCCTGAGGTATCGGTTTCGAGGGTGCGGGTATCGCTGACCGTCAACACCGCTATATTAAGCGGCACGAAAGGTACATCAGCCTTGGCTTTCATAGGCTCATCCAGTTGTAGAAGAAACAGCCCGGTGTTATATCACAGCGCTCGATTTTTTCGCCTTCCCTGTGGAGAGCTGCCATGCCCCAGCCAACGCCATTGCCGCCCTGCTCGATTCTGCTGCTGGCAGGCGGACGCGGCCAACGCATGGGCGGCCAGGATAAAGGTCTGGTGCCGTGGCAGGGCGAACCGTTGATTGCGCATCAGCAACGCAAGGTCCGCACGCTGACTGACGATTTGATCATCTCGTGCAACCGCAATCGTCAGCGCTATGCGCCGTTTGCCGATCAACTGGTGGCTGATGACGAAGAAGACTTTCCGGGACCGCTGGCGGGGATTCTGGCAGGCCTGAAAGTTGCCCGTCATTCACACTTGCTGGTCCTGCCGTGCGACGTTCCGCTGATTGACGAAGCCCTGCTGCAACGTATGCGCGAGGCCGCCAGCGAGCAACCTGAAAAACCTTTAATGTTGCGCGAGGGAGAACATTGGCAACCGTTGCTCTGCGTGATTCCGGTCGGCCTTTTACCGGCATTCGAAGAGGCCTGGAAAAGCGGCGAGCGCAGCCCCGGCCGGGTGATGCGCAACCTCGGCGCGAACGCCTTGCAATGCCCTGACAATGACCCGCGCCTGGCCAACCTCAACACCCCTGAACTGTTAAATGCGCACAACACTGTGTCAGACTGACAGCATTCAAGGAACTCTCACGCCTTGTGTACGTCTCAAGCTCAGTAACCAGAAGATTTCCCATTCGGAGACACACCCATGACTCAACGGACCCTCGCCACTTTCATGCTCGCACTGGGCCTGGCCACCCTCGCCGGTTGCTCCTCGCCTACAGTGATCACCTTGAATGACGGTCGCGAAATCCAGGCCGTCGACACCCCGAAATACGATGATGATTCGGGCTTCTACGAGTTCCAGCAGCTGGACGGCAAAGAAACTCGCATCAACAAGGATCAGGTACGTACCGTTAAAGAGCTGTAAGCTCAGCGGCACGCCGGATACAGAAAAGCCCGCAGATTTGCGGGCTTTTTCATGGGCGCTGAAAAGTACTTGCGCCGCTACCAGTGCAGGCTGATCTGGCTCCGGAACTCGCGCTGTTCACCGGTCACCGGATCGATAAAACGCAACCCCTGGGCGAGAAGCTTGAGTGGATTGGCGTAATCGTCCTCGACGTCTTTCAGCACATCCGGATAAAACGGATCGTTGCAGATGCTCGCCCCCAGCGCGGTCATGTGGACACGCAACTGGTGCTTCTTGCCGGTCACCGGGAACAGGCCATAACGCCAGAGATCGCCGTTTTTTTCCCGCACCTCGACCGCCGTCTCGGTATTGCTGACACCCGGCCCCTCCTGCATGCGAAAGAACGGCTCGCCATCGACCAGACGACTCTTGTGCACCAGGGGAAAGCTCAGATCAGGCAACGCGGGGGCTATCGCCTCGTAATACTTGTCGATCTGCCGTGTCGGAAAAAGCGACTGATAGGCCGAGCGGGTTTGCGGATCGGCCGAAAAGATCACCAGCCCCGCCGTGTGCCGATCAATCCGGTGCAAGGGCACCAGATGCGGATTGTCCAGACGGCGGATCAAGCGACGCAGCAAGGTTTGCTCGACATACTCCCCCGCGGGCGTGACCGGCAGGAAATGCGGCTTGTCCGCGACCACCAGATGTTCATCGGCATAGAGAATTGTCTCGACTACCGGAATCGGCTTCTCGTCCGGCACCTCACGAAAATAGTGAATCCGCAGGCCTTCCTTGTAGGGCAGGTCCAGCGAGATCGGTTGCCCCTGACCATCAAGCACCCGCCCGCGGGCGATCCTGTCCAGCCATTGCTCACGACCGATGGCGCTGAAATGCTCGCACAGGCAATCGAGTACGGTCAGCCAGGACCCGGGAGGCAGGTAGAGCGTGCTCGCCTGGTTCTGAGCGGCAGAAAAGGTAGTGGTGGGCATACGCAAATCGAATCCTCAAGACTGGTCGGCATTATCCCGCACTGCAGGATGCGAACCTAGCGCAGAATCCTCAGGCCGGGATCGTCTTGAGCGCTGCGGCCTCGGTGAATTCCTTGAGCCAGCGCAACACATCGACCGCCTCCCAGCGCCCCGGGTCATACAAGGCGTACAGCAAGCCCTGATAGCCGACCACATCCAGTTGCTTGTGATAGCCGGCGCGCTGGAACAATGCCTCGATTTCGGCGAAACAGGTGTTGAAATGCAGCTTGTTGAACGGCGTCTTGCCTTCCGTGACCAGCCCGTCCAGGCGCAATTCGAGGACGGCCTCGCGCACCACGTCGACCGACATCCGGTTAACGCTGCTCTTCAACTGTTCGACATTGACCACGGTTCATCCCTCTGACTCGATTGCTGTATGGACATACAGTAACCGAATGAACCGGGAAGTGCCAAGGCATGGTTGTGCAGTTGCGACCGGCGGAGCGGCGCGAACAGCGGATCAGCGAAGAAAGGCCACGACCCGATCGGCACTGAACGGCCAGTCCAGCTCCGCCCCGGTGTCGATGCGACGCAACACGGGAATTCGCAGGCTGTACGCTTCGAACCGCGATTCGTCTTCAGCAATATCCACCAGTTCCACCAGCAGACCATGCTCGACAAAAGGCATCAGTTCAGCTTCAGCGACTTCGCATAGGTGACACCCCAGGGTGCCGAACAGCTGACATTCAGGAGGCATGCGTGCTCAACCACAAAATGAGTGCGCCTATTCTAGGCGCCCTTGAAAAACCCGTCGACCCGTGACCGCTCAAAGGTACGATCGGGGCCTGGGGTAAAACCCTGACGCACATCAGTGCGCTCAAATCACCGATCCGTCATCCTCCCGCTCTTTTTGCCTCTACGCTTGAGAGGCCAGAGCCTGACATCGGAGCGTCTCGTGTTTGCCAACCTGTTGATCATCCTCGCCTCGTCCCTCGTGGTGATTGCCCTGTTCCGTCGCCTGCGGCTGCCGCCGGTACTGGGTTACCTGTGCGTGGGATTGCTGGTCGGGCCGAGCGCATTCGACTGGGTCAATGAAAGTGAACACCTGCCCGACGTCGCCGAACTGGGCGTGGTGTTCCTGCTGTTCTCCCTGGGCCTGGAGTTCTCGCTGTCGAAGATGATTGCATTGCGTCAGGTGGTGTTCCGCCTCGGCAGTCAGCAGGTGCTGATCAGCACTGCCGTCCTCGGTCTGTTGCTGATGCTGCTGGGCATGCCAATGACGCCGGCGCTATTGCTCGGCGCGGGGCTTTCGCTGTCCTCCACCGCGATCGTCACCAAGGAACTGGGCAGCCTCGGCGAAGTGTTCAGTAGCCACGGCCAGAACGCGATTGGCGTTCTATTGTTCCAGGACGTGGTCGCGGTGTTGCTGCTGACCCTGGTGCCGGTCTTCGCCGGCAGCAGCGAGCAGGCCTGGTACTGGGCGTTGCCGCTGACCCTGGCAAAGACCGTGGTGCTGTTTGTCGGCCTGCTTCTGGCCAGTCGCTGGCTGCTGCCGCGTTTGTTCCATGAGGTAGCGGCCTCGCGTTCGGCGGAGTTGTTTGTCCTGCTGGCGCTGGTGATTGTGCTGCTCACCGCGTGGCTGACCCACTTGCTGGGTCTGTCGCCGGCCCTTGGCGCATTTCTCGCCGGCATGCTGCTCGGTGAGAGTCACTATCGACACCAGATCGAAGCCGATATCCGGCCCTTTCGCGACATCCTGCTCGGGGTGTTTTTCGTCAGCATCGGCATGCTGATCGACCTGCAACTGTTTGCCAGTCACGGTCTGTTGATCGTCGGCCTCACCCTCGGCCTGATGCTGATCAAGGGCGTCGTGGTCGCGCTGTTGGTGAAATGGCGCGGCAGCGACAGTGAAACGGCGTGGCGCAGCGGTCTGGCGTTGGCCCAGGGCGGCGAGTTCTGTTTTGCCCTGATGGCGCAGATGCAGCAAAACCAGCTGATGCCTGCCGAGCTGGGCGCCCTGCTGCTGGCGGCGACATTCTGCTCGATGCTGCTCACGCCTTTGCTGCTGCGGGCGGCGCCACGCATCGCGGCAGCGCTGCACCGCAAGCCGAATCAGGAAGCTCAGATCGAACAGATCAGTGCGCTCAACGCCGACCTCGACAAGCACGTGGTGATTTGCGGATACGGTCGCGTCGGCCAGTCGATCGGACGCTTTCTGCGCAACGCCAGTCAACCCTATATCGCGCTGGATAATGACCCCGTGCGTGTCCGGGAGGCCGCGTGCGCAGAAAGCGCCGTGCATTACGGCGACTCGTCGCGCGGTGACTTGCTGACCGCCGTTGGCCTGCTGCGCGCCAAGCTATTGGTGATTGCGGTGGATCAAAGTGACGTGGCCCTGGGCATTCTCAAGGAGGCGCGGCGACTTAACGCACACGTGCCGATTCTGGTCCGCACGCGCGACGACAGCCAATGGGCCGAACTGAAAGCGGCCGGCGCCAGCGAAGTGGTGCCGGAGCTGTTGGAATCGAGTCTGATGCTCGCCTCTCACGCGCTGATCATGCTCGGTCTGCCGGCGCATCAGGTGCAGGCGAAGGTCGATCAGGTGCGCATCGACCGCTATCGCCTGCTGCACGGTTTTTATCCCGGTGCCGATGATGAAGAGCGTTAGTCCTGACTCACGGCGCCGATCTTGTGCAGCGACAGGTCGGCGCCGTAATACTCTTGTTCCTGAGTCAGGCGCAGCCCATGCAGCGCCTTGATCACGCCGTAAACCACGAAACCGCCGAGCAGCGCCACCGCAACGCCCAGTGCGGTGCCGAGCAACTGGCTGATCAGGCTGACGCCGCCCAGGCCGCCCAGCGCGGTCTGGCCGAAAATACCGCAGGCAATGGCGCCCCACACACCGCACAAGCCGTGCAGCGGCCACACCCCCAGCACGTCGTCAATGCGCCATTTGACCTGCGCGGCGGTAAAGCACCAGACAAACAGCGCGCCCGCTATCGCGCCGGTGACCAGCGCGCCGACCGGGTGCATCAGATCGGACCCTGCGCAAATCGCCACCAGTCCGGCCAATGGGCCGTTGTGCAGAAACCCGGGGTCATTGCGCCCGACGATCAAAGCCGCCACCGTGCCGCCGACCATTGCCATCAGCGAGTTGACCGCCACCAGGCCACTGACGCCCTGCAGCGTCTGGGCGCTCATCACGTTGAAGCCGAACCAGCCGACAATCAGGATCCACGAGCCCAGTGCCAGGAAAGGAATGCTCGAAGGTGCAAACGCAACCAGGCGTCCGTCGCGATAGCGGCCATTTCGCGGGCCAAGCAGCAGCACCGCGGCCAGCGCCAGCCAGCCGCCCATGGCATGCACCACCACCGAGCCTGCGAAGTCATGAAACGCTGCCCCGAACTGCACCGTCAGCCACGCTTGCACACCGTAGTTGCCGTTCCAGACGATGCCTTCGAAAAACGGGTAGATAAACGCAACGATCAATGCCGTGGCACACAGCTGTGGAACAAAGCGCGCGCGTTCGGCGATCCCTCCGGAAATAATCGCCGGAATCGCTGCGGCAAAAGTCAGCAGAAAGAAAAATTTTACCAGCGGGTAACCATGATCGGCACTCAGCACAGCCGCCGGCTGCATGAACGTCACGCCGTAAGAGATCCAATAGCCTATAAAGAAATAGGCGAGCGTGGAGACGGCGAAATCGCTGAGAATTTTCGACAAGGCGTTGACCTGGTTCTTCTGCCGGACGGTGCCGACTTCCAGGAAGGCGAAACCGGCATGCATTGCCAGCACCATCACCGCACCGATCAGAATGAACAACGTATTGGAGCTGTGAACCAGCGTGTCCACAGCGCTTTGTAGAGTTTCCATGGGAGGCAGACCTGAAGGCTAAAAAGGCACCAAAGCGGTTCGCTCGCCCATTTCATGCACCAAGTTGCGCCAACGCAGTCACCGCGATCAAGGATCGACGAACCGCTTTGGCGCACAAGATCGATGGACTGACACGAACCGGGATCATTTGAGTTAAGGTTTTGCACCGGCACGCCCGGCAACAGCGCACGAATGCCAGGCGATGCACCAGCACACAGCAAAAGTTGTACCAGTCATTTGTACTGAACCTTCGCGCAAGGCTCATACTCGAACGCTTCAGACGCCACTTACGGAGATCCACCCATGGCCAGCATCAAGGCAAAGACTGCTCAAGAAATCCTGATGAACGACTTCCAGACTCTGGTCGCCGACACCGAACGGTTGCTCGAGCACACCGCCACCCTGGCCGGCGATCAGGCGGATGAATTGCGTGGGCAGATCCACGAAAGCCTGCTGCGCGCCCGTGAGACCCTCAAGCTCACCGAGGACACCCTGCGCGAGCGCGGCCAGGCCGCCGTGACCGCCACCGAGGATTACGTCTCGGCCAACCCATGGCAGTCGGTCGGCATCGCCGCTGGCGTCGGCTTTCTGATTGGCCTGCTGGCCACGCGGCGCTGATCATGTCGATCGGTGAATCCGGCCCGACTGCGGGCACCGCCTCCTCCACGCGGCGCCTGGGCGCCGCTGTTCTGGGGCTGCTGCACAGTCATGTCGAATTGTTCGGCATCGAATTGCAGGAGCAGAAATCACGCACCGTCAGCCTGCTGCTGTTTGCCGGTCTGGCGCTGGTCTTCGCCCTGCTGCTGTTGGTGGGCCTGTCGACACTGGTTATGATCATCTTCTGGGATACATACCGCCTGGCGGCGATCATCGGCCTGTGTGTCTTCTATACCCTGGCTTCGATTTTCTGCGGATTGCGCCTCAAGGCGGCGATCTTCGATGAATCCTCGCCCTTCCACGGCACGCTCGAAGAGCTGGCCAACGACCGGGAGCGTCTGCTGCCATGAGCCTGCCTGAACTTCCCCACAACAGCTCGCGGCGAGAAATGCGCAAGGCGCTGATCCGCCTGCGCATGGAAATGCATCGCCAGGAAATTCGTCACGAAGCCGGGCAAGTGCTGCAGCCACTGCAGCGTGTGCGCGGCATGACGCAAAACCTGCAGGATGGCTTCGGCATCAAACACGCGCCGTTATGGGGCGTGGCAGCCGTGACGCTACTGGGTTTTCTGACCGGCAAGGGCGCGAAAAGCGGCGGCACCGGCGGTCTGGGCCGGCTGGTTCGATTGGGCACCACGCTGGGTCCGCTGATCAAACTGGTCCTGCAAACCACGCGTAAACGCTGACGCGATACATCTGGCTACATTCTTGCACTATCGGCGGGATGAACCTCTTTAGCGGGAGGTTCAATCCCGTGCGCCTATCCGGTCGGCGGGTTCAATCAGAACAACAACGACTAAGGAGGCCCCGTGATCGACGGGCAACCGCTCGCCTGCTTTCAGCCTTTCATTGATACCGCCACCGGACGCATCGCAGGCGTCGAGGCATTGGGTCGCCTGCGCCAGGCCGACGGGCAACTGCATTCGGTCGGTCCGCTGTTCGCCGACCCACGCGCGCCGGCCGTGGCTCTGCGCCGGCTCGACCGACAGATCCGCGACAACGCCTTGAGCCGCCTGCATGAGGCCCCCGCCGACTGGTTCCTCAGCCTGAACATGTCACCGCGCTGGATCAGTCGCCTGCGCCCGGATCAGGCGCTGCCCAGCCTAAAGCAATTGGCGCAACACGGTGTCGACCCGCAACGCATCGTCTTCGAAATCACCGAACTGGGCGGCAACAGCCAACGCCTGGCCGACGTCGTGGGACGTTATCGAGAGGCTGGCGCGCGCATCGCCATTGACGATTTTGGCGCCGGCTATTCGCAGCTCGACCGTGTCCTGGCACTGCAACCGGACATCCTCAAACTCGACATGCGCCTGTTCCAGGCCGCGGCACTCGGCGGGCCCAGCAGTGACGTGGTCAAGGCCCTGGCGCAAATGGCCGAGAAAACCGGCTGCTGGATCATCGCCGAAGGCGTCGAGACCGAAGCCCAACTGAATTTCGCCCTTGAGTGCGGCTCACGTTACGTGCAGGGTTTTCTGTTCGCCCGCGCGCAGCAAGCGTTCTTCGCAACCGATGCCTTCGTGCAACACTTCGCCAGACTGCGACAACGCTACGTGCAACAAAAGCTGGCCGAGCGCGGGCGCCTGATGCAAATGCGCCAGCAACTCGGCCAACTCATGAACATTTTGCAAGCCTGGGCCGGCGCGCACGCATCACTCAGTGCGTTACCGCAACTGGAAGCTTTTCCCTGGCTGCTGCGTTTTTATCAATGCGACCGTCACGGCACCCAACTGACGCCCAACCTCGAATGGCGCCACAACGGCTGGGTCGCCGACAACCGTTACCTGGGGCACAACTGGTCGTGGCGCCCGTACTTTTATCAATTGCTCGCCGAAGGCTGGGAAGAGCGCCGCCTGACCCTGTCGACGACGTACCGCGACGCCACCAGCAATCAGTATTGCCTGACAGCCGGGCAGTTTTTCGATAACGGCGAACGGTTGCTGTTGATCGACATTGATGCCGCCGGACTGTAGTTGCGCTTGCAGGCGCCAGCGTGAACCGGGAAGCTAGGGGATCAGTCACCAGACGGAGAGAATCAGCCTTGGATTGGCCAACCCTGCTCAACCGCGAACGCCTCGGCAAGCCGCTGCACAGCCCGCAAGAACTCGGCCGCAGCCCTTTTCACAAAGACCATGACCGCATCATCTTTTCCGGTGCCTTCCGTCGCCTGGGCCGCAAGACCCAAGTGCACCCGGTGACGAGCAACGATCACATTCACACGCGCTTGACCCACTCGCTGGAAGTCAGCTGCGTAGGCCGCTCGCTGGGCATGCGCGTCGGCGAAACCTTGCGCAGCGCCCTGCCGCCATGGTGCGACCCGGCCGATCTGGGCATGGTGGTGCAGTCCGCCTGCCTGGCCCATGACATCGGCAACCCGCCGTTCGGCCATTCCGGGGAAGACGCGATTCGCCATTGGTTCCAGCAGGCAGCGGGACGCGGCTGGCTCGACGACATGAGCGAAGCCGAACGCGGCGATTTCCTTAATTTCGAAGGCAATGCCCAGGGTTTCCGTGTCCTGACGCAACTGGAGTATCACCAGTTCGACGGCGGCACCCGCCTGACCTACGCCACTCTGGGGACTTATCTGAAATACCCGTGGACGGCACGTCACGCTGACTCTCTGGGTTATAAAAAACACAAGTTCGGCTGCTACCAGAGCGAACTGCCCTTGCTCGAACAGATCGCCAGCAAACTTGGCCTGCCGCAACTGGAGGAACAGCGCTGGGCGCGGCATCCGCTGGTGTACCTGATGGAGGCCGCCGACGATATCTGTTATGCGCTGATCGACCTCGAGGACGGCCTGGAAATGGACTTGCTGGAGTACGCCGAAGTCGAGTCGCTGTTGCTCGGTCTGGTCGGCGACGATCTGCCGGAGACTTACCGTCAGCTCGGTCCGCAGGATTCGCGGCGGCGCAAACTGGCGATCCTGCGCGGCAAGGCCATCGAACACTTGACCAACGCGGCGGCACGGGCGTTTGTCGAACAGCAAGAGGCGCTGCTTGCCGGCACCCTGCACGGCGATCTGGTGGAGCACATGCACGGTCCGGCGAAACGCTGCGTGCTGAATGCCAAGGACATCGCCCGCAAGAAAATCTTCCAGGACAAACGCAAGACACTGCATGAAATCGGTGCCTACACGACACTGGAAATCCTGCTCAACTCGTTCTGCGGCGCTGCGCTGGAGCAACACAACGGGCGCACGCCGTCGTTCAAAAGCCGACGCATCCTCGATCTGCTGGGCAACAACGCCCCGCATCCACAGGGTTCGTTACACACTTCGTTTCTGCGCATGATCGACTTTATCGCCGGCATGACCGACAGCTACGCCAGCGATATGGCGCTGGAAATGACCGGGCGCTCCAGTCATTGAAACCGCGCCTTCAGCCGGCCGATCCGTTGGCCGGTTGAAGGCGCACGTCTGCACGAGACATAACCGCTTTTCAGACCTCAGTGACTGCCAGTGCAGTTCACGCTAAGAGGTCACTGAATAGAACCGGAACTCGCTATTGGGGTGATAACTTTTAAACAGCTGTGTAAAGCCACTGACAATCAACACTTGCAAAATTAAAAAGGCCAACTATAAGCCCTTGCCAAGCCCGCACTTCCTTACGCCAATCCTAATTTACATGTAGTCCCTTTCCTTATTGAATGTAGGATTTATCCGATAACGCACCCGAGACACTGTGAGTCCATGCGAGCGCTCATTCAACTGAGCTAAGGTGCGCGCTTTATTCGTGCTTGCATGGGATTTGATTATGAACTCCGTTTTTATCGTCGACGATCATCCGGTCATCCGTCTCGCCGTTCGAATGTTGCTGGAGCATGAAGGTTATAAGGTCGTTGGCGAAACCGACAACGGTGTCGATGCCATGCAAATGGTCCGCGAATGCATGCCTGATCTGGTCATTCTCGATGTCAGCATCCCCAAGCTGGACGGCCTGGAAGTACTGGCCCGCTTCAACGCCATGGGCTCTGCGCTGAAGATCCTGATTCTGACGGCACAATGTCCGACACTGTTCGGCATCCGCTGCATGCAGTCCGGGGCGTCGGGTTATGTCTGTAAACAGGAAGACTTGAGTGAATTGGTCAGTGCTATTAAGGCGGTACTTTCCGGTTATAACTATTTTCCCAGCCAGGCATTGAATCCGGTACGCAGTGATGACACTCGTTATGCCGAACTGGAACTTTTCAAGTCGGTAAATGACCGCGAACTGATGGTATTGCAACTATTTGCCCAGGGCCGAACCAACAAGGAAATAGCCAAAGGCATGTTTCTCAGTAATAAAACCGTCAGCACCTATAAAAAACGCCTGATGCAAAAACTCAAAGCCAAATCCCTGGTAGAACTTATCGAGATGGCCAAACGAAACGCACTCGTGTGAGATCCCGCATGTTCAGCCGTTTGAAGGACTTCCTTATCGCGTTGTGTACAGGTCTGTGCCTGAATGCCGGCGTGTCCGCCATGCCCGCCGCTTCGCCGGACTACGCGTTGCTCAGCCGATCGGTAGTCGAGACGTTGCCCGTCACGTTCGAACAGTCCCAGCGGCACTGGCTGCAAGCGCGCGGCGAACTGATACTGGGCACCTCCGCGCCGGATTACCCACCCTTTGACATGACCGCCAGCGGCAAGGATTACGAGGGTTTGACGGCCGACTACGCAGGGCTTGTCAGTCAGGCCACCGGACTGCCGGTGCGGGTCAAACGCTTCCCTTCCCGCGAGGCCGCGATTCGCGCGCTGCTCGATGGTCAGGTTGATCTGCTGGGCACCGCGAACGGCTACGAAGCGGGTAATGCCAATCTTGCGCTCTCGGTCCCCTATGCCATTGACCAACCCGTCCTCGTGACGCGCGAAGACGAAACCCGCCCGCTCAGCGAAGGCCTGGCGGGGTTGCGCCTGAGCATGGTCTATCACTATCTGCCGCTGCCTGAAGTCAAGGCGCTGTACCCTAAAGCGCTGATTACCTGCTACCCCTCTTATCAGAATGCCCTTAATGCCGTGGCATTCGACCAGGCCGATGTCTTTCTCGGCGACACCCTGTCCACCCATTACATGATCAACAAGGGCTACCTCAACAACGTTCGCATGGCCAACTTCGGCAAGCAGGAGGCGCAGGGCTTCAGTTTCGCCGTGCGGCGCGACAACCCGCAACTGTTGAGCATTATCGATACCGTACTCAACGCCGTGCCGAGCGCCGAACGCGACAACATTGCCAAACGCTGGAACGCCGGCAGCGACCTGCTGCTTACCGACAAGAAACTGCAACTGACCCAACGCGAAGAACACTGGCTCAAGCAGCATCCGGTGGTCAGTGTGGTGGTGAACGAGGCATTCGCGCCGCTGACGTTCTTCGACAGCGATGGCAATTTTCGCGGCATCAGCGCCGACCTGCTCGAACTGATCCGGCTGCGCACCGGCCTGCGCTTCGACATCCGCCGCAGCCGTAACGACGCCGAAATGATCAAACAGATCGATAACCACCAAGTCGACCTGATTGCGGCGCTGCTGCCCACCCCCGAGCGCGAGAAGACCCTCAACTTCAGCCGCCCGTACCTGGAAAACTCCTATGTTCTGTTGACCCGCAAAAGCGCCGACGGACCGAGCAATCTGAATCAGCTCAAAGGCAGACAGGTGGCAATCGCCCAGGGCAATCCGATGGTCCAATACCTGCGCAGCGAGTACCCCGGCATTCGCCTGATCGAGACACCCGATACGTTCAGCGCGGTCTCGTTACTGGCGGAAAATCATGTCGACGGCGCCGTGAGTTCACTGGTGATTGCCAACTACTTCATTTCTTCACGGATCTTCGACCGGGCGTTGCAGATCACCACCACCATCGGCACCGGACAGGCAGCGTTTTCGCTGGTGACGGCACGGGACAGCACGGAGCTGGCGTCGATCATCAACAAGGCGCTGCTGAGCATTGCCCCGGAAGAGCTGGGGGTGATCAACGGGCGCTGGCGCGGCTATTCCACTGCCTCGCAGAATATCTGGCAAAACTACCAACGCCTCTTTTACCAAGTCATCGCCGCGGCGTGCCTGATATTGCTGCTGTTACTGGTGTGGAACGCTTATATGCGACATCAGATCAAACAGCGCCAGGCGGCCGAGCGCGCCCTCAACGACCAACTGGAATTCATGCGTTCTCTGCTCAACGGTACGCCGCATCCGATCTACGTACGTGATCGCGAAGGACTATTACAGAGCTGTAACGACAGCTACCTCGAAGCATTCAACGCCAGACGCGAAGACGTCATCGGCAAAACCGTCGTTCAGGGCAGTCTGAGCAACGCGTTCGAAGCCCAGGCCTTCCATGCCGATTATCAACGAGTCGTCACCGAGGGCACCCCGCTGCTGCTCGACCGCCCGCTGCATATCGGCAACCGGCGGCTGACGATCTATCACTGGATACTGCCCTACCGCGACTCCAGCGGCGAGGTCAAAGGCATTATCGGTGGCTGGATCGACATCAGCGAACGCCGCCAGTTGTGCGAGGACTTGCGCGCAGCCAAGGAGCAGGCCGATGAGGCCAATCGGGCGAAAAGCACATTCCTGGCAACCATGAGCCATGAAATCCGCACACCGATGAATGCAGTGATCGGCATGCTCGAACTGACGCTGCGGCGCATGGACCCACACTATCCGGATCGTGCCTCGATCGACACGGCCTATCAGTCGGCCAAGGATCTGCTGGGCTTGATCGGCGACATTCTCGACATTGCTCGCATCGAGTCCGGTCGCCTGAGCCTTTGCCCTGAATGGGTGAATCTGGGCGATACGGTGAAATCCGTTGCAAGAATCTTCGACGGGCTCGCCCGCCAGAAAAATCTTGCCTTGCAAGTCGTCTTCAACCCGCCGGACGTTGCCGTGGATGTGCAGATTGACCCACTGCGCTTCAAGCAAGTGCTGTCCAATCTGGTCAGCAATGCCATCAAATTTACCGATCACGGACACATCAGGATCACCCTGGACCTGATGAGTTCGAACACCCCCGGCCGCGCCCTGATGCAACTTAGCGTCCAGGACAGTGGCATCGGCATCAGTGCCGAAGACCAGCAACGTTTGTTCGAGCCTTTCGCCCAGGCAGAAAACGGCAATCGTCAGGCGAAGAGCGGTGCCGGGCTGGGGCTGGTCATCAGTCGCAACCTCTGCGAAATGATGGGCGGACAGTTGCAACTGAGCAGCCAGCCCGGCATCGGTACGCAAGTCTGCGTGTCCCTGCCACTGAACACCGCGCCGGCGCAGATCATTGCACCCCGAACCGAGTCGGCGATCACGCCCGCGACGACGCCCCTGAGCGTACTGGTGGTGGACGACCATCCGGCAAACCGCTTGTTGATGTGCCAGCAGCTGGAATTCCTCGGCCATCGTTTCAGCATTGCCGAAGACGGCTGCAGCGGCCTCGAATTGTGGAAAAACGGCCAGTTCGATCTGGTGATTGTCGACTGCAACATGCCCTTGATGAACGGCTACGAGCTGACCCGCGCAATTCGTCAACAAGAGCTGCAGACACGCAGCCCACCCTGCACCGTGCTGGGTTTCACCGCGAACGCCCAACCCGAGGAAATACAACGCTGCAAGCAGGCCGGCATGAACGACTGCCTGTTCAAACCACTGAGCCTGAGCCTGCTCAGCCAGTGGGTCGACGGCATCACGCCAACCGCAACGGCGCCGGTATTCAGCCTGGAGAATCTGCGCATGCTCACCGGCGGCAATCCTGCGCAGACGCGACGAATGCTGGTGGAGTTGCTCAAAAGCAGTCGTCTCGACCGCGAAGAGCTGCTCGCACTGTCACCGCAGCATGATCGCGACGCGCTTGCCGTGGTCGCCCACAAGATCAAGGGGGCGGCGCGCATTGCCCAGGCCACACGCCTGATCGAATGTTGCGATGCGCTTGAACACGCCTGCATGCAAGGGGTGGCGACTGACGAGGTCGCCCGTCGATGCGAGGCAAGCAATCAGGCGATGCTGCAACTGGAGCAGGCGCTGCAGGCGCAATTGGCGTTGTTTGACCAAAGCACAATGTGCCGGCCTTAACTATGCTTGAACGCTGAGCAGTGAGTTAAACGTCATGGAGTGTCTGAAATGCCCAGCCCACTGCGCCCGGAGCAACGCCGGTTACCGCTGCACGTGCACATCAGCGTCATGTTCACGTTTTTGCTGTTGCTGACGGGCGTGGTGCTGGGGCTGTTCAATTACCACCAGACCACGAAGATCATCCTGTCGAGCAGCGAAAAACTGTTCACCCGTATCGAGCAGGATGTACGCCTCGATCTACAGGCAACGTATCAACCGATACGCCACCTGTTGAGCCTGCTCGCCGAGAACCCGGCGACTCAGGCCGAGCGCCTCGACCAACGCCTGCCACTGCTCAGGCCGTTCAGCCAATCACTCACCGACAATCCGGATCTGGCCTCTTTGTATCTGGGTTATGCCAACGGCGACTTTTTCATGGTCCGCCCGCTGCGCAGCGCCGCCCTGAAATCCTTGCTCAAGGCCCCGGAAGCGGCGACTTACCAGGTCTGGAGCATCGAGCATGGCCCGCAGGGCGAAGTGCATTCGCAATCGTTGTTCTTCGATCAGGCGCTGGCGCCGATCAGTCGCCGGGACAATCCGCAAGACCGCTACGACCCGCGCGAGCGAGCCTGGTTCACCGACGCCCGTCAGCAGACCGGGCAGATCACCACCGAGCCCTATGTGTTTTTCTCCACCCATACGGTGGGGACCACCCTGGGCCGGCGCAGCGGCGAAAACGCCGTCATCGGCGCCGACCTGACACTGGCCGCGCTGTCGGCAACGCTGGATAAACATCGCGTCACCCCATCGACCGAAGTCGCCTTGTTCGATGCCGACGGCAATGCCGTGGCCTACCCCGACAGCAGCCGCTTGATCGTTGACGACCGCACCGCACGGCTGGCCCGGGTGACCGACCTGAGCCCGGCGCTGCACGCATTGCTGACCGGAAATCCCCAAGGCATGCGCCTGCATGCCGATGGCCGGCAATGGATCGTCGCCCGCAGCCATATTCAGGAGGGCGGACCGAAAGGCCTGCAGTTGGCGTTGCTGGTGCCGGAAGACGAGTTGCTGATCGATGCTTATCGGATGCGCTGGCAGGGCGCGCTGATCACCCTCGCCACCTTGCTGTTATGCCTGCCCCTGGGTTGGGTGATTTCGCGGATTCTGGTCAAGCCGTTGCACGCCCTGGTCAAGGAAGCCGACGCCATCCGCAGTTTCGACTTCAACTTCCCGCTGGCCCGGCGTTCGCCAGTGCTCGAAGTCGACCAGTTGAGCCTGTCGATGGCGCGGATGAAAGACACCCTGGGAAGTTTCTTTCGCATCACCGACAGCTTGTGCGCCGAGACCCGGTTCGCCCCTTTGCTGCAACGGGTCCTCTTCGAAACCGTGCAGATCGCTCAGGCGCAGGCAGGCCTGATCTACCTGCGCGAAAATGATGGCAATCGCATGGAGCCTTACGGGCTGGTGATCGAGGGGACGCCGCAAGCGCTGGAGGCGTTCGAAGTCGAGGGTCACGACTTGCACAAGAACAACGGCCCGGCATGGTTCGAACAGTTGGTCAGCGCCAACAACGTCGTCAGCCACCTGGGTTTCGATCAGGCCGGTGATCTGCAGAAAATCCTGCTGGCCATGGCAACCCCGAGAGTCCATCTGATCGGCATCCGTCTGCACAACCGCCACAACGAAACCATTGGCCTGCTGGTGTTGCTGGTGGAAGACAGTGGCAGCGCGGCCGATCTGGAAAAGCTGCGGCCTGATCGCATCGCCTTCCTCCAGGCGGTTTCCGGCGCTGCCGCCGTGAGCATTGAAAGCCAACGCCTGCAAGCCAGACAGAAGCAATTGCTCGACGCGTTTATCCAATTGCTCGCCGGGGCCATCGACGCAAAAAGCCCCTACACCGGCGGCCACTGTCAGCGCGTGCCGGAGCTGACCCTGATGCTTGCCCAGGCGGCCGCCGCCAGCCGCGACCCCGCCTTCAGCGCGTACCGGCCGAGCGAGGATGAATGGGAAGCCTTGCACATCGCCGCCTGGCTGCACGATTGCGGCAAGGTCACGACCCCGGAATATGTGGTCGACAAGGCCACCAAACTGGAGACCATCAACGACCGCATCCACGAGATCCGCACGCGTTTCGAAGTGCTCAAGCGCGATGCCTGGATCAGCTATTGGCAAGCGCTGGCGACGGGCGGTGACGAGGCAACACTGGCACGCCTGCGCGATGCCTCGCTGATGGCGCTGGACGACGACTTTACTTTTGTCGCGCGCTGTAACCTGGGCAGCGAGGCCATGGCCGAAGCGGATTTGCAGCGCCTTGACGAACTGGCCCAGCGTACCTGGACGCGCACCCTGGACGACCGCCTCGGTGTGTCATGGGAAGAAAACCGGCGTCAGGCGCGTACGTCTGCGCCGGTGCTTCCGGTCACGGAAAAGCTGTTGGCGGACAAACCCGAGCACCTGGTCGAGCGCGACCCAAGTGAGCTGATCCCCGAAGACAATCCCTGGGGTTTCAAGCTCGACGTGCCCCGCTACAAATACAATCGTGGCGAACTGTACAACCTGAGCATCGCCCGCGGCACGCTGACCCGCGAGGAGCGCTACATCATCAATCATCACATGGTGCAGACCATCATGATGCTCAGCCACTTGCCCTTCCCCGGGCATCTGGACAGCATTGCCGAGATCGCCGGCGGCCATCACGAAAAAATGGACGGCACCGGTTACCCCAAACGCTTGAAGCGCGAAGACATGAGCCTGCCGGCCCGGATGATGGCGATTGCCGACATTTTCGAGGCGCTGACGGCCGCCGATCGGCCCTACAAGAAAGCCAAGTCTTTGAGCGAGGCCCTGGGCATCATGGCCACCATGTGCCGCGAGGCCCATATCGACGCCGACTTGTTTGGCCTGTTCATCAACGAGGGGGTGTACATGGCCTACGCCACGCGTTTTCTCGATCCGCAACAAATCGATGCCGTGGATCCGGCCAGCCTGTTGCACAAGGCTGGCCTCACGGCGTGATCAGCAATCGGTCAGACGCAGGAAGATCGCTGCCAAATGTTCGATACCGGCCTGGTCGTCGACACCAAAACGGGCGAGCTTCGGGCTGTCCAGATCGAGAACGCCGATCAGGCGGCCGTCCTTGACCAACGGCACCACCAGTTCGCTGTTCGAGGCACTGTCGCAGGCAATATGACCGGGGAAGGCATGCACGTCCTCAACGCGTTGGGTCTGTCGACTGGCCGCTGCCGCGCCGCACACACCACGGCCGAACGGAATCCGTACACAGGCAATCTGACCCTGGAACGGACCGAGCACCAGCTCGTCATCGCGATTGAGATAAAAACCGGCCCAGTTCAGATCGTCGAGCTGGTTGAACAGGAACGCCGAAAACTGCGCGGCATTGGCGATAAAATCGCGCTCGTCCGCCAGCAGCGATTCCAGTTGTGCGGCCAACATGCCGTAGCCTTCGAGGCCCTGGCCGCTCTGTTGCAAATCAATCATGCCTTGTGCTCCAACAATTTCAGTCCCACCCAGTATCGGGCGAATTGGTACGCGCAACGTCCGTTACGATTACCGCGGCCGGTGGCCCAGCGCACCGCAAGGATGTCCAGCGCTTCGTCGCGCTGCCAGCTCAAGCCGGCCCTGGCGGCCAACTGGCCGATCCAGTGTTCGACGACGTTGAGAAAATGCTCTTGGGTAAACGGGTAAAACGACAGCCACAGGCCGAAGCGGTCCGACAGCGCGATCTTGTCTTCCACCGCTTCGCTGGGGTGCAGTTCACCGTCGACGCGTTTCCAGTTTTCGTTATCGCTTTCTTTCTCTGGCACCAGGTGCCGGCGGTTGGACGTCGCGTACAGCAAGACGTTGTCCGGCGCCTGCTCCAGCGAGCCGTCGAGCACGCTTTTGAGGACGCGGTAGTCGCCTTCGCCGGACTCGAACGACAGGTCATCGCAAAACAGCACGAAACGCTGCGGCAGCTTGGCGATCTGCTCGACCACGCGCGGCAAATCGGCGAGATGATCGCGCTCGATCTCGATCAGGCGCAGGCCGGCCCCGGCGTGTTCAGCGAGCAACGCGCGCACCAGCGAAGACTTGCCGGTGCCGCGCGAGCCCCACAGCAAGGCGTGATTGGCCGGCATGCCGTCAAGGAACTGTTGAGTATTGCGGCCCAATTGCTCCAGTTGACGATCGACGCCAATCAGGTCCGACAGGCGCATGTCGAGGCTGACTTCAAGCGGCAGCAAGTAACCGCTGCGCCCGTCACGCTGCCAGCGCGCCGCCAGGCACGTGTGCCAGTCAATGACGGGACGCGGGGCCGGCAACAGGGGTTCGATTCGCGCCAGAACCGACTCGGCGCGTTCAAGAAAAGCATTCAATCGGGAATCCACGTCTTTTCCTCGGGCAGGTTCACAGTGATGATGACGATCCAGCGCCGACACACAGACCCCAATCCCCGCCTCGAGCCTTGTTACAAGGCGATTCGGGAACCTCGGTATCCATACATGATCGACTATGCTTGAGCAGCGAAGGGAAACGGAAGTGGTTCAACACCCCATGGATATCAAATTCACCCACCGGCTGTCGTACAAGCAAGCCAGGCTTACCGTGCTGGTCGGGTTCATTCTGGGCACGCTGCTCAGCCTGCTGCAAATCGGTATCGATTATGCCAGCGAAGACGCGTCCATCAACCGGGAAATCCTCTCGTTGCTGGAAATCAGCCACAATCCGGCGTCACGCATTGCCTATAACATTGACGCCGAACTCGCCCAGGAACTCACCCTGGGCCTGCTGCGCTCGCCCGCGATCATTTCTGCACAGCTGACCGACAACAACGGCACGGTACTGGCCAACGTCAAACGACCGGAGCTGCAGAGCGGTTACCGGATGATCAGCGACTTTCTGTTCGGCGCCAAACGCCAGTTCGAAGACCGCTTGTACCTCGACCACTTGCCCAACGAGTCCCTCGGTGTCTTGAGCCTGGAAGTTGACACCTATGCCTTCGGCAGCCGCTTCCTGCGGCGGGCCGAAGTCACTTTGCTCAACGGTTTCGCCCGCAGCCTGCTCCTGACCGGGATTCTGCTGGCGCTGTTTTATGTGATGCTGACCAAACCGCTGGTACGGGTGATTCGGGAACTCAGCGGCCGCGATCCGCGCGCCGCGGTGCCGACCGTTCTGGAATGCCCGGCAGGGCACAGCAATGATGAAATCGGTGTCCTGGTCAAAGTCGCCAACCAGCAGTTCGAGAATATCGCGACCGAGATCCAGCAACGGCGCAATGCCGAAAACCGCTTGACCGACTACCTCGGTCAACTGGAAAACATCGTCTCGGCGCGCACCGCCGAACTCAAGGCGATCAACGCCCGGCTCAGTCAATCCAACGAGGAACTGGAAATCGCCCGCGGCACCGCGCTGGAAATGGCCGAAGCGCGCTCGGCATTCCTCGCCAACATGAGCCACGAGATCCGCACACCACTCAATGGCCTGCTGGGCATGATTGCACTGTCGCTCGACGGCCCGCTGAACGCCGAACAGCAGCAACAGCTGTCGATCGCGCACGACTCCGGCAAGGTGCTGGTAGAACTGCTCAACGATATTCTCGACCTGTCGAAGTTCGACGCCGGGCAACTGGAGCTTGAACATATTCCGTTCGACCTCGGCGCCTTGATCGAAGACACCGCCAACCTGTTGTCGCAGAATGCCGCCCCCAGTGTCGAATTGAGCTGTCTGATCGATCCGCACTTTCCGGCGCTGGTGCTGGGCGATCCGACCCGGGTTCGCCAGATCGTCAGCAATCTGTTGTCCAACGCGCTGAAATTCACCCGTTTCGGCCGGGTGGACGTGCGCCTGAGCACTTACCAGGAGGGCGTGCGCATCGAAGTCTGCGACACCGGCATCGGCATCGCCCAGGAAGCCCAGGTGAAAATTTTCCAGCCCTTCACCCAGGCCGGAGCCGGGATCACTCGCCAGTACGGCGGCACCGGACTGGGCCTGGCGTTGACCTACAACCTCTGCGAAGCCATGCAGGGGCGCCTGACCATCAGTTCCGAGACCGGTTTCGGCAGTCAGTTCTGCGCCGAACTGCCGCTGCCCTGCCACACCCGGGCGCTGGCGCCTGCCCCGCTGCAGGGAAAAGTCCTGGCGATCACCGCGGCCAGCAGCGGCCTGGCCGAGTTGTTGAAGAGTTTGCTGCCGGTGTGGGGCCTCGAATATGAACAACGCACCATCGATGACTCGTTGCTGGGCCTCAAGCCTGACGTGCTGATCACTGATTGCCCGGAGTGCCTGTTCGGGCTGCGACCGACCATCGTCGCACCGATTCTCCTGGTGACCGCCTACGGCAGTTTCCTGCCCAGCGAAGAGGCGGCCGCCCTCGCCCCGTTGCAGCAACAGGCGCGACCGCTGGCGCGCAATGCGCTTTATCAGAATTTGCGCCGGACCCTGCAGCCAGACACCGCCACGACCGGCGATGCGCGCCTCGAGGCGGCACCCAGCGCGCGCCGCGCACGGGTCTTGCTGGTCGAAGACAACCCGGTCAATCAATTGGTGGCCAAGGGCATGCTGGGCAAGCTCGGCTGCGAGGTGGTGGTGGCCGCCCATGGTGTCGAGGCGCTGGATCAACTGGAAGTCCAGGCATTCGATCTGGTGTTGATGGACTGCAACATGCCGGTGATGGATGGCTACGAAGCCAGTCGGCAGATTCGTCAAAGCGGGCGCTGGCCGAACCTGCCGATTGTCGCCCTGACCGCCAACGCCATGTCCGAGGAGCGCGAGCGCTGCCGGGCCGCGGGCATGAGCGACTATCTGGCGAAACCGTTTCGCCGCGAAGAACTGGCAGCGCTGCTCGATCAGTGGATTGCGGCTACGCCAGCGCCTTGATCTGTCCCAACAAGTGATCGAGGCCGTCGCGCAAATCATTGAGGCGGTCCAGATCGACACCGCTGTCACACAGCAGCCGGGCCTTCAACGGTCCGACCTGCGCACGCAACGCCTGTCCGGCAGCGGTCAGGCTCAAATGCACTTCGCGTTCATCGCGGGCCGAGCGCTGGCGCTGCACCAGGTGCAACTGCTCCAGACGCTTGAGCAAGGGCGTCAGCGTGCCGGAGTCCAGCGCCAGACGCTCGCCCAGGGCCTTGACGGTCGGTTGCTCCGGGGCGGTCTCCTGCCACTCCCACAACACCAGCATCGCCAGATACTGCGGGTACGTCAGGCCAAGCTGATCAAGCATCGGCTTGTAGGCACGAATCACCGCGCGGGACGCGGCGTACAGCTTGAAGCACAGCTGGCTGTCGAGCTTCAGCGAATCGACGCTCATTTGAGCAGGGCTTCGATCTCGCGGCTCAGGTCCTGCGGCTTGGTCGCCGGGGCGAAACGCTTGACCACCTGGCCGTCCTTGCCGATCAGGAACTTGGTGAAGTTCCACTTGATGCCCTGGGAACCAAGTACGCCCGGGGCGCGCTTCTTCAACTGCACGAACAACGGATGAGCACCGGCACCGTTGACCTCGACCTTTTTGAACAGGGGGAAACTGACGCCGAAATTCAGCTCGCAGAATTCGCTGATCGCGCCCTCGTTACCCGGTTCCTGTTTGCCGAACTGGTTGCAGGGAAAGCCCAAAACCACCAGCCCCTGATCCTTGTAGGTTTGCCACAGGGCTTCGAGGCCTTTGTACTGTGGGGTGAAACCGCACTTGCTCGCGGTGTTGACCACCAGCACCGCTTTGCCGGCGAAATCGGCCAAGGTCTTTTGCTCACCCTGGATCGTGGTGCAGGGAATATTCAGCAAGTTGTCGCTCATGGGGCGGGCTCCGCAAGAAATGGGAAAGACCAAACATAGCGAGCAATTAAATTGTGTGCAATTTAATTATCCGAAAGGCGACACCCTGTCGCCTTGTCCCTTACTCGCGCGGCTCGAGATTCAGGCACACCGAGTTGATGCAATAACGCAGGCCGGTTGGCGGCGGCCCGTCCGGGAACACATGACCCAGATGCGCATCGCAGCGCGCGCATTTCACTTCAGTGCGGATCATGCCGTGGCTGGTATCGCGGATTTCAGTCATCGCGCTTTCGCCGATCGGCCGATAGAAACTCGGCCAGCCGCAGCCGGAATCGAACTTGGTCGTGGAGTCGAACAGCGGCTCATTGCAGCAGACGCAGTGGTAGACACCGTCGGTTTTGGTGTCGTTGTATTTGCCCGAGAACGGTCGCTCGGTCGCGCTCAGACGGCAGACGTTGTACTGCTCGGGGTCGAGCATGGCTTTCCATTCTTCCAGGGTTTTTTGCAACTTTTCCATCATCACACCTCAGCGGCTGAAAAAGCCCGATCTGTACCTTTTCCACGGATCGGGCGGCACGTATGATTGCGCCTCGTCACGCACCAGTCTGGCAGTCAGACCGGGCGCATTCAAACGGATTATGGGAGCCACGGCTCAAGACGTCCGCCTGTGTGAAAACGCAGGAATCCCAGCACGGTTGTCCATTCGCCG
Source organism: Pseudomonas hamedanensis (assembly GCF_014268595.2). Classification (NCBI taxonomy): domain Bacteria; kingdom Pseudomonadati; phylum Pseudomonadota; class Gammaproteobacteria; order Pseudomonadales; family Pseudomonadaceae; genus Pseudomonas; species Pseudomonas hamedanensis. The sequence continues at coordinate 4,730,601 of NZ_CP077091.1, forward strand.
TCTGGATCGTTCATTTTCGGGATCACATCGCCATGCAGTTCAGCAAATCGAACAAGCTCGCCAACGTCTGCTACGACATTCGCGGTCCGGTGCTCAAGCACGCCAAACGACTGGAAGAGGAAGGCCAGCGCATCCTCAAGCTGAACATCGGCAACCCGGCACCGTTCGGTTTCGAAGCGCCTGATGAAATCCTTCAGGATGTGATCCGCAACCTGCCGACCGCACAAGGCTACAGCGATTCCAAAGGCCTGTTCAGCGCGCGCAAGGCGGTGATGCAGTACTACCAGCAGAAGCAGGTCGAAGGTGTCGGCATCGAAGACATCTACCTGGGCAACGGCGTGTCCGAGCTGATCGTGATGTCGTTGCAGGCGCTGCTCAACAACGGCGACGAAGTGCTGGTGCCGGCGCCTGACTATCCGCTGTGGACGGCGGCCGTCAGCCTGGCCGGCGGCAACGCCGTGCATTACCTGTGCGACGAAGGCGCCGACTGGTTCCCGGACCTGGCCGACATCAAGGCCAAGATCACCCCGAACACCAAAGCAATGGTGATCATCAACCCGAACAACCCGACGGGTGCGGTGTATTCGAAGGAAGTGCTGCTGGGCATGCTGGAGATCGCCCGTGCGCATAACCTGGTGGTGTTCTCCGACGAGATCTACGACAAGATCCTCTACGACGATGCCGTGCACATCTGCACCGCGTCCCTGGCGCCGGACCTGCTGTGCCTGACCTTCAACGGCCTGTCCAAATCCTACCGCGTGGCCGGCTTCCGCTCCGGCTGGATCGCTATCTCGGGGCCGAAACACAATGCCCAGAGCTACATCGAAGGCATCGACATGCTGGCCAACATGCGCCTGTGCGCCAACGTGCCGAGCCAGCACGCCATCCAGACCGCGCTGGGCGGTTACCAGAGCATCAACGATCTGGTGCTGCCACAGGGCCGTCTGCTGGAACAGCGCAACCGCACCTGGGAGCTGCTCAACGATATTCCGGGGGTAAGCTGCGTCAAGCCGATGGGCGCGCTGTATGCCTTCCCGAAAATCGACCCGAAAGTCTGCCCGATCCACAATGACGAGAAATTCGTCCTGGATCTGCTGCTTTCCGAGAAGCTGCTGGTGGTGCAAGGCACGGCGTTCAACTGGCCATGGCCGGACCACTTCCGCGTGGTCACCCTGCCCCGCGTCGACGACCTGGAAATGGCCATCGGCCGTATCGGCAATTTCCTCAAATCCTACCGCCAGTAGCTCGCAATCAGTGCGCAACGGCAGAACGTTGCGCACTGTCTGATTCAGCAACACTTCTACATTCCGCACTTGTGCATGCCTTCTACACTTGCGGTTCAGCCCCGTTTAGCGCACACAACACAATGGCGACGGGGCGCAACTGGCTGCGGTTCATGCCTTAATCTGCCGTGGGAGCTGTGCTGTACACCGAAGAATCAGCTGTAGGACACAGTTTGAAATAGTCACTCAGTTGAATAGCCCGTGGCAGCACCTTATATACCCCGCAGTACGCTACATCTTTAGCTTGAGGAGATTTCTACAACCATGATGCGCATCCTGCTGTTTTTGGCCACTAACCTGGCGGTCGTGCTGATAGCCAGCATCACCCTGAGCCTGTTCGGCTTCAACGGGTTCATGGCGGCCAACGGGGTCGACCTCGACCTCAGTCAGCTGCTGGTATTCTGTGCGGTCTTTGGTTTTGCCGGTTCCCTGTTCTCGCTGTTCATCTCAAAGTGGATGGCGAAGATGAGCACCGGTACCCAGATCATCAGCCAGCCACGCACTCGGCATGAGCAATGGCTGCTGCAAACCGTCGAGCAATTGTCCCGCGAAGCCGGGATCAAGATGCCCGAAGTCGGTATTTTCCCGGCCTACGAGGCGAATGCCTTCGCCACCGGCTGGAACAAGAACGATGCACTCGTTGCCGTCAGCCAGGGCCTGCTGGAGCGCTTTTCGCCTGATGAAGTGAAAGCTGTTCTGGCCCACGAGATCGGCCACGTCGCCAACGGTGACATGGTCACGCTGGCGCTGATTCAGGGCGTGGTGAACACCTTCGTGATGTTCTTCGCACGGATCATCGGCAACTTCGTCGACAAGGTGATCTTCAAGAACGAAGAAGGCCAGGGCATCGCCTACTACGTGGCAACCATCTTCGCCGAACTGGTACTGGGCATCCTCGCCAGCGCCATCGTCATGTGGTTCTCGCGCAAACGCGAATTCCGTGCCGACGAAGCCGGCGCACGCCTGGCCGGGACCAGCGCGATGATCGGCGCCCTGCAACGTCTGCGCGCCGAACAGGGCATGCCGGTGCACATGCCGGACACCCTGAACGCCTTTGGCATCAACGGCGGCATCAAGCAGGGCTTCGCCCGCATGTTCATGAGCCACCCGCCACTGGAAGAGCGTATCGACGCGTTGCGTCGTCGCGGTTGACTGCATCGGTGTAAAAACGAAGGCCTGCAGTGATGCGGGCCTTTTTGCGTTTTCCTGGATGGTTTTCGGCGCCTGATATGGCCTCATCGCGAGCAGGCTCACTCCTACAGGATTTGTGGTATTCACGTAATCCTTGATCCACCAGAAATCAATGTAGGAGTGAGCCTGCTCGCGATGAGGCCAGAACTGCCTGCACAGAACTAACGGCTGGAAAGCCGGTAAACCCGCTCCACCAACGACGTCACCCCCGCATCGGAAAATCTCGGGCTCTCGGCCAACACATCCTGCTCTTCCAGGCTCTTCACCTGCCAGCCCTTACTGAACAACCGCTGCACCTCTTGATCATCCACCGCAAACGGTGGCCCGGGCATTTGCGCCTGAGGGTAATCGAGGGTGATCAACAACCCCTGCACGCCGGGCGCGAGGATTTGCTGGAGATGCGCCGCATAACGTTCACGCATCGGCGCCGGCAAGGCGATCAACGCGGCGCGGTCGTACAACGCCGTGCAGCCTGCAGCCTCCTGAGCCGTCAGCGCGAAGAAATCCCCACACCACAGTTCGATGGCATCACTGCGGTAAACCTTGAAATCGCCCTCTTCGCTGATCTGCGGCACGATACGATGCTCGTCGAAAAAGCCCTCAACGGCCCTATCCGACAGCTCCACGCCCAGCACCTGATGGCCCTGACCCGCCAGCCACAGCAGGTCCAGGCTTTTCCCGCACAGCGGCACCAGCACACGCGCCGATGGCGTCAGCGCCAGCTGCGGCCAATAGCGCTGTAAGTACGGATTCGCTTCAGGTTGGTGAAAGCCGATCTGGTTTGAAGCCCATTTCTCGTGCCAAAAGTCAGCTTGCATGTATCCCTCCCGAAAAACCGATGATAAGGCGTTAAAACTTATATTAGATTCAGATGAACGATCTGACCGAAGATGAAGCATCTTAACGCGCAGGAATCCTCGCATGCTTCCCAGCCTGTTTATCTCCCATGGTTCACCGATGCTGGCGCTGGAACCCGGCGCCAGTGGCCCGGCATTGACGCGACTGGCCGCCGAACTGCCGCGCCCCAACGCCATCGTCATCGTCTCGGCACACTGGGAAAGCCAGGAACTGCTGGTTGCCAGCCACCCGCAACCGGAAACCTGGCATGACTTCGGCGGTTTTCCCCGCGCGTTGTTTGAAGTGCAGTATCCGGCGCCGGGCAATCCGCAGTTGGCGGCCGAGGTGGCCGACTTGCTGACAGCCAACGACCTGCCAGCGCGCCTCGATCCGCAACGTCCGTTCGACCATGGCGTGTGGGTGCCCCTGTCGCTGATGTACCCGCAGGCGGATGTTCCGGTGGTGCAAGTCTCGCTGCCGAGTCGCGGCGGAGCGGCATTGCAGACGCGGGTTGGCCGTGCGCTGGCGAGCCTGCGTGAACAGGGCATCCTGATCATCGGCTCCGGCAGCATTACCCACAACCTGCGAGAACTGGACTGGCATGCCGGCCCGGAAAGCATCGAGCCGTGGGCGCGGGATTTCCGTGACTGGATGATAGACAAGCTTACGGCCGACGATGAAGCGGCGCTGCATGGCTATCGCCAGCAGGCGCCGAATGCGCTGCGCAGTCACCCGAGTGATGAGCATTTGTTGCCGTTGTACTTTGCGCGCGGTGCCGGTGGGATATTCAGCGTGGCGCATCAGGGCTTTACGATGGGTGCGTTGGGTATGGATATTTATCGCTTCGGTTGAAGCATTCGCGAGCAGGCTCGCTCCCACAGAAGCCAAAAAAAGCCAAAAAAAATCCCCGAACCAGTCGGGGATTTTTTATGTGCGATCAATCAGCCCGAGGGCGGATCAATCTTCGCGGTAGCGACGCAGCTTGAGCTGCTTACCGGCCACGCGAGTGTCCTTCAGCTTGGTCAGGAGTTTCTCCAGACCTTCTTCCGGCAGCTCGACGAGGCTGAAGCTGTCACGCACCTGGATGCGACCGATCGCTTCACGGGCCAGGCCACCTTCGTTGAGGATGGCGCCCAGCAGGTTTTTCGCAGCGATACCGTCACGCGCGCCCAGCGCGGTACGGCAACGAGCACGGCCTTCGCCCAGCGGCATTGGCGCGCGACGCTCGCGATCACCACGGTCCGGACGATCGCCGGAACGCTCGGGACGGTCGCCACGCGGTGCGTTGTTCGGCACCAATGGACGTTCCTTCTCGATCGCTGCCAAGGTCAGCGCTTGACCATTGGTGGCTTTGCGCAGCAGCGCTGCGGCCAGTGCACGCGGGGTGCAACCGATGTCGGCGGTCAGGCGATCTAGCAGATCACCGTGGGTCGATTCGGCATCGGCAACCAGCGGCGACAGGCTGTTGGTCAGTTTCTTGATGCGCGCATCAAGCACTGCCTGAGCATCCGGCAGACGCACTTCGGCAACCTTCTGACCGGTCACACGCTCGATCACTTGCAGCATGCGGCGCTCACGTGGCGTGACCAGCAACAGTGCACGACCTTCGCGACCGGCACGGCCGGTACGGCCGATACGGTGCACGTAGGATTCCGGATCGTACGGCATGTCAACGTTGAACACGTGAGTGATGCGCGGAACGTCCAGACCACGAGCAGCAACGTCGGTCGCCACAACGATGTCCAGACGGCCATCTTTCAGCGAATCGATAACGCGCTCACGCTGGTTCTGGGCGATGTCACCGTTCAACGCGGCGGCTTTGTAGCCTTTGGCGTCGAGGGCGCTGGCCAAATCAAGGGTCGCTTGCTTGGTGCGCACGAACATGATCAGTGCATCGAAGTCTTCGACTTCCAGCAGGCTGAGCACGGCCGAGGTTTTCTGGTCAGCGTGAACCAACAGGTGAGCCTGTTCGATCGCGGTAACGGTCTGGGTCTTGGTCTGGATCTTGACGTGTTGCGGATCGCGCAGGTGGCGTTCGGCAATGGCGCGGATCGACTGCGGCAGGGTCGCCGAGAACAAAACGGTCTGACGGGTCGCTGGCAGAGCCTTGAAGATGACTTCCAGGTCATCCATGAAGCCCAGCTTCAACATTTCGTCAGCTTCGTCGAGAACCAGGTGGTTCACGGTCGACAGGACTTTCTCGTCGCGACGCAGGTGGTCACACAGACGACCCGGGGTGGCGACAACGATCTGTGCGCCATTACGGATTGCCTTGAGTTGCGGGCCCATCGGCGCGCCGCCGTAAACGGCCACGACAGTAACGCCTGGCATTTGCTTGGCGTAGGTTTCAAAAGCGGTTGCTACTTGCAGCGCCAACTCTCGGGTTGGCGCCAGGATCAGGGCTTGCGGTTCGCGCTTGGCAGGATCGATGCAGTGCAGAATAGGCAGTGCGAACGCGGCGGTTTTACCGGTACCGGTTTGCGCCTGGCCAATCATGTCCTGGCCGGCCATGATGATCGGGATCGATTGCTGCTGAATCGCCGAAGGCTCTTCGTAGCCGGTCGCTGCGACGGCTGCAAGAATATTCGGATTAAGATTAAAAGCGGCGAATCCGCCGGTTTCCTGGGTCATGGGTCTGCCTCTAAGTGCATCCGCAAAGACCCATGCTCCAAAGCTGCGCATGCCGTGTTGAGACTCAAGAGTCGCCCTGGCAGCTTTGTCGGCGGGGATTTGCGAAAACGAATGAATGAAGATGGATCGTCAAGGAAGAGCCCGCAATGCGGACGTGCAGCCGAAGCTGACTTCGGGAAATTGCGCTACCTAAACGCGGCCCGGTTAAAGGCCGGCGCGCACTATACCGGATTTCGCCCAAAAAGGGAGCTTTTTTTATCGCCGCAATCCGTGTGTCACCGCTGTGTAACGGGGTTTTGCGGATAATCGCGCAACGGTCTATTTTGCAAAGGCCCGTCCCTGCGGGCGATCACGCTTAAACGGTTCATCGACCTGCGGCAAAGCGCCGCGCACCCGCCCTTCGCGTTCGAGGATTTCGCCATGAATCAGCCCTGCGCCGGCCGCGTCAGCCGAGAACGTCGTGGTCACGTGCACCTGATCGGCCTTGATCGGGCGGCCAAGCGCAACGCCTTCGACCTTGATCTGCTCAATGACCTGAGCCTGGCTTACGGCGAGTTCGAAGCCGACCGCGAAGCGCGGGTCGCCGTGGTGTTTGGCCACGGCGAGCACTTTACCGCCGGGCTCGATCTGGTCAACGCCAGTGCCGCTCTGGCCGAAGGCTGGCAGGTTCCGACCGGCGGTTGCGATCCGTGGGGCGTTTTCGTCGGGCCACGGGTAAGCAAACCGGTGATCGTCGCCGCGCAGGGCTATTGCCTGACCATCGGCATCGAGTTGATGCTCGCCGCTGATATCAACCTGTGTGCGAGCAATACCCGCTTCGCGCAGATGGAAGTGCAACGTGGGATCTTTCCGTTTGGTGGCGCGACTTTGCGTTTTCAACAGATCGCCGGCTGGGGCAATGCGATGCGCTGGCTGCTCACCGGGGATGAGTTTGATGCGCATGACGCGTTGCACCTGGGCCTGGTGCAGGAAGTGATGGCCAGTGAAGACCTGATGCCGCGGGCCATTGAACTGGCTGAAAGGATCGCCCGACAGGCGCCGCTGGGGGTGCAGGCGACGTTGCTGTCGGCACGGCAGGCGCGGTATGAGGGTGAGACGGCGGCAGCGCAGGGATTGCCGGTGCTGGTGAAGAAGTTGTTGGCGACTGAAGATGCCCGGGAGGGGGTGCGGTCGTTGGTGGAGCGGCGGCCTGGCATCTTCAAAGGAGTTTGAGAAGTCTGGCGCCTATCGAGGCGCCATCGCGAGCAGGCTCACTCCTACATTTGAAATGCAATCCCCTGTAGGAGTGAGCCTGCTCGCGATAGGGCCGGCACGGCCCTCGTTTCAGGTCGCGGGGCGAATCGCCTTGATCAACGACTGCAACGAATACCCCAACCGCGGCGCCAGCGCCTCGGCCCGTTGGGTCAGCGCCTGCATATCCAGGTCCTGATCGAGATCCGCCGGTACGATCAGAATCACGTTGCCCTCCTTCACCGGCAGTTCCCAGTAATGCCGGTGGTAGAGCCCGCGCAACAACGCCGCGCCCAGCGGCTTGCCGTCGTCGGTGGCCCACTGATTGATCACCAGCCAGCCGCCCGGATTCAGGCGTTTCTGGCAGTCGCCGAGGAAACTCCACGCCAGATGCCCGACACCCGGGCCGACATCGGTATACAGGTCGACGAAAATCAGGTCCGCCGGCTCGGCGCTCGGCAGCAACTCGAGGGCATCGCCGACGCGGATGTACAGCCGCGGATCGTCATCCAGCCCCAGGTATTCGATCGCCAGGCGCGGTACGTCGGGGCGCAGTTCGATGGCTTCGACGTCTTCCAGCGGGAGGAACTTGAGGCACGCCTGGGTCAGCGTGCCGGCGCCCAGGCCAAGAAACAGCGCACTCTCCGGTTGTTCATGGCACAGCGCGCCAATCAGCATCGCGCGGGTGTAGTCGTACTCCAGCCAGCTCGGATCAGCGGTGAACACGCAGCTCTGCTCGATCGCATCGCCAAATTCAAGAAACCGGTAATCGGCCACTTCCAGCACACGAATCACGCCGAACTCGTCCTGTACTTCGGCGAGCAGATGCTCGACGCGCTCCTCAGTCATTTCGTCTCCTGATGGTCACCGGGCGCGGTGACGCGATGGCAGCGCTGTGGCGCCGTGGCAAAGCGCCGATTGTCGGCGAAGGGGTGGCAGCAGGTCACGCACTAATTGCTGCTACCATGGCGTTCCCCTGCGTATGAACTTCGAGACCGTGATGAGCCAACCGTGGAGCCCTGACAGCTGGCGCGCTTTGCCGATCCAGCAACAACCGCAATACCCCGACGCCGCGCACCTGCGCCAGGTCGAGCAGACCCTGGCCAGCTATCCGCCACTGGTGTTCGCTGGCGAGGCGCGCGAGCTGCGCCGTCAGTTCGCCGAAGTCACTCAGGGCCGGGCGTTCCTGCTGCAGGGCGGCGATTGCGCAGAAAGCTTTGCCGAATTCTCTGCGGCGAAGATTCGTGACACGTTCAAAGTGCTGCTGCAAATGGCGATTGTCATGACCTTCGCCGCGGGCTGCCCGGTGGTCAAGGTCGGGCGCATGGCCGGTCAGTTCGCCAAGCCGCGCTCGGCCAATGACGAGACGATCGGCGGCGTGACTCTGCCGGCCTACCGTGGCGACATCGTCAATGGCATCGGCTTCGACGAGAAAAGCCGCGTGCCGGACCCGGAACGGCTGTTGCAGTCCTATCACCAGTCCACCGCAACCCTGAACCTGCTGCGCGCCTTCGCCCAGGGCGGCTTTGCCGATCTGCATCAGGTGCACAAGTGGAACCTGGACTTTATCGCCAACTCGGCGCTTGCCGAGAAATACAGCCACCTCGCCGACCGCATCGATGAAACCCTGGCGTTCATGCGCGCCTGCGGCATGGACAGCTCGCCGCAACTGCGCGAAACCAGTTTTTTCACCGCTCACGAGGCGTTGCTGCTGAACTACGAAGAAGCCTTCGTGCGCCGCGACAGCCTGACCAACGATTACTACGATTGCTCGGCGCACATGTTGTGGATCGGCGACCGCACCCGTCAGCTCGACGGCGCCCACGTTGAGTTCCTGCGCGGGGTGAACAACCCGATCGGCGTCAAGGTCGGCCCAAGCATGCACCCTGACGACCTGATTCGTCTGATCGACGTGCTCAACCCGGACAACGACCCGGGCCGCCTCAACCTGATCGCGCGGATGGGCGCGAACAAGGTCGGCGACCACCTGCCGGCACTGATCCGTGCGGTGCAGCGTGAAGGCAAACAGGTACTGTGGAGTTCCGACCCGATGCACGGCAATACGATCAAGGCCAGCAGCGGCTACAAGACCCGCGACTTTGCGCAGATCCTCGGTGAGGTAAAACAGTTCTTCCAAGTGCACGAAGCGGAAGGCAGTTACGCTGGCGGCATTCATATCGAGATGACCGGGCAGAACGTCACCGAGTGCATCGGCGGCGCGCGGCCGATTACCGAAGATGGCTTGTCGGACCGTTATCACACCCACTGTGATCCACGGATGAATGCCGATCAGTCGCTGGAGCTGGCGTTTTTGATTGCCGAGACTCTGAAGCAGGTTCGGCGCTAGATCGAGTCGCCCCGGATCGCGAGCAGGCTCACTCCTACACTTGGAATGCGTTTCCCCTGTAGGAGTGAGCCTGCTCGCGATGAGGCCGTTTCAGCTTCCATCAACCTGCGCCAATGCCGCCCGTAACCGAGCCGCACTCTCGCGCTGACAATTCAACTGCACGCGCGTCAACCCTAACCAATCGGCCATCCGCCGTAAATTCAAGGCCAGCGCCAGCATCCCCGCCTCGTCCAGTCCCGGCGCCTCTTCGTGCACCGCATGCACCGCCAACTGCCCCGCCGCTCGCTCGGCACGCAGGTCAACGCGCGCGGCGATCCGCTCGTTGTGCAAAAACGGCAACACGTAATAGCCATAAACCCGTTTGTGCTGCGGCGTATAAATCTCCAGCCGATAGCGAAAATCGAACAGACGCTCGGTGCGGCTGCGCTCCCAGATCAACGAATCGAACGGCGACAGCAGCGCGCTCGCCGAAACTTTACGCGGTATCTTCGGCGCCGGCAGGCAATAGGCGATCTGCCGCCAACCGGCAACTTCGCAGGTGTGCAATTGACCAGCCTCCACCAGTTCCGCCAGGCGCGGGCGCGCATCCGCAGGATTCAGGCGGAAATAATCACGCAGGTCTTTCTCCGTAGCGACGCCCAACGCTTGCGCCGCGTGCAGCAGCAAACCACGCTGGGCCTGGGCCTCGTCAGGCATTGTCTGTTGCAAAATTGCTGCGGGAAACACCCGCTCGGGTAAATCGTACAAACGCTCAAAACCCCGCCGCCCTGCCACCGTCACCTCGCCGGTTGCGAACAACCATTCCAGCGCAAGCTTTTCCACACTCCAGTCCCACCATGGCCCCGCCTTGTCCTGGCGGGTCGACAGACTGCCGGCGCCCAACGCGCCCTGCTCTTGAACCGCGCCCAGCACCCGGCGAATGACGTCCTGGCGCTCGCGGCCGAACGTTGCCAACTGCCGATAGATGTCCTCGCCACGCCTGGCGCGCTGCATGCGCCAGCGCATCAGCGGATACATCGACAACGGCAGCAATGAGGCTTCATGTCCCCAATATTCGAAAATCGTACGCCGACGGCCCGAGCTCCAGGCAGCCTGGTCGAGCAGATCCGAAGAATACGTACCGAGACGAGAGAACAGCGGCAGGTAGTGCGAGCGCACCACGGCGTTGACGGAGTCGATTTGCAGCAGGCCCAGCCGTTCGATCAGCCGGTTGAGGTGCGCAGCGTTGACGGTTGGCGGCTGGCGCCCGTTGAATCCTTGGGCGGCCAGCGCCAGACGTCGCGCCTGTTTGAGGGATAAGGCCAGTGTCGCGGGCATGAGCATCTCCTTGTCTGCTCGCAACCTACCTCAGCCGAAAGTGGTTTGTGTAGCGTTCGCTTGATCATTTATGCATCGGGTCGTCCCAGAACGGCCGCACCGACTCGTGCTCGACATCGGCACGACTGACGCCGATGTCCTTCAACGCTTCGTCGCTGAGACTGGCCAGCAATTCACGCTCGCGGTGCAATTCGTACCAGCGGCTAAACTTGTGCAGCAGGTCGGAAACAATATGGCCGTGGCCGGCATGTTCTACATCGCCTGGATACTCTCTTTGACCTTTCATCGTGTTGCCTCCTTTTGTGGATGGCTCAAGTCTCGCGCTGGCGCTAAGATCAATCCAACGAATGTTTCTGATGGCATGCATCACGGAGATTCATCAATTGTCGGCCTACCCCAGTATCGATACCGATGTCCTGCGCACCTTTGTCGCCATTGCCGATCAAGGCGGTTTCACCCGCGCCGGCGAGATGGTCAACCGCACGCAATCGGCGGTCAGCATGCAAATGAAGCGGCTGGAAGAAGACGTGTTGCAGCGCCAGCTGTTTGAGCGCGACGGCCGCCAGGTGCGGCTGACTGCCGAGGGCCAGGTGTTGCTCGGCTATGCGCGGCGCATCCTCAAGTTGCACAGCGAGGTGTTCAACACTTTGCGCGAGCCGCACATGGTCGGCACCGTCCGGATCGGCACGCCGGACGATTACGTGATGCGCTTTCTGCCAGGAATCCTGTCGCGGTTCGCGCAGTTCTATCCGCTGATTCAGATCGAAGTGCATTGCGAGTCGAGCAAGCAGTTGCTGCAACGCACCGATCTGGATTTGTCGATCGTTACGCGAGAGCCAGGCAACGAGCTTGGACAGCTATTGCGCAAGGAGCGGTTTGTCTGGGCCGAAGCACAGAACTTCAGCGCGCACGAACAGACGCCGCTGCCGCTGGCGATGTTCAACAGTGATTGTTTCTGTCGTTTGTGGGCGTGCAATGCGCTGGATGCGATGGGCCGCGATTACCGCATCGCCTACAACAGCAGCAGTTTGTCGGCGCTGATGGCCGTGGTCAGCGCGGGTCTGGCGATCACCGCACAACTGGAGAGTCTGATCACCCCGGACATGCGCATTCTCGGTGCCGACGAAGGCCTGCCGTTGTTGCCGGAAGCCAGCATCATGCTGATCCGCAACCTCAACAATCCGTCGCCGATCACCGAATGCCTGGCCGAGCACATCGTCGAAGGCTTCAAACTTTAAACGCGAGCATCACCGCACACAGCACCAGAAAACCGCAGAACAGCCCCCGCAGCAGTTTTTCCGGCAAGGCGTGGGCGACTTTCACGCCCCAACTGATGCTGGCCAGACCGCCGATGGCCAAAGGCAAGCCGATCATCCAGTTGACTTCGTGGTGCACCGCGTAAGTGACCAGGGTCACGCCGGTGCTTGGCAATGCCAGCGCCAGCGACAGACCTTGCGCCACCACTTGCGTGGTGCCGAACAGGCTGGTCAACACAGGCGTGGCCACCACGGCTCCGCCAACGCCGAACAACCCGCCCATGGTCCCGGACGCTGCGCCAAGCACGCCGAGCCACGGCCAGGAATAGCGCATCTCGGCGCTCGGCGCGGGTCGCCGGCCGAACATCTTCAGCAAGTTGTAAGCCGACAGCGCCACCAGAAACGCGACAAAGCCGATGCGCATGGTTTGCGCATCGATGCCCACCGCCCAGATCGAACCGAGCCAGGCAAAGCAAAAGCCCATCGCCGCCAACGGCAGCGCATGACGCAGTTCGATGCGATTGCGTTGGTGATAGCGCCACAGCGCCAGCATCACGTTCGGCACCACCATCACCAGCGCGGTGCCTTGGGCGATCTGTTGATCCAGTCCGAACCATACGCCGAGCAAGGGAATGGCGATCAAACCACCGCCGATGCCGAAGATTCCGCCCAAGGTACCCAAGGCGGCGCCAAACAACAGGTACAACAAAAGCTCCATCACAACCGTCATCCTCAAGCGTCAAGTGACCAATGCTACGCAGTCGCGCCTAGCGGGGAAACGCACAGCAACGCACAATGGCTATGCCGATTTTGCACAAGCGTGTTTTTCTGATGAATCCCAACCAATTGACCGACCAGCTCGGCTTGTTCCTTGATGTATTGGAGAGCGGCAGCTTTTCGGCCGCTTCGCGTCGCCATCCGCTGACGCCTTCCGCCGTGGCGCGGCGCATCGACAGCCTGGAAAGTGCGGTGGGCAGCCAGTTATTCGTGCGCAGCACCCATGCCGTACTCCCGACCTCGGCCGGCATGGCGTTTGCCGAACGAGCGCGACGGATCATCGCCGAGCTGCAACTGGCACGCGCCGAAGCCGTGTCCCTGAGCAGCGCACCTGAAGGGCTGATCCGCATCGACGCACCCGCGGCCTTCGGACGTCGGCATCTGGCGCCAGTGATTGCCGATTTTCTTTTGCTCTACCCCGGACTCGACGTGCAGATGCACCTGATCGACAGCTTCATCGACATGGCCGGCGCCAATCTGGGCAAGGTCGACCTGGTGCTGCGTGCCGGCCAACTGGCGGACACCCGATTGGTCGCGACACCGCTGGCAAGCATGGTCCGTGTCGCCTGCGCCAGTCCCGACTATCTGAAGCGCCGTGGCGTTCCCAATCACCCTGCGCAGTTGAACGAACACGACGGTCTGGACTGGGAAGGCCTTGCGCCGCCCTTCGCCTGGAAGTTCGAGGTGGACGGGCAGATGCAGTTGCATCGTCCGTCGCGCATACGCCTGAGCGCCAACAATGCCGAGGCCCTGGCGTGTGGCGCGGCGGCGGGACTGGGCGTCGCACACCTGCCAACCTGGCTGGCCAGCGAATACCTGCTGCGCGGCGAGTTGCTGCCGCTGTTTTGTGAACACGGCCTGCCGCCGCCGGAGTGCACCGGCATTTATGCGCTGCGGATGGAACAGCAGATTCATTCGCGCAGTCGTTTGTTGCTGGAGTACCTGAAAACCCGCTTCAGCCCGGTGCCGCCTTGGGACCTGGCTTTGCAACGGCAATTCGCTCGACACTGACCCGGGCATATTTATCTGGCGCATTAAAGATTCGAGCGCTAGATTTAAAACGATCAACGATCAAGGCTTTGACATGACTTCCGAACGCGACAATTGCGACGACTTGCTGCTCGACAACCAGGCGTGCTTCGCCCTGCACTCGACGTCGCTGATGATGACCAAGGTCTACAAACCGCTGTTGCAGGCGCTGGGGCTGACCTATCCGCAGTATCTGGCGATGATGGTGCTGTGGGAGCAAGACGGTTTGACCGTGGGGGAAATCAGCGCTCGTCTGCTTACCGATCCGGGATCGCTGACCCCGCTGCTCAAACGCCTGGAAGCGGAAGGCCTGCTTAGCCGCACCCGCAGCAAAGCGGATGAACGGGTGGTGATTGTCGAGCTGACCGAAGCGGGCCGGGCCTTGCGCGACAAGGCGCAAACCGTGCCTCAGTGCATTTTGGGTGCCAGCGGTTTCACCCTGGAGCGATTGCAGAAATTGCAGGCCGAATTGCAGGCACTGCGGGGGCATCTGCAAGACAGCCTCAACTGAACGCCACAGTCCCCTGTAGGAGTGAGCCTGCTCGCGATAGCGGTATTCCAGTCACCGCATATGTTGCCTGACAGAACGCTATCGCGAGCAGGCTCACTCCTACAGTAGAGCGCCTTCGCCTGAAAATATCTTTCGCCTTCAAATCCCCTCCGAGCCTTCTATCTCAACCCTCTCCAGCTGATTGATCTCTCGACAGTCACGTTATTTCAAATTTTCTCAAAAATTTATCTTGCGCGCTAAACATTAGCGCTATACATTCTCTTCACACCTACTTAGCGCGCAAACAATTAGCGCACAACATCACAACCAACGAGGCTCACACCATGCAAACTCTCTACACCGCAATCGCAACTTCCACTGGCGGCCGTGACGGTCGTGCGATCTCCAGCGATAACGTGCTTGACGTCAAACTCGCCACCCCCAAAGAACTCGGCGGTGCCGGCGGCGCGGCGACCAATCCGGAACAACTGTTCGCTGCCGGTTACTCGGCCTGCTTCATCGGCGCGTTGAAATTCGTCGCCAGCCAGACCAAACGCAAGATTCCGGACGACGCGTCGATTACCGCCCATGTCGGCATCGGCCAGATCCCTGGCGGTTTCGGTCTGGACATCGATTTGCACATCAGCCTGCCGGGCCTTGAACAAGCCGACGCACAAGCGCTGGTCGACGCAGCTCACCAGGTCTGCCCGTACTCCAACGCCACCCGTGGCAACGTCGATGTCCGTCTGCACGTCACCGTGTAATCACTCAAGCCCCCGGCCCGAACAAGGAAATTGAACATGAACACTTTCAGCAAAGTCTTGACCGGTACCCTTCTCGCCCTCTCGGTGCACAGCGCTTTTGCCGGTGATGTCGAACACAACACCCAGGCCTTTCTCGATGTGCTGAATTCAGGCAGCGGCAAGCCGATCGAGCAGCTGTCGCCCAAGGATGCCCGCGCCGTGCTGGTCGGCGCGCAGTCCGGGGTCAAGTTGACGCTGCCCAAAGCCGACGTCAGCGAAAAGACCGTGCAGGTCGATGGTCAATCGTTGAGCCTGACCATCGTCCGGCCGGCCGGGGTCAAGGGTGAGCTGCCGGTGTTCATGTTCTTCCACGGCGGCGGCTGGGTGCTGGGGGATTTCCCGACGCACGAACGCCTGGTGCGGGATCTGGTGGTCGGTTCAGGGGCGGCGGCGGTGTTCGTCAATTACACCCCTTCACCGGAAGCGCATTACCCGGTGGCGATCAACCAGGCCTACGCCGCGACTAAATGGGTGGCGGAACACGGCAAAGAGATCAACGTCGACGGCAAGCGTCTGGCCGTGGCCGGCAACAGCGTCGGCGGCAATATGGCGGCGGTTGTAGCGCTGATGGCGAAAGACAAAGGCACGCCGGCGATCAAATTCCAGGTGCTGCTGTGGCCGGTGACCGATGCCAACTTCGACACCGGTTCGTATAACCAGTACGCAGAAGGTCACTTCCTCACCCGCAACATGATGAAGTGGTTCTGGGACAACTACACCACCGACGCCAGGCAGCGTAACGAGATCTACGCCTCGCCGCTGCGCGCCACCACCGCACAACTCAAAGGCTTGCCGCCTGCGCTGGTACAGACCGCCAGCGCCGACGTGCTGCGTGATGAGGGCGAGGCTTACGCACGCAAACTCGACGAAGCGGGTGTGCCGGTGACGGCGGTGCGGTACAACGGCATGATCCACGATTACGGTTTGCTCAACGTGGTCAGCCAGGTGCCGGCGGTGCGGTCGGCGATGTTGCAGGCTTCGCAAGAGCTTAAGGAACACCTGAAATAACCACATCCCCCCCCTGTAGGAGTGAGCCTGCTCGCGATAGCGTCATTTCAGTCGACCTCTTCAGTGACTGAATCACCGCCATCGCGAGCAGGCTCACCCCTACAGGGGATTTGCGTTGTTGCACAAACCGCAGGCACAAAAAAACCCGACTCAATGGTCGGGTTTTTTCTTTCCGGAAAAAGCAGTGCTTATTTGGCACGGCCTTTGTAGGAACCGCCTTCGCGGGTATCGATCTCGATCATGTCGCCGATTTCGATGAAGTCAGCTACCGACAGCTCGGTACCGTTCTTCAGTTTGGCAGGCTTCATCACCTTGCCGGAAGTGTCACCGCGAGCGGAGCCTTCGGTGTAGTCAACCTGACGCACGATGGTGGTCGGCAATTCTACGGAAACCAGACGCTCTTCGAAGAACACGGCTTCGCAAACGTCGGTCATGCCTTCTTCAACGAAAGGCAGAACGCTTTCGATGTCTTCGGCGTTCAGTTCGTACATGGTGTAGTCAGTGGTGTCCATGAACGTGTAAGTGTCACCGCTGATGAACGACAGGGTGGCTTCTTTACGATCCAGGATCACGTCGTCCAGTTTGTCGTCCGCACCGTAAACGGTTTCGGTCTTGTAACCGGTCAGCAGGTTCTTCAGCTTGGTCTTCATGATCGCGCTGTTACGGCCCGACTTGGTGAATTCAGCTTTCTGAACCAGCCAAGGATCGTTGTCGATACGGATCACGGTACCGGGTTTGAGTTCTTTACCAGTTTTCATTGCGAATATCCGAATTTGGATGGGATTTACAAAAATCTAGGCCGCGTATCATATCCAATTTACATAAAACTGTACCAGCGCCGTGGCAAGATCGGCCTGCAAGGCCTGTTCCAGACACCATGCCTCGGCGTTTTCCTGCAGTGGTGGCCAGTGCTTGCGGGCTGCCAGCCAGTGCTCGCCGATCGGTTGACCGGCGTTCCAGGCGCGCCAGAGACCGTTCATCGCCTGGGCGGCTTCCGGTGGCAGGCCCTTGGTATAGAGCGCGAGGAAGGCGTCGAGCTTGTCCAGGTGGATGTCGTCATCCTGCTGATAGATGTGCCAGAGCATCGGCCGCCCCGCCCATTGCGCCCGCACGAAGGAATCTTCGCCGCGCACCGCGTTGAAATCGCAGCACCAGAGCAAGTGATCGTATTGGTCTTGCCGGACGAACGGCAGCACCTGCACGGTCAGCGTCTGGCGCGCCTGTATCGCGCCGACGGTGAGGGTTTCCACGCCCAGCCAGCGCGCCACATCGCCGAGAATCCGCCCTTCCGGCACCAGCAGGTGGGTCGGCGTCGCGTCGCCGGCCAGTACGTCCAGCCAACTGGCCAATCCGGTATTTTCGTAGGCAAACAGCGAGATCAACTGCGCATCGGGCGCGGGATCAATGCCCAACCCTTGCAGGAATTGTCGCTGCGCCGACCGATCCTGCTGAAACTGCCGACGCCGTTCGAGCAATCCGCGTTCACGCAGCAGACCACCCGTCCCCGGTTTGAAGCCCGGAAAGAAGAAGAACTTTTGCACCGTTTTGTATTTCACCGATGGCAAGCCGTGACAGCCGGTCACCCAGTCTTCGGCGCTGAGATAATCGAGGTTGAGCCACAGCGGCGGTGTTTCCCGCGCGGCCATGCTGTCCATGTAATTAGCGGGCAACTGGCAGGCGAAGGCAGCGATCACCACATCGGCGGCCTCGGCGTGGACCCACTCGCTCGGCCAGTGACGCACTTCGACACCCTGCTGCCATTGCTGCGCAAGATCGACGTCGATCTCTGGGCAGATGCGCTCGAACGCGTGCGAATCATCGACCCACAAGCGCACCGGCAAGGCATGTTCGGCCACCAGTTGCCGGGCCAGACGCCAGGTGACGCCGATGTCGCCGAAGTTGTCGACCACGGTGCAGAAAATATCCCAGCGGGTTTTCGGTTGCGGCATTCAAGACTCCCCGTTGGCAAAAACGCTGATTGTCCGCATAAATGATCTCGTGCAGAAGAGCCGACGGCGATTAATCTTCGTGCGACAATCGCGGCACTTGCCCGCAATCACCGCCAGGAGGCAGCCATGCCCTACCGCCCCAATCCGCGTCGCCCCTTGCCTGTTCAGCTTAGCGCGCTGCATTTGATTGGCAGCATAGCTTTGGGCCTGTGGCTGGGCTTCGTCGCCATCGCACTGACCTGCTGGCTGCTGTCGCGTTTTATCTTCCCCGAGCAACTGGCGCCTGTCGCCCAAGCGGTGCAGCAGAGAGTCAATCCACCCGCGACGGCGCCAGTACCCGTGCAAGTTCAGCCGGACATCCCGGCGCAAAGTCCACTGTTCCAACAGTACGAAGAAAACCTGCGCAAGAACGAACAACAGGCCCGGCTGGATCAGGCGCGCGCCAGTTCGCGTAATGCCTCGAATCCCAAATGCCAGTTCTGGCTGCAACAGGACCAGACCGCGCCGACTGAAAAGAGCCGCGCCAACGTTTTGCAATTCTGCGATTGACCATGAACAAACAGACCGTCCACCAATTGATTCTCGACAAGCTGCGCATCGACCTCGACATCGCCGAGCGTGCTGCGCAGACCGCTTACGAAACCGCGACCCACGAAGAGAACATCGCTGAAAACAAGTACGACACCCTGGGGCTGGAGGCGTCCTATCTGGCGGCGGGTCAGGCGAAACGGGTCGAGGAAATCCGTCAGTCACTGGCGCTGTGCCAAAACCTGACGTTGCGCGCCTACGATGAAAATCGCGGGATCGAAGTCGGCGCCCTGCTCGGTCTGGAGGACGAAAAGGGGCGCGAGCAATGGCTGTTTCTGGCACCGGATGCGGCAGGCCTGAAAGTCGACGTGGTCGGTCAGCCGATTACCGTCATCACCCCGCGCTCGCCGCTGGGCAAAAGCCTGCTGGGCAAGTTCGAGGGCGATGAGGTGGAAATTCTGGTGGCGGGCACCCGGCAACAGTTTGCTGTCACCGAGGTGCTTTGAAGCAGCGGATCAGTGAACCGGCAGTTCGACGCCATCGAACAGTTCTTCCAGTTCCTGCTTGTTGTGGCATTGAATGGCCTTGGCCATGACTTCCCGGGTCAGGTGCGGGGCAAACTTCTCGATGAAGTCGCACATGAAACCACGCAGGAACGTGCCGCGACGGAAACCGATCTTGGTCACGCTCGACTCGAACAGTTCACTGGCATCCAGCACCACCAGGTCGCTATCGAGTTTGGTGTCGACGGCCATTTTCGCCACGATGCCCACGCCCAGGCCCAGACGCACGTAGGTTTTGATCACGTCGGCGTCAGCGGCAGTGAACACCACTTTCGGCGTCAGGCCGCGATGACTGAAAGCTTCGTCGAGTTTCGAACGGCCGGTGAAGCCGAACACATAGGTCACGATCGGGTATTCGGCCAGGGCTTCAAGTGTCAGCTTCGGCAGTTTGGTCAGCGGATGGCCCTGAGGCACGACCACGCAGCGGTTCCAGCGGTAGCACGGCATCATCACCAGATCGCCGAACAGTTCCAGCGCTTCGGTGGCGATGGCGAAATCGACGGTGCCATCAGCGGCCATTTCGGCAATCTGCATCGGCGAGCCCTGATGCATGTGCAGCGCCACGTCCGGGTATTGCTTGATGAAATTGCTGATCACCGGCGGCAGGGCGTAACGCGCCTGGGTGTGAGTAGTGGCAATCGACAGCGTGCCTTTCTTCTCGTTGGAGAATTCCTGGGCAATCTGCTTGATGCTTTCGACCTTGCGCAGAATCTCGCCGGCGGTGGTAATGATGCGCTCACCGGCCGGGGTGACGCGGGTCAGGTGCTTGCCGCTGCGGGCGAACACTTCTACGCCCAGTTCGTCTTCCAGCAGGCGAATCTGTTTACTGATGCCCGGTTGCGAGGTGTAGAGGCTTTGGGCGGTAGCGGAAACGTTGAGGTCGTGGTGCGCCACTTCCCAGATGTAGCGCAGTTGTTGAAGCTTCATATGAATCCCTCAAAGCAGAAAGACGCCACGGGCATCAGCGACGGTATATAACTATATTAATGGTTTGGATAATAAATCTAGAACTTTTTTATCAAAGCGCCATTATTCTGCCTCAGCGATCCTCCCGGCGCCGGCGCTCCACCAATGGCACCAGATACACCGGCACCTTGGCCAATTGCAGGACCCGCGCTGCCGTGCGCCCCAACGGTGTTTCCGCACCGACCCCGTGGCTGTGACTCCCTACGATCAGTAAATCGACGGAGAGTTTCTGCACCTGGTCGAGAATCACCTGCGACGGATCGCCCTGCAGCACGCGCACCGCGCGAATGCGCTGCAAGTCCTGCTCGCCCTCGTCCCCCAGTTCTTCACGAAAGCTGTCCAGCACCCGCTGCTCGATGTTGGCGATGACAGTTTTCAGACCCTGACTATGGAATTCGTTCAATGCCTGTTCGTCGAGGTAGCTCTGCAACACCGACTCGGCAAACAGGCCCATGGGTTCCACCGCATGCACCACATACAGATCGGCATTGAATGTTCGCGCCAGCGCCAGGGCATGCTGCATCACGAACGGTGCGTAAAGACCGAGGTCGGTGGCATACAGCATTGAGCGAATCATGGGACCTCCTCGCGAGCCAACGATGGCGGAGATTGATTCAGCTTAGCAGTGCCTCGGCGAGTACGACGTGTGACGCAATGTCCTGAACCAGAAGGCTCTAGATCGAAGGTTCGTTGCTGATGCCGTGCGGCACATGGCCGGTGGCGACCACCTCTCGGGCCAGTTCGCAGTGGCCGGTCTGGTCATCGAAGAACACGTCAGCGGCGAACGCTTCAAGGAATGCGGATTTGGTCAGACCACCAAGAAACAGCGATTCATCGAGGCGGATGTCCCATTCGCGCAAGGTGCGGATCACCCGCTCATGGGCCGGCGCCGAACGCGCGGTGACCAGCGCCGTGCGGATCGGGCAGGCATCGTCGGGAAACTCGCGCTGCAACAGATTGAGCGCCGCCAGAAAACCTTTGAACGGCCCGCCCCGCAACGGCTCGCGGGCCGATTCGCGCTCTTTGGCCTGAAACGCTTCGAGCCCGCCGGACTGATAAATGCGTTCAGATTCGTCGGAGAAGATCACTGCGTCGCCGTCGAAGGCAATGCGCAATTCATCGCTGGCCGCGCGGCTCGCGCCACCGGACAGGATCGTCGCTGCGGCGAAGCCGGCGTCGAGGGCGGCGCGTACGTCCTCGGCATGAGTCGACAGAAACAAATCACAACCAAACGCTTTCAGGTAGGGATACGGACTGCGCCCGCCCACGAACGCCGCCCGGGAAATCGCCAGGCCGTAATGGTGAATCGAGTTGAACACGCGCAGCCCGGTGTCGGCGCTGTTGCGTGATACCAGGATCACCTCGACCCGCGCACGGCCGAGGCGGCTGTTGAGGCTCAGCAGTTTTTCCACCAGCGGGAAGGCATCGCCCGGCGCGAGAATCTCGTCTTCATGTTCGATCTGGTATTGCCGATAGGCTTCGACGCCGCTCGACAGGTAGACCTTGTGGCTTTCGCTCAGGTCGAACAGCGCACGCGACGAAATCGCCAGCACCAGTTTGTCATCGATATTGTTGGCCATGCCTTCCCCCGCCTTGCCCAGAAAAACTCAAAGGTTGCCACGATCGATAAAACACAGACTGCGATACAACGCATCTATGCGCGACAATTCACAGCCTGCCGCTTTTGCCGCCGCCAGTGGCCGAGCGTAAATCGCCTCCAGCTCCAGTGGTCGTTTATGTCGGAAATCGTGGTACATGCTCGGCCAATAGTCGGGCATTTTTTCGGTCATGGTGAACAGGTAGTCAGCGTATCCCGGCGCAATGTCGTGGCCGCAGGCCTTGGCGCCCCGCACCACTTCGGCCATCAGCGCCTGAATCAGCACGCGGCTGTCGGCATCGGCCATCAGCGGCGTGGTGCCGGCGCCCAGCAGCACCGAAAGACCGTTGTAGGGAATATTCCAGACCAGCTTCTGCCAGCGCGCCTGATGCAGGTTAGCCATCGCCTGGGAATCGATGCCGGCAGCGCGGAACAGCCCGGCGCCCTCCTCGACAATCGCCTGACGCGCCGCGTCAGCGATGGCCGGGCCGCTGTGATAACCGACGTTTACTGCGCCGAGGGCCTGATGGGTTATCAGCCCCGGGCCGTCGCGGTGCACGCAGATCAGGCACAGACCACCCAGCAGATGCAGCGAATCCGCTAACAACGGCCGCAGACTGTCTTCGACATCAAGACCGTTTTGCAGCAACAGCACTTTTGCATCGGGTTTGGCCGCTTGAATGATCGCTGGTGCCAGACCGACGTTGCTGGTGGTTTTCGTGCCGACCAGCAACCAGTCGCAGGGCGGCATGTCTTCGGCGGCGGAGTAGGTATTGGCCGGATGCAGCGTCAACGGGCCGTGCACCGCACTGTTGATCTGCAAACCGCGCTCAGCCACTGCGCAAAATTCGCTGCGCAACAAAAAGTGCACATCGAAACCGGCACGCGCCAGCATCACCCCGTAAAACCCACCGATCGCACCGGTGCCGATAATGCCCACCACCGGTTTGTTCACTGTCTCGCTCATGGCAACTCCTCTGCAGTTCGACCCAGCGCCTGAGCCACGGCCTGGTTCAAGTCATCGACCGTCAGGCGCGTGTGCAAGGCACCAAAGAATTCGCCGTCGCGCACCACAAACAGCGCCGGCAAATGAAACACCTGGTAGCGCTGCACCAATCCGCCGTTCACGCCAGCATCGATCCAGCACAGGCGATCAACCGCCAGCGCCATTCCCGGCAGGACTTCGCGGGCATAGCGACAACTGGCGCAGCCGAGGCTGGTAAAAATCACCAGCGAAACACCGCTCATCGCCAACAGCTGCTGGTCGGCGTCGAAATCGGTCAGCTCGGATTCGACCACTATACTGGGGGAAACAATGTCAGATGGCCGACACAGGGAGTCTGTGCTCATGGGACGTTTCATACCTCATCCGGAGGAAGTGCCGGTTGAATTAACCTTGCTCAAGCCTGAGTGCATTTCCCGACAACAGCTGCACACTATCAGCCTCGGCGGCATCGCTTGCAATTACCACCGTGCCTGGCGCCATGGCACCGCCTTGCAGGTACGCCTGCCGACGCTGCACGCCGACATCTGCTTTGCAGGCTTCGTCGCCTGGTGCCTGCGGCGCAAAAAGGGCTATCTGGTGGGGATCGCCTTTACCGATGAACAGACGCTGTTCAGCGCAAGAATGGGTGAGCAGGTGTGTCAGATCGAGCGTTTCTGTCGCCAGAATGACCCCCACGATGATCTCCAGGCCATTCAGCAACTGGCCCTGCAATGGGTCGAGCAACACGCCGACGAGTTCTCCGATGATCGCCTGCGCGAGGCTTTTACGCAGCCAGCGCTGGACTAAAGCACCGTTTGCCCATTGTCGAGCCGCGTCTGACGCGCTAAGGTTCGGCTCCCCCGACGCGCTAAATCTGCTGTGCTCCGCCGCGCGGGGATCGCTGGCGGCCGGCATCCGTGACCTGACGAGTAAACGATGGCTGATTTACCGATCAACGACCTAAACGTCGCCTCTAACGAGACCCTGATCACTCCCGATCAGCTCAAGCGTGATATCCCCCTGAGCGACGCCGCCTTGCGCACCGTCACCAAGGGCCGCGAAGTCATTCGCAACATTCTCGATGGCACCGACCACCGTCTGTTTGTCGTGATCGGCCCGTGCTCGATCCACGACATCAAGGCCGCCCACGAATACGCCGATCGTCTCAAGGTACTGGCCGAGGAAGTTGCCGATACCCTGTATCTGGTCATGCGTGTGTATTTCGAGAAGCCGCGTACCACCGTCGGCTGGAAAGGCCTGATCAACGATCCGTACCTGGATGACTCGTTCAAGATTCAGGATGGTCTGCACATCGGTCGCCAGTTGCTGCTGGATCTGGCCGAAAAAGGCCTGCCGACCGCCACCGAAGCCCTCGACCCGATCTCCCCGCAGTATCTGCAGGACCTGATCAGCTGGTCGGCCATCGGCGCGCGTACCACCGAATCGCAGACTCACCGCGAGATGGCCTCCGGCCTGTCCTCCGCCGTCGGCTTCAAGAACGGCACCGACGGCGGCCTGACCGTGGCGATCAACGCCTTGCAGTCGGTGTCCAGCCCGCACCGTTTCCTCGGTATCAACCAGGAAGGTGGCGTGTCGATCGTCACCACCAAGGGCAATGCCTACGGTCACGTGGTGTTGCGTGGCGGTAACGGCAAGCCGAACTACGATTCGGTCAGCGTCGCCCTGTGCGAGCAGGCGTTGAACAAGGCGAAGATCAAGCCGAACATCATGGTCGACTGCAGCCACGCCAACTCCAACAAGGACCCGGCCCTGCAGCCGCTGGTGATGGAAAACGTCGCCAACCAGATCCTCGAAGGCAATCAGTCGATCATCGGCCTGATGGTCGAGAGCCACCTGAACTGGGGCTGCCAGGCAATCCCCAAAGACCTTGCCGACCTGCAATACGGCGTGTCGATCACCGATGCCTGCATCGACTGGTCCGCCACCGAAAACACCTTGCGCAGCATGCATGCCAAGCTCAAGGACGTATTGCCGAAGCGCCAGCGTACTTAAGCAGGGTTTCGCACGCATAAAAAAACGCCGGGCATTGCCCGGCGTTTTTGTGTGTACGCGCTTCAGATCTTTGCGGCGCGACGCTGATGGCGTTCCATGTAGCGCTCGACGTAGGAGCACGACGGGATCACCGTGTAGCCCATTTCCTCGGCGTATTGCAGCGCCCTTTCGGTCAGCGCGGCGGCAATGCCACGGCCACGCAAGGCGTTGGGCACAAACGTGCGATAGATATCCAGGGTCTGTTTCCCCAGATCCATGTACGTCAGGTAGGCACGATGACCGTCCACACTGGTCTCGAACTGATGACCAGCCTGGTCATGGTGGATGGACAACGCCTCGCTCATCACTACTCCTCGCGGGTCTTGAATTCTGACCCTACCTTACCGATGTTTTTCCGGCGAAGGAACATCTACGCCACCCCGTGCCTGTTGGGCACCGAGAAGAGCCACACCGATCCCGCGCAACCGGGCACCTGATAAATAGTAGGCACCATTGGCAAAAATGCTCAAGGTGCACTCGTCATCGAGGGGCTGGCGGGGGTGGCTCCGATGGACGCAGGGTGGGCCTGGGTAACGCTCTTCCCGGGCCGCTCACCTGAACATTGCCGGATGTTGAGACTTAAGACGTGCACGCTTTTTTAAAGTCACCTCAACATGGGCAAAGATAAGCGAAGCCGTGCACAAAATCGGAATAAAAGTGTGGACGTATTTCATCTACGCGGACTTTTACCGAAAGCAACAAAAACACTGCACAGCGGCGGGAACTTTTTCTGATCGAGTCACTCAGGGCGGGGCTTGCAGCTGGATACTTTTTATACAGCAACGTTAAAAGTTGCTCGAAAAAGAATCAACGCCTACAATTTTTTTTGCTTCTTGCGCTACGTCAGTTTACTTACTACAAGTAATGGGTAGTATGTACGCCGGCTATTTCCTCAATCGTGAGGAGACAGCTACTTAATTTGAAAGTCCTTGAAGGGGAACACGATGAACAACGTTCTGAAATTCTCTGCTCTGGCTCTGGCCGCAGTTCTGGCTACCGGTTGCAGCAGCGCATCGAAAGAAACCGAAGCACGTCTGACCGCTACTGAAGACGCAGCTGCTCGCTCCCAGGCTCGTGCAGACGAAGCTTACCGTAAAGCTGATGAAGCTCTGGCTGCTGCTCAAAAAGCACAACAGACTGCTGACGAAGCTAACGAGCGTGCTCTGCGCATGCTGGACAAAGCTAGCCGCAAGTAATAATCCTTCGGGGTTGTTATCGAGCCGACCCGATTCTTCGGGTCGGCTTTTTTGTGCCCGACGCTTTTGCCCGGGCACAAAAAAACCCGCCGACGCTTAACGCATCGACGGGTTCGCGACTGGCGGCTTACTGCAAGTCGATCGGCGCACTCGAGACCATCGGCGCGGAAGTACCCGGCGTACCGATTTCGGTTGGCAGGCCATCTTCGGCCGCGACCACATCGCGCACCACGTCCCAATTCACCCGCAAGTTACTGGTGACGTCTTCACGCTTGAGCATCGCATTGATGACCGCGGTGTGTTTGTCGACCACCGACGGGTTGCCCTTGTCGTCGATCGGCGTGTGCGCTTCCAGATAGACCTTGCCGCCACTGCTGCCGAGCTTGTACGCATCGTTGATGATGCGCACCGAAGTCCCGACCGGGACCATGCTGGCCATCTCCAGCACGTTGTTGTTGAACATGCGGAAGCAGCCGTGGCTGGTGCGCATGCCGATACCGAATTTCTTGTTCGAACCGTGAATCAGGTAACCCGGCGTGCCAAGCGTGAACTTGAACGGCCCCAGCGGATTGTCAGGCCCCGCCGGCACGACATTCGGCAGCGGATCACCATCGGCGGCGTGTTCGGCCTTGATCGAGGCCGGAGGCGTCCAGGTCGGGTTCGGCGTCTTGGCGATGATCGAGGTATGAGCGATCGGCGACCCCCAACCCTCACGACCGATACCCAGCGGGAAGGTGTACACCACGTTCCGGCCTTTCGGGTAGTAGTAGAGGCGGTATTCAGCCAGGTTGATGACGATGCCCTCGCGCGGTCCCGGCGGCAGGATGAAACGCGTCGGCAACACGATTTCGGTACCGGCACCGGGCAGCCAGGCATCGACGCCCGGGTTGGCCGCGACCATTTCCGAATAGCCCAGGTCGTAGGTCGTGCCGAGATCGGCGAATGTGTCTTCGTACTTGGCTTTGATTACCTGCACCTGGCCGACGATGTCTTCGCCAGGCGGTGGCAGGGGAAGCTCCAATGCAGCAACGGGACCGGCCACACACAGGGCGGCAAGTGACAGGCAGCGGGTGACGGCAGGAAAGCGCGGCAACATCCGGAAAATCCTTCGCATGATCATCAAGGGTATAAGGGCGCGATTGTACACCGCACTTTGAAATTTCGGGGAGACTCAAGACCTGTGGCGAGGGAGCTTGCTCCCGTTGGACTGCGCAGCAGGCCCTCTTGGCTTTTCAGTCAGACAAGTATTCGGCAATTTTGCGACGGCTGCACTGCCGAGCGGGAGCAAGCTCCCTCGCCACAGGGGATTTGGGTGACGTCAAAGTTCGAAACGCAGCTCCGGCCAGATCGGCGACGTGCCGCGCTTCTGCGATTCGAGAATCGCCCGGCACAGCGAACACAGGCGCTGATCCTGAAACACCCGACGGTCCACGCTGGACCAGCGCGGCTGCGCTGGCAGCAGGCTGCCGCACAGGGTGCGATCGGCCGAGCCGCCGAGTTCCAGCTGACGCGTCACCAGATGCACCCGCACTTCCTGGCAGGCGAACAGGTCCAGCTGCTCGTCAGGCTCGATCAGTTGGTAGGCAAACAGGGACCAGGCAGGACGCGGCATCGGGGGCTCCAAATTAGGGGGCGCCACATTAGCCGAAAGCCTGCCACTAGAAAAGCCTCATAGCAGCGGTTTTAGCGTCGGCCAGACATTTTCCAGCAACTTGGCCTGAGCCCCGGCGGCCGGGTGCAGACCGTCGGCCTGCATCAAGTCCGGATGGCCACCGACGCCCTCGAGGAAAAACGGCACCAGCGGGATGTTTTTCGCGTCGGCGAGCTTGCCGTAAACCTCGGCAAAGGAATCGGTGTAACGCTTGCCGTAATTGGGAGGCAACTGCATGCCGAGCAAAAGCACTTTTGCACCGCTCTGGCGGGAACGATCGATCATCGAGGCAAGATTTTGTTGCAATTGTGTTGGCGGCATTCCGCGCAGGCCATCGTTACCTCCAAGTTCGAGGATCACCAACTCCGGCTTATGCTCTGCAAGCAGCGCCGGCAGCCGCGCCAGGCCTCCGGCACTGGTGTCGCCACTGATGGAGGCGTTGACCACTTTATCGTCGAAACCCTCCTGTTTGAGCCGTTGCTCCAGCAACGACACCCACCCAAGGCGGGTATCCAGTCCGAAACCGGCGCTGATACTATCGCCAACGATCAGGACAGTACCCGCCGCTGCGTTCTGGGCCATGCACATCAAGGCCAGACCAGCACTCAAAAACCATACACGCATCGGATTCTCCATGGGCGCAAGCATTCTCACCGCGAAGAACCTCAGCAAAGTGGTCCCTAGCGCGGAAGGTGAACTGACTATCCTGCACGAACTCAGCCTGGAACTGAACAAGGGCGACAGCCTGGCCATCGTTGGCGCGTCCGGTTCCGGCAAATCCACCCTCCTCGGCCTGCTCGCCGGGCTCGACCTGCCCAGCAGCGGCGAAGTCACCCTCGCCGGCCAGGGCCTGAGCAATCTCGATGAGGACCAGCGCGCACGTATTCGTGCCGAGCACGTCGGTTTTGTCTTCCAGTCGTTCCAGTTGCTCGACAGCCTCAACGCGCTGGAAAACGTCATGCTGCCGCTCGAACTCGATGGCCGCAAAGACGCCCGCGAACGCGCCACGCAATTGCTCCAGCGCGTCGGCCTCGGCCAGCGCCTGACCCACTCGCCGCGTCAGCTCTCCGGTGGCGAACAGCAACGCGTGGCCATTGCCCGGGCTTTCGCTGCCGAACCTGACGTGCTGTTTGCCGATGAACCGACCGGCAACCTCGACAGCCACACCGGTGAGCGCATCAGCGACCTGCTGTTCGAATTGAACAAGGAACGCGGCACCACTCTGGTGCTGGTGACCCACGACGAACGCCTGGCCCATCGCTGCCGGCGTCTGATCCGTCTTGAAGCCGGGCTGCTGGTCGCCCCTCTGGAGCCTTGATGGCACGTTTGCCGCTGTTACGCCTGTTCAGCCTTGCCCTTCGTCAACTCATCCGCGATGCCCGCGCAGGAGAGTTGCGCGTATTGTTCTTTGCGCTGGTGGTCGCCGTTGCGGCGAGCACCGCGATTGGCTACTTCGGTGCCCGCCTCAACGGCGCGATGATGCTGCGCGCAACTGAATTTCTAGGTGCCGACCTGGTGCTGGAAGGCAGCTCGCCGGCTCGCGAGGAGCAGATCCGCAGCGGCAGCGAACTGCGCCTGAATCATGCGCAGGTGGTGGAGTTTTCCAGCGTCATCGCCACCGACAACGGCATTCAACTGTCGAGCATCAAAGCCGTCGACCGCGCCTATCCATTACGCGGCGAGCTGAAAAGTGCGCCCGCCCCCTTTGCCCCTGAAGAAGTCGGCGGCGAGCCGCAACCCGGCGAAGCGTGGGTCGAGGCGCGCCTGCTGACGGCGCTGGATCTGAAGATCGGCGACAGCATCGATGTCGGCATGAAGACCCTGAAGATGACGCGCGTGCTGACCTATGAGCCGGACCGCGCCGGCAATTTCTACAGCCTGACGCCACGGGTGCTGATCAACCTTGAAGACCTCGCCGCCACCGGCGTGGTGCAGCCGGGCAGCCGCGTGAGCTATCGCGAACTGTGGCGCGGCGAACCCCAGGCGCTGGAAACCTATCGGGAACTGATCAAACCGGGCCTGGCCGCCAACCAGAGAATTCAGGATGCCCGTGACGGTAATCGACAGATTGGCGGTGCCTTGGGCAAGGCCGAGCGCTATCTGAACATGGCCAGTCTGGTCGCGGTGTTACTGGCCGGTGTGGCGGTAGCGCTGTCGGCCAATCGGTTTGCCAGTCGGCGTTTCGATGCCAGTGCCCTGCTGCGCTGCCTCGGTCTTTCACGCCGGGAAACGATGGTGCTGTTCAGCCTGCAACTCACCGCGCTCGGGCTGGTTGCCGCAATCAGCGGCGCCCTGCTCGGCTGGCTTGCGCAGCTGGGCCTGTTCGCCTTGCTGCATGATTTGCTGCCCAGTGATGTGCCACCGGGGGGCCTGTTCCCGGCCATCGCCGGAATCGGTACCGGACTGGTGGCGCTGGCCGGTTTTGCCTTGCCGCCACTTGCGGCACTGGGCCGGGTGCCACCGCTGCGGGTGTTGCGCCGCGACATGCTGCCGATTCCGTCGAGCACCTGGATGGTGTACGGCGCGGCGCTGGGTGCGCTGGGCCTGATCATGTGGCGCCTGAGCCTGGATCTGCTGCTGACGTTCGCTCTGCTCGGCGGTGGCGTGGTCGCTGCGCTGGTACTTGGCGGTTTGCTGCTGTTGCTGTTGCAAAGCCTGCGCCGGATGCTCGCCCGCGCCTCGCTGCCCTGGCGACTGGGCCTTGGGCAATTGCTGCGTCATCCGTTGGCAGCGGCCGGACAATCGCTGGCCTTCGGACTGATCCTCCTGTCGATGGCATTGATCGCCCTGCTGCGCGGCGAACTGCTCGATACCTGGCAGAACCAGTTGCCGAAAAATGCGCCCAATTATTTTGCGCTGAACATCCTGCCAGGGGATAAACAGGCTTTCGCCGATCACCTGATCAAGGTGTCCGCGCAAGCGGCGCCGCTGTATCCGGTGGTGCCGGGGCGACTGATCAGTATCAATGGCGAAGCGGTACAACAAATCGTCAGCAAGGATTCAGCGGGCGACCGCGCCATTCAACGCGACCTGAGCCTGACCTGGGCCGCGGACCTGCCGGCCGGTAACAAGCTCACCGCCGGTTCCTGGTGGAGCGGCCAGCCGTCCGACGATGTACCGGGCGTCTCGGTGGAAGGCAAAGTCGCCGAAAGCCTGAAACTCAAGCTCGGCGATCACATGATCTTCAATGTCGGTGGGGTCAATCGTGAAGCGAAGGTCACCAGCCTGCGCGAGATCAACTGGGATAACTTCCAGCCGAACTTTTTCATGATCTTCCAGCCCGGCACCTTGAAGGATCTGCCGGCAACCTACCTGACCAGTTTCTATCTGGCCCCCGGTCACGATCAGCAGATCGTCGAGCTGTCGCGGACCTTCCCGGCAGTGACCATCCTGCAGGTCGAAGCCTTGCTCGAACAACTGCGCAGTATCCTCGCCCAGGTCACCCTGGCGGTGGAATATGTGCTGTTGTTTGTGCTCGCTGCGGGGATGGCGGTGCTGTTCTCCGGCCTGCAGGCGACACTGGATGAACGCATTCGCCAGGGTGCGCTGTTGCGCGCGCTGGGTGCCGAGCGGCAGTTGCTGATCAAGGCGCGGCGTATCGAGTTCGGTTTGCTCGGCGCGGTCAGCGGTCTGCTCGCGGCGATCGGTTCGGAGGTGGTGAGTCTGGTGTTGTATCGCTACGCCTTCGACCTGCCGTGGCACCCGCATCCGTGGTTGCTGGTGTTGCCGTTGATTGGCGCAGCGTTGATTGGTGGCGCCGGTGTGTTCGGTACGCGTCGGGCATTGAACGCGAGCCCACTGACAGTGTTGCGCGAGGGTTGATAGACTCAAAGCCGTCTTAATCACAAGAAGTTGCCATGAGCCGCTATCGCCCTCCCCGCACCGCTGGCACCGCGCTGATCACCCCCGAGGGTGAAGCGCGGATGCGCGCTGAATTTCATGAGTTGTGGCATGTGCGTCGCCCGCAAGTCACGCAAGCCGTCAGTGAGGCGGCGGCACAGGGTGACCGTTCGGAAAACGCCGAGTACACCTACGGCAAGAAAATGCTGCGCGAAATCGACAGTCGTGTGCGCTTTCTCACCAAACGCCTGGAAGCACTCAAGGTAGTCAGCGAAAAACCCAGCGATCCGAACAAGGTCTACTTCGGCGCCTGGGTGACCATCGAGGACGAAGGCGGCAAGCAATCGCGCTACCGCATCGTCGGTCCGGATGAACTGGATCTGAAACAAGGCCTGATCAGCATCGACTCGCCACTGGCTCGCGCGTTGATCGGCAAAGCGCTTGACGCGGAAGTCCGGGTACAGACGCCGACCGGCGAGCAGTTCGTCTATATCGTCGCGATCGAATACCCGTAAGCCGAATCAGCGGCGAGTGATCAAACCCTGCCGCGCAACGCGGGTCAGTTGCTTGATCATGTCAGGCGCCTCTTCTGCGCTGGGCGCCTGAATCACCGCCAGATCGAAACTGTCGCTGGCAAAACGCGCCAGCGACTCGCCGTCATCAACAAACTGGATCAGGAAGGCGGCAGGACCGCCGCTGCGACGTGGCCAGCCATCGAGATAACGCAACAGCGTCGGCTGGTGTTTGCCGCCCAGGAGAATTTTCGGGTTGCGCTGGGTGATATGAGCCGTGATCGGCGCGGGACGTGCTGGAGGGCGTAGTGCATTCATCGTGTCGTGTCTCTGCCTCAAAAGTCTGCATGGCAGGTGAGAGGCAACACCGAACCAGCGCTTTAGCGGTATTTCGAAGCCCTGTTACGGCTTCTGACGGTAACTGATCGAGTTACCTGGCGCCCCGCAAGTAGCTGTTTAAATCGGCGCATGAGCAACATCCTAGATAACGTGACCGACCAGTGTCAAGAATCAGCCGCAACAAAAAAGGCCCGCACAATGCGGGCCTTGGGCTTGAGCCAGAGCGCTTAACCGGCGATGGCGCGATCCGCCGAAAGCTTGCCGGCGCCTTCGATCAGTACTGCAATGCTGCCGGCCAGCAGGGCCAGGGCGAACTCATAACCGTTGTTGGCCATGAACAGACCGTTGCCGATGTGTACCGAGAAGATCGCCACCAGCGAAAGGAACGCCAGACCCAGTGCCGCCGGGCGCACCAGCAGGCCGATGATCAGCGCCAGACCGGCAAAGAACTCGGTACCGCCGGCCAGCGACGCCATCAGGTAGCCCGGGGTCAGGCCGATGCTCTCCATCCATTGCGCAGTGCCGGCCAGGCCGTAGCCGCCGAACAGACCAAAGAGCTTTTGTGCACCGTGCGCGGCGAAGATGACGCCGACAGCGATACGCAGAACAGTCAGGCCGTAACCGGCACGGGTGAACAGAACCTTGTTGATCAGAGAACTCATGGGGCATTCCTTGTTGTGCAGAAGTGTTGTGTGTTTGGGTTGGTCGCTATATTAATCAGTTTATTTTATGCTTAAAGCGCAAAAATTGCGCCATAACAATCTAATTATTAGATTATTTCCGTGTGACCACTTTTTGTCCGCGCGGCTCCAGCGACTCCCGCTCCCGGTCGAATGCCAAGTAATACTTGTTGACGCTATTAACATAGCTGACGGCGCCCATTCCCACCTGCTCCATGGCAATGCGCTCGACCTGGAAGAACCACTGGTTCGGATTCAGGCCGCGTCGCCGCGCTTCGGCACGCATGCCCTGCACGCGCTCCGGGCCGATGTTGTAGGCGGCGAGCGTGAAGGCCATGCGTTCACGCTCATTGAGTTTCGGGCTGTTGAAGAACTTGCGACGGATCATCGCCAGGTACTTGGCCCCGGCCTGCACATTGGCATCGAGATTCTGAATATTGCTGACGCCGACCCGTTGCGCCGCGGACGGCGTGATCTGCATCAGCCCGGTCGGGCCGCTGCCACTGCGGGCGTTGGGTTGCAGGCGCGATTCCTTGAACGCCAGCGCCGCCAGATTCAGCCAGTCCATGTTCTGCGCGTCGGCGTGCTTCTGCAGGGTCGGACGCAGTTTTTCCAGACGCTGGCGATCGGCCTTGGCCAAGGGGTAATGGACTTGATACAGGCGGCGATAAATGCGCAGAAACGCGGCATCTTCGTTTGACGGTTTCTTGTAACCGGTGAGGAAGCGGTCGATGCTCGCACGCAACATCGACGCGTCGCGCCGCACGAACCAATGCTCTTCGCCCGGTTCGCCGAGGTTCAGCTGCCGGTCGAGGCGCAATTTGGGCAGGATCTTGCCCCAGCGCTCGGCAATCGGTTGCTCGACGATGGTCAGGTGGAAAATGCCGCCCTGCACCATCTCCAGCACGTCCTCTACCGCCAGTGTCGGATCGACCCATTCGATATTGATCGGCGCCAGCTTGTGCAGCGCCAGTTTCTGATTCAACTGGCTGACCGCCTCCCCCGCCGCGCTGCCGGTGGGCAACGCGAGGGTTTTCCCGGAGAGCTGCTCGACCTTGGTGTAACGCCGCTCGCCTTTGATGCCGACCAGCACCAACGGCACATTGCTGGCGATCGGTTCACTGCTGGACACCGCATAGCCCGACGGCAAATCGAGCAACTCGCCGGGCGCGACCATGTCGCCCTCGCCACGCTGCAAGGCGCCGAGCAATTGATCCTTGGCTTTGGGGATAATCTTGAGGGTGACGTCCTGACCATCGCGGGCATGGCCATTGAGGTATTGCTCGAACGCACGCAAGCGATGGTATTCGACACCGATGGCCTGGCCCTGAACTTCGCCAGAGCTGTTGCGGCTCTGATTGACCAGCACCCGCAACACGCGGCTGCTGCGAATCTCGGACAGGTCGCGGACCTTGGTCGCCGGCACGGCTTGCAGCGGCCCGGGCAAGCGGGCGAGCACCGGCATCGGCAGCAGCAACGCGCCACACAACAGCAGCAAAACCGAGGGACGATGCATCCACTCTCCGAAAAGAATACGGGCGATTTGCGCGTACAACCGTGGCGAAATCACCGAGGAAAACAGAGCGCTCGGAGCGCTGGTAAAGTGCGAAAGACTGGCACAGTGATGGCATCACCGCCACCCCCGGTCTCTCGCGGCCTCAACAGACAGCCATAAGCCGTTGTAGTTCTTGGCTTTTCTTATAAATCTACAGCTCTGATATGCTTTCCGGCCTTCGGCCCGAGGTAGCACCATGCAACTCATCGATATCGGCGTCAACCTGACCAACCCCAGTTTCGCCGACAAACACCAGGCCGTGCTAGACCGCGCCTATGCCGCCGGGGTCTGCCAGCTGGTGCTGACCGGCACCAGCGTCGAGGGCAGCGAACAGGCGCTTGAACTGTGCCGGCAACTCGATGACAGCGGTCAGCGACTGTTTGCTACCGCCGGCATTCACCCGCATTCGGCCAGCGACTGGAATGCCGACAGTGCACGGCGCCTGCGCAGCCTGTTGCAGGAAGGCAATGTCGTTGCAGTGGGCGAATGCGGGCTGGACTTCAATCGCGACTTCTCGCCGCGCCCGCAACAGGAGAAAGTCCTCGAGGAACACCTGGCGTTGGCGGTCGAGCTGCAATTGCCAGTGTTCCTGCATGAGCGTGATGCCAACCAGCGATTGCTGGAGATCCTCAGGGATTACCGCGATCAGTTGCCCGCGGCCGTGGTGCATTGCTTCACCGGCGAGCAAAAAGCCTTGTTCAGCTACCTTGATCTGGACTTGCACATCGGCATCACCGGCTGGATCTGCGACGAGCGCCGCGGCACGCATCTGCATCCGCTGGTCAAAGAGATCAAACCGGGACGGCTGATGCTGGAAAGCGATGCGCCGTATCTGCTGCCGCGCACGCTGCGGCCGAAACCGAAAAACGGTCGCAATGAGCCGGCGTATCTGACTGAGGTGTTGCGCGAGGTGGCGTTGCATCGCGGCGAGACCGAAGAAGCGCTGGCGGCGCATACCACCGCATGTGCCCGGACGTTCTACGGTTTGCCAATCGTTTCCTGACACCACCGAATCCCATTGTAGGAGTGAGCCTGCTCGCGATAGCGGTGGGTCAGTTGCTTACAGCATTGACTGACACACTGCTATCGCGAGCAGGCTCACTCCTACAGAAAAGCAGGGCAGCGGCGTCTGTTGACTCATATCAAGGTCTTCTCATCTGGATAGCGGCACAATAATGGCACCTTGCCAAAACTGTTTCCGCTATCAGAGAAGACCTCCATGGGTGCCTGGCTTAGCAATATCTCGCTGAAATACAAATTCTGGGCGGTCAACGCGGTCGCCTTTGTCACCACCCTGCTGCTGGTGTTGTACGCCGTCCAGCTTGAACAACAGGCCCGCAGCCACGCCGCGCAGGCCTCCGCTCAGGCGCAGGCGCAACTGCTCAAGGCCTGGCCGCCAGAGCGGGCGCTGCCCAAATCCGCTCAGGTGCTGACTTTCAAGCGCGGTGAAGCACCGCGTCTCAACGATCAACCGCTGCTGGAAATCAGCGGCAGCAACGGCTGGAATGCCATCAATGAAATGCCGCTGTTCGGCGACAACCCGTTAATGGGCGCCGAGGTATTCAGCCGCGCCGATGGCGAACAAGTGGCGGTCATCGCCTACGCCCCGAGCCTGAGCCAGGTGTTCAGCGAGCGCTTCGCCAACTACGCATTCGCGGTGTTTATCCTGATGCTGGCGATGCTCGGCGCTTCGCAATTGCTGATCCGCTTTCTGCTCAGCCAACTCAATACGTTGAAAGACGTCATGCTCCACGTCGAAAAAACCGGCGACCTCTCGGCCCGGGTGCCGTTGGCGGGCAAGGACGAGGTCGGGCAGATGACCAATGCCTTCAATGCGATGCAGGCCGGTTATCAGCGTGTGGTCACGACCGTCGCCAACACCGCGCGGCAACTGGACGTCGGTGCGGCACGGCTGGCGTCGAGCATGAACGAAGTGCGTCACGGCATGCTCGGCCAGCAGAGCGAGACCGATCAGGCCGCCACCGCGATCAACGAGATGACCGCCACCGTCTATCACATCGCCCAGCACGCCGGTGCCACCCGCGATCTGTCAAAGACCGCCGACGGCCTCGCCGGCAGCGGCCAACAGGTAGTGGCGCGCGTACAGCAGTCGATTACCGGGCTGTCGAGCGGCGTGCAGCAGACCGCCGAGATGATTCAACGGATGGCCGAGGACAGCCAGAAAATCAACGGCGTGGTCAGCGTGATTCACAGCATCGCCGAGCAGACCAACCTGCTCGCGTTGAACGCCGCCATCGAAGCCGCCCGCGCCGGCGAGATGGGCCGCGGTTTTGCGGTGGTTGCCGATGAGGTGCGCAATCTGGCCAAGCGTGTGCAGACCTCGACCGATGAAATCACCACCATGGTGTCCGCCCTGCAGGCCGGCACCCGCGATGCAGTGGACTTCATGCAGGAGAGTTCGTACAAGGCCGACGACTGCGTGCAACAGGCGCAGGAGGCCGGTGAGGCATTGGCTGACATCACCGGGGCGGTGGCACAGATGCGTGAGAGCAACACGCAGATTGCCGTGGCGGCGGAGCAGCAGAGCCAGGTCGCCGAGGAGATGAACCGGGCGGTGGTGAGTATTCGCGATGTGACTGAAAACACCGTACGGCAGACGGTGGATTCGGCGACGACGAGCAGTGAGTTGGCGACGTTGGCTGGGGCGCTTAACAAGGCGATAGGTCAGTTGAAACTTTGATGACGCCATCGCGAGCAGGCTCACTCCTACAGGGGGAATGCGTTCCAAATGTAGGAGTGAGCCTGCTCGCGATGGGGCCAGATTGGGCAACAT
Organism: Pseudomonas hamedanensis; assembly: GCF_014268595.2. Taxonomy (NCBI): domain Bacteria; kingdom Pseudomonadati; phylum Pseudomonadota; class Gammaproteobacteria; order Pseudomonadales; family Pseudomonadaceae; genus Pseudomonas; species Pseudomonas hamedanensis. The sequence continues at coordinate 4,768,007 of NZ_CP077091.1, forward strand.
CCAATTTGTCCATTGCCCCTATCACTTCAATAGCCAACCTTGATTCGCCGCCCTCCTCGCCCGCGCCTATTCTTCAACCATGAGTTCAAACATGGATCAAGGAGTAGCAACATGGGCAAACGTCACCCCAACCTTCCCGCGTGGCAATGGCGCGCCTACCCGGGCAATCACCAGCATCCGACCAATCTGGTGCTGCACCTGATTGCCGTGCCGCTGTTTATCGTGGCCTTTCTGTTGATCGTGTCGGGGGTGTTCAGCCTGAGTCTGGCCAGCGTCGCCATCGGCGTGATCGGTATCCTCGCGGCGCTGGGTCTGCAGCGCCACGGCCACAGCCTGGAGGCGCAAGCCTCCGAGCCGTTCAGTGATCGTAAAGACGCGGTGTCACGCTTGCTGGTCGAGCAGTTCCTGACTTTCCCGCGCTTCTTGCTCAGCGGCGGTTGGTGGCGCGCCTGGCGTGAGCGTCACCGTCGGCATTGAGTCAGGCAAAGATCGTCACCGTCTGGCGACTCATGGCGATCAACTCTCCCTCCGCGCTCCACAGCTTTGCGGCGACATGACCGTAGCCATCGGCAGCGTATTCGATATCGGCCAGGTATTGGCACCAGTCCAGCGTACTCACGTTCCTTAAGGGCTGAACGAATTCGATGGTCCAGGTCAGTGTGCTGCCCGGTGCCGGCTTCTTCAGGTACGGCAACAGCGCCGGTGGCCACGCATCAACCAGCGCCAGCAGATGCGCTTCATTGACCGGCTCTTCCCGAACGTCTCCACGCAAACGCACCCATCCGCCCATCTGCCGCGACTGCGTGCCGGTGAAAGGCATGCCGCCGACGCTCCAGCGCATCGCCAGATGACGCATGAACTCCGGGGTCACACCTTTGATATACGGCAGCTCCTGGCATTCATCCCAGTGTTTCATGGTCGGTGCCGGGTACGCGTCAACGGCCACTTCCGAGGGCCGTGAAGCACCGAAGCTGCCCTGAATGATCGTCACCACCTGACCCTTCTGCATGGCTCGGCCCAATACCTGGCTGACGGCTTTGCCTTCGCGCAGCACCTCGACCTCGAAACTCACCGGGATTTGCGGTTCGACGGGGCCGACGAAAGTGATCGCCAGCGACCGCACGGGACGCTCGTCCGGCACTCTGGCGCGCATGGCTTCAAATTGCAGCGCAGCCACCAGGCCACCAAAACTGGCCCGACCCTGTCCCCATTCGGCGGGAATGGTTACTTCAGGTTGTTGGCGGACGGCATCGAGCAGATCGCAAAAGCGCATGGCAACCTCGGCAAGCAAAAAAGGGATGCGGCGATCTTAACCAGCCCGGCACCGCGGCGCAGCGTCTATTCCGGTCAAATGGGCTGACAGATAGGCCTTGGACCAATATCCGTCACGCTGAAAATCCTCTGTAGGAGTGAGCCTGCTCGCGATAGCGATTTATCTGACAATGAATTGGCGACTGATAGATTGCTATCGCGAGCAGGCTCACTCCTACAGGGATCGCGGCGATCTCAGGATTTGAAGCAGGTCGCGCTGAGTTTTTCCAACACTTGATCGGCTTTCAGTTCAGCTTTGATCAAGCCGGCCTGCCACGTTGCCACGCACGGTTGCAGATCCGCTTCCTGCTCGACGCGTGCCAGCCATTGCCAGCAGTCGTGCCAGTCGCCCAGCGCAGCTTGCGCAGACTTCAAGCGTTTGAGCGCCGGTTCCGGCAAGCGATCCAGCTCGGGATAGGCTTCGATGCCATAGCGCACGCGTTTGATCAGCAGACGCAGACGATGGCGGTCATGGGCGGGGTCGTGCAGCGCTTCATCGAGTTTCTGCCACTGCTTGCCCAGGCGTTTTTCGATGCGTTTGGCCAAGCCTTTGAGCAGGCCCTGACGCTGCGCGGCACGCAGGAAACGCGGGAAGGCATCGAGGATCATCAGCAACGAAGCCAACTGCGCACTGGCGGCCAGTGCCGGATACGCTTCGGCCATCTGTGCCATGCGGCGTTGGGCAGCTTCGCCTTGATCATGCTTGAGCAAATACGCCGCCAGCACCTCACGATCGCGCCACGGCGTCGTCACATCACCCACCGCCGAGGCAGCGGCTTCCAGTTGCTCGACACCCGGCAGCCCACGCAATGGCCGCAACAGACTGCGCAAGCGCCGCACGGTGGTACGCAAATCGTGCAAGGCCTCGGGATCGGTGCGCGCGGCCAACCGCGCCTGGCAAGCCAGCAAGCGCACTTCCAGGCTCAACAGATGAGCCACCAACCGGTCGATCATAGGGGGCTACTCCATGGGCAGCTGCGAGTTCCAAGCTGCAGGCTTCAGGCTGAAGGCGGTCGCCTTAAGCTTGCAGCTTGCAGCTCAAAACTTGCAGTTGCTGTTAACGTCCTGCGCGGGATTCGCGAATGTAGAAACGCGCTTTCTCGGCTTTCTTGCTGCAGCCTTCGAAGCCTTCGAATTGCTGCTGGGTCTTGGCTGCGGTCAGCAGCGACAGCGCCTTGGAATAGCTGACCGTGCCGGCGAAGCCTTCCGCCTTGGCCAGATCCAGTTCATGCCACGCCGCGTCGAGCTGGCTGCCGCAGCTGTCGCGATACGCGGTTTTGCCGGCACAACCGGCCAATACCAGGGCCATCAACGGCACACAGATCCAGGCTTTCATCACTCACACCTCAAGGTAGGTCAACAGTCGTGCAGGTAAGACGGTCGGGCGGCGAAAAAGTGCCTTGCCCGCCCAGCAAACTGCATTGGCGAAAAGGATAGTCTGGAAGCATCGCACAGTATCGAAAAAACGACGTCATTGGCGTGCTGAACGACGTCGGCGATTGAGCCGCTGCCTCGATGGGTGCATTGTGAAACCTTGTCGGGAGGACGTTGGATGAAAAAGCGTGTCGCACTGGTGCTGGGTTCCGGGGGGGCCCGGGGCTACGCCCATATTGGCGTTATCGAAGAACTGGAAAGGCGCGGCTACGACATCGCCTGCATCGCCGGTTGTTCGATGGGCGCGGTGGTCGGTGGGATTTATGCCGCCGGCAAGCTCGATGAGTATCGCCGCTGGATCGAAAGCCTCGATTACCTCGACGTGCTGCGGCTGGTCGATGTGAGTTTTCGCCTCGGCGCGATTCGCGGCGAAAAAGTCTTCGGGCAGATCCGCAAGATTGTCGGCGAAATCAATATTGAAGACCTGCGCATCCCTTACACCGCCGTCGCCGCCGACCTCACCAACCAGCAGGAAATCTGGTTCCAGGAAGGTTGCCTGCACCAGGCCATGCGCGCGTCGGCGGCGATTCCCAGCCTGTTCACTCCGGTGATGCAAGGCAATCGCATGCTGGTCGATGGCGGCATCCTCAATCCTTTGCCGATCGTGCCGGTAGTGTCCAGCCACTGCGATCTGATCATCGCGGTCAATCTCAACTCGACCAACCAGCGGCATTACAAACTACCGGTGATCGAACGCCCGCCAGCCTTTCGTTCACGCTTCGACAGCCTGCTCAATTCGCTGGGTTCGAAGATGCCGTTCAGGCGCAAGCAGGCCGAGCAGTTGTTGCGGCTGGAACAGGAAGCGCTGCGTGCCGAAGCGGCGGACATCAATCCCTGGGTTGAAGGCGTCGAACCGGAAAGCCAGCAGCCGGCGGCCGCGCCCGAGCGTGAAGGCGCGCCGAAGTCCGCCACCGGTTCTTTCATTATCGATAACGTCGGCCCGGCGTCCCTGCTCGACCTGATCAACCAAAGTTTCGAGGTCATGCAGACCTCACTGGCGCAGTACAAGATTGCCGGCTATCCGCCGGATATCCTGATCAATGTGCCGAAACGGGTGTGCCGGTTTTTCGAGTTTTACAAGGCACCGGAATTGATCGCACTGGGGCGGCAGATTGCCAGCGATACGCTGGATCGGTATGAGAGTGAGCAGGGTTGAAAATCTGCGCTGGCTGTCAGGCCGTCATCGCGAGCAGGCTCACTCCTACAGAGGTTTTGCGTCGTGCATAAATCCATTGTGGGAGCGGGCTTGCTCGCGAAGAGGCCAGACCAGACACCACAAAACTACAGACCATCAGCACTCAACAACCGATACCCCACCCCCGCTTCCGTCACGATAAACCGCGGCCGGGTCGGATCATCCGCCAGCTTCTGGCGCAGGTGCCCGACCACGATGCGCAGATAATGACTGTCCTCGGTGTGCGTCGGTCCCCAGATATCCTTGAGCAGTTGCTGCTGGGTAATCACCCGGCCCGGATGCCGCGCCAGTTGCGCCAGCACTGCATATTCCTTGCGGGTCAGGGCCACTTCCGCGCCGTCGAGCAGCACCCGCCGATAAGCCAGATCCACGGTCAACGGGCCGAAATTCAGCGCCGCTTGCGGCGCCTCGCCCGTCGGTGCCTGACGCAACAATGCGCGTACCCGGGCGAGGAATTCCTGGATGCCGAACGGTTTGGTCACGTAGTCATTGGCGCCGCCATCCAGCGCCTCGACTTTTTGCCCTTCGCTGGCGCGCACCGACAACACCAGCACCGGCGCCGTGGCCCATTCGCGAAATTCGCGCAGCACTTGCTGACCGTCCATGTCCGGCAAGCCGAGGTCGAGCACCAGCAGGTCCGGCTTGTTCAACGCGGCCTGCGCCAGGCCCTCGGCCCCCGTCCCCGCTTCCAGCACTTTATATCCCTGAGACGCGAGGCTGATGCGCAGGAACTTGCGGATCTGCGGTTCGTCATCGATGACCAAAATGGTCGCGGTCTGGCTCATGAATTCACGTCGATACAAAAGAGTGACAAGAGAGTAGCGCAGACGGACTCAGGGTTCATTGTCCATCCCCGGTTGCGTCTGCAACGGCAGGTGCAGGGTGATGCACGTGCCGCGCCCGTCGATGCCGTCGGCGACGCTGATCCGTCCGCCGTGCGCGCCGACCATGCCCTGACAGATCGCCAGGCCCAGGCCCGTGCCCTGCCCTCCACGATCACCGCGCGCGGCGGTATAGAACATGTCGAAAATCTTCGCCCGCTCGTCTTCGGGGATACCCGGTCCCTCATCGCTGACCGCGAAAAAGATCTCCTGATCGTCAGCCCCGGCACGCAGTTGCAAACGACCATTGGCGGGCGAGAAGCGTGCGGCATTCTCCACGACATTGACCAATGCCTGTTCGATCAATGCCGCATGCACAAACAGCAGCGGTAATTCAGCCGGCACATCGGTGCTCACCTGCAACGGCGCCAGCACCGCACGCAGGCGATTGAGCGAACTGCCGACGATGTCGGCCGGCGACACCCAGTCCCGCGCCAGCTTCAACGCACCATGGCCGAGGCGGGTCATGTCGAGCAAATTCTGGATATAGCGATCCAGACGCTCGGCTTCATCGCGGGTGCCTTCGAGCAATTCGCGGCGGTCCTCCAGCGGGATCGCTTCGCCCAGCGCCAGCAAGCTGTCGATGCTGCCGCGCATGGCGGTCAGCGGCGTGCGCAAATCGTGGGACACCGACGCCAGCAAGGCGCTGCGCAACTGCTCGGTTTCGCCGTGCAAGCGCGCGGCTTCCAGATCATCGGCCAACTGCGCCCGCGCCAGCGCCTGTGCGAGCGGCTGGCTCAACGCGGTGAGCAAGCGTCGGCGCTGGCCGCTCAGGGTCTGGCCCTCTTTGGCGCAGACCCCGAGCAGCGCCAGCGGCCCGTCATCGACCGACAACGGCCACCACCACCAACGCCCGGACGGCAGCGTTCCGGTGCCCATGCCCGCCGGTTGATCGTGTTGCCAGGCCCAGTCGGCGGCGGCACGTTCTGCCTCGCTGAATTGCAGCGGGCCGCCGGTCTCGACCTTCCAGCCGCCCTGACCGTCGCGATTGAGCAGGCACAGTTGCAGGTCGTGCCAGCCGTTGAGGTGCTGCGCCGCCGCACTGACCACCGCCTGACGATCTGTCGCGGCGGTGAGTTTGCGCGACAGGTCAAGCAATTCGCTGGTCTCTTCCTGGGTGTCGCGCAGGGCCTGCAATTGCCGGCGCTGACGCGCGGCGAGATTACCGGTGAGCGCCGCCATCAGCAGGAAGAACAACAGCGTCAGCACGTCTTCTTCGCGCTGGATGCTGAAGGAGAAATTCGGCGGGATGAATAAAAAGTCATAGGTCAGAAACGACAGCGCCGCACACGCCAGTGCCGGGCCGAGGCTGCTGCGCACCGCGACCAGCAGCACCGCGGCGAGAAACACCAGCGAGATGTTCGGCAGCGGCAACACACTCGATACCGCCCATGCCAATGCACTTGCCAATACCGTGGCAACCAGCGCCAGCGCGTAGTCGAACCAAACCAGCGTGATCGGATTGCGCGGGCGCGGTGGGTGCTGTTCGTGGTCACTGTCGAGCACGTTGATTTCCAGACCGTGGGCCTGACGCAGCAACCGCGCCGCTAATCCACCGCCGAACACGCGCCGACGCAATCGTGGCCGCGACTGGCCGACCAACAGCAGACTCGCTCGGCGTTCGCTGGCGTGCTGAATCAAGGTCTTCGCCACTTCGCCGGCACGCAGCAACACCACTTCGCCACCGAGGCGCTCGGCCAATTGCTGAGCGCTTTGCAGACGCAGCCGCGATTGTTCATCGCGCACGCTGCCGTTATCGACATGGACCAGACTCCACGGCAAATGCCGACGCTGAGCGACGCGGCTGGCATGCCGCACCAGGCGTTCGGCCTGCGCGTCACCATCGACGCCGACCAGCAGGCGCCCGCGCACGGCCGGCGCGGCCTGACCGAGCTGGCGATAGCCCTGGGCGAGATCGTTGTCGACTTGCGCCGCCGCCGTCTGCATCGCCAGCTCGCGCAGCGCGGTGAGATTGGTCTGGGTAAAAAAAGCATCGATGGCGGCACGCGCCTGCTCCGGCACGTAGACCTTGCCTTCGCGCAGCCGCTCAAGCAGTTCCCGTGGCGGCAGGTCGATCAGCAGCAGCTCAAAGGCTTCTTGCAGCACCCAGTCGGGCAGGGTTTCGCGCACCTGCACGCCGGTGATACCGCGCACCTGATCGTTAAGGCTTTCCAGATGCTGGACGTTGACGGTGGTGAACACGTCGATGCCGGCGGCGAGCAACTCCTGAATGTCTTGCCAGCGTTTCGCGTGACGGCTGCCGGGGGCGTTGCTGTGGGCCAGTTCATCGACCAGCACCAGTTTCGGCTTCGCGGCAAGAAGGCCGTCGAGGTCCATTTCTTCGAGCATCACACCACGGTATTCGGTGCGCACCAGCGGTTGCTGCGGCAAGCCGCCAAGCAGCGCTTCGGTTTCGGCGCGGCCATGGGTTTCGACGACACCGGCGAGGACTTTCACACCCTGACGCAATTGCGTGTGCGCAGCCTGGAGCATGGCGTAGGTTTTGCCGACGCCGGGGGCGGCGCCGAGGAAGACCTTCAAACGGCCACGGCCGTCCCGGGGCAAGTCTGCTAACAGTGCGTCGGCGCGGCCGGAGTCGCTCATGCTTGGATTGCCTTGTTCGGTTTGAGATTGATCGTTCCCACGCTCTGCGTGGGAATGCAGCCCGGGACGCTCTGCGTCCCATAAAAGCCGACGCAGAGCGTCTATTGATGCATTCCCACGCAGAGCGTGGGAACGATCGGTGTTAGCTGAATTACAAGTTTTGCAGTGCCAGATTCAACTCCAGCACATTCACCACCGGCGGCCCTACCAGCGGTTGTTCGATGTGCTTATCGAGCAGTTGCTGCAAGGTCGAAACGGGCAGGTTACGGGCCGCCGCGACACGCGCCAGTTGATAGGCAATCGCTGCCGGTGGCAAGTGCGGATCGAGGCCGCTGGCGGAGGTGGTCAGCAAGGCTAACGGCACCGGGCCCTGGCCGGGAACCTGCAGTTTGTTGGCGTCGTCGATCACCCGTGTGGCGAGAGCCGGATTGCTCGGTGCGAGGTTGCTTGCACTGCTGGCGACCGTGGCGAACGCGCCCGCCGAAGGACGCGGGTGGAACCAGCCGTCACCGCTGAAATCCTGGGCGATCAGCGATGAGCCGCGGACTTTGCCATCGGCGTCGTGGATCAGGCTGCCGTTGGCCTGGGCCGGGAATGCGACCTGGGCGATGCCGGTGACCACCAGTGGATAGGCGACGCCGGTGATCAGGGTCATCAGCACTAACAGGCTCAGGGCTGGGCGTATCATTGTGGACATTTTCAAAATCCTCTTGCAAATGGGCAACACTGCGACACCTGTGGCGAGGGAGCTTGCTCCCGCTCGGCTGCGCAGCAGTCGTAAAAACCGGCAACTCGGTCAATCGGATTGGGGCCGCTTCGCAGCCCGGCGGGAGCAAGCTCCCTTGCCACCAGGGCCCCGCACCGCCGAGATCTTGTCAAACCAGATGCAGCGCCGTAAGCAGCATGTCGATCAGTTTGATCCCCACAAACGGCACCACAATCCCGCCCACCCCGTAGATCAGCAGATTGCGCCGCAACAACGCCGCCGCACTCGCCGCCTGCACCCGCACGCCGCGCAGGGCCAGCGGAATCAGCACGACGATGATCAACGCGTTGAAGACGATGGCCGAGAGAATCGCGCTCTGCGGGCTGGTCAATTGCATGATGTTCAGCACGCCCAGTTGCGGATAAATCGAAGCGAATAGCGCCGGCAGGATCGCGAAGTATTTGGCGATGTCGTTGGCGATGGAAAAGGTCGTCAGCGCGCCGCGGGTCACCAGCAACTCCTTGCCGATCTGCACCACATCGAGCAGCTTGGTCGGGTCGCTGTCGAGATCGACCATGTTCGCCGCTTCGCGGGCAGCTTGCGTGCCGTCGTTCATCGCCATGCCGACGTCTGCCTGAGCCAGCGCCGGGGCATCGTTGGCGCCGTCGCCGCACATCGCGACCAGACGACCGTCGTTTTGCTCATGACGAATACGCGCGAGTTTTTTCTCTGGGGTCGCCTCGGCAAGCACATCATCAACGCCCGCCTCCGCCGCGATTGCCGCCGCGGTCAGTGGGTTGTCGCCGGTAACCATCACCGTGCGAATGCCCAGCTTGCGCAGTTCGGCAAAACGCTCGCGAATGCCCGGCTTGACCACGTCCTTGAGGTGAATCGCTCCGAGCAGTTTGCCGTCGGCGCAGACCAGCAACGGCGTGCCACCGCTCTGGGCGATCTTGTCGATTTCCCGCGCCAGTGCCGGGGCCAGATCCGAGCGCTGCTGACCGAGAAACGCCAGCAGCGAATCCACCGCGCCCTTGCGATACACGCGTCCATGATAATCAACGCCGGACAAACGGGTTTCTGCGCTGAACGGCACGGCCGTCAAGGTTTCTGGCGCCGGCTCGGGTTGTGGATGCAGGCCGCGCAAGAACTCGACGATCGATTTGCCTTCAGCGGTTTCGTCCGCCAGGGAGGCGAACAACGCGCCTTCGGCCAGCTCACGACCAGTCACGCCCGGCGCAGCGTACACCGCGCTGCAGCGACGGTTGCCGAAGGTGATGGTGCCGGTCTTGTCGAGCAACAGCACATGCACGTCACCGGCCGCTTCGACGGCGCGACCGGACTTGGCAATCACGTTCAGACGCACCAGCCGGTCCATCCCAGCGATACCGATCGCCGAGAGCAAGCCGCCAATGGTGGTCGGGATCAGCGTGACCAATAACGCCACGAGGAACACCAGCGGCAGGCTGCCGTTGGCGAAATGGGCGAACGGTTGCAGGGTCACGACCACCAGCAGAAAGATCAGGGTCAGGCCGATCAGCAGGATATCCAGTGCGACTTCGTTCGGAGTCTTCTGGCGTTTGGCGCCTTCGACCAGCGCGATCATGCGGTCGAGGGTCGATTCACCAGGGTTGGCGGTGATCTTCACCAGCAGCCAATCGGAGACCAGCCGCGTGTTGCCGGTGACGGCGGAACGGTCGCCACCGGACTCGCGGATCACCGGCGCCGATTCACCGGTAATCGCCGCTTCGTTGACCGCCGCGATACCTTCGATGACTTCGCCGTCACCGGGGATCATCTCGCCGGCTTCGACGCGCACCACATCGCCCTTGCGCAGATTGGCAGCGGGCACAATCTTGAAGCTGCCATCGGCTTGGCGGCAGCGAGCACTGAGACCTTCGCTGCCGGCCTTGAGGCTGTCGGCGCGGGCCTTGCCACGACCTTCGGCCAAGGCCTCGGCGAAGTTGGCGAACAGCACGGTAAACCAAAGCCACAAGGCGATTTGTGCGGCGACGAAGGTCGGCACATCGGCGTCTGGAATGAAGCACAGCACCGTGGTGAAAATCGCCGTCAGTTCGACCACCAGCATCACGGGCGAACGCGCCAGTTGCCGTGGGTCGAGTTTAACGAAAGCTTGCACCAGCGCCGGGCGCCACAGCGCCGAGATCGCGGTTTTTGCTGATTCCGGTGCCTTGATGGCAGCCGGTTTGATTGCAGGCATATTCATGATGGATTCCTTAGAAGCCCATACTTAAATGTTCGGCGACAGGACCCAGCGCCAGGGTCGGCAGAAAGGTCAGGCCACCCACCAGCAGAATGGTCACGGTCAACAGGGTTACGAACAGCGGACCGTGAGTCGGAAAGCTGTTCTGGCCGACCGGTGCGCTTTTTTTCATCGCCAGGCTGCCGGCCAGTGCCAGCACCGGCAGGATGTAGCCGAAGCGGCCGATCAACATGCCCAGGCCGAGCATCAGGTTGTGAAACGGCGTGTTCGCGCTCAGGCCACCGAATGCCGAGCCGTTGTTGGCGCTGGCCGAGGTGTAGGCGTAGAGCAACTGGCTGAAACCGTGCGGGCCGGGGTTGCTGATGGTTGCCGCAGCACTGGGAACCGTGGCGGCAATCGCGCCCAGCACCAGCACACCAACCGGCATCACCAACAAGGTCACGACGAGCAATTGCACTTCACGCGCTTGAAGCTTCTTGCCGAGGTATTCCGGCGTGCGGCCGATCATCAAACCGGCGAGGAATACCGCGATCAGCACGTTGAGCAACATGCCGTAAAGCCCGGCACCGACGCCGCCGAAGATCACTTCGCCGACCATCATGTTGACCAGCGCGACCATGCCGCTCAGCGGGTTGAGGCTGTCATGCATGCCATTGACCGAACCGTTCGAGGCCGCCGTCGTGGTCACCGACCACAACACCGTCGCGGTGGTGCCGAAGCGCGACTCCTTGCCTTCCAGCGGCGCGGTCTGTTCGACGGCAGCGTTGTTCAGGGTCGGATTCGGCTGATATTCGGCCCACAGCGATGTCGCGCCGCCGATCAAAAACAACGCCAGCATGCAGGCGATGATCGCGCGGCTCTGGCGCAGATCCTTGACGTAATGGCCGAAGGTAAATACCAGCGCCACCGGGATCAGAATGATCGAGGCGACTTCGAACAGGTTGCTCCACGCGGTCGGGTTCTCGAACGGATGCGCCGAGTTGACGCCGAAAAAGCCGCCACCGTTGGTGCCCAGTTGCTTGATCGCAATCTGGCTGGCGGCGGGGCCGAGCGCAATCACCTGGTCAACGCCCTGCATCGTCACCGCGTTGACATACTGCGCGAAGGTCTGCGGCACGCCCTGCCAGACCAGATACAGCGCCAGCAGCAGGCACAGCGGCAGCAAGCCGTAGAGGGTGGCGCGGGTCATGTCGACCCAGAAGTTGCCAAGGGTGTGTGCCGACTTGCGTCCGATGCCACGACACAACGCAACCAGCACGGCCAGCCCGGTGGCGGCGCTGACAAAGTTCTGCACGGTGAGGCCGACCATCTGGCTGAGGTAGCTGAGGGTCGCTTCGCCGCTATAGGATTGCCAGTTGGTGTTGGTCATGAAACTGACCGCGGTGTTGAACGCCTGCGTCCATTCCTGGCCCGGCAGATTCTGCGGGTTCAGCGGCAGATGATCCTGGAACAGCAGAATCGCGAACAGCAGCAGGAACCCGGCGAGGTTGAACGCCAGCAGTGCCAGGGTGTATTTCTGCCAGCTCTGTTCACTCTGCGGATCGACCCCGGCGAGGCGATAGCAACCGCGCTCGACCGGGCCCAGAACCGGCGTCAGCCAAGTGCGCTGGCCTTCCATCACTTTGTAGTAGAAACGCCCGAGGAACGGCGCCGGCAGCAGGACCAGCGCAAAAAACCCAAGGATCAGCCAATAGTCATAACTGTGCATAGCCGCTCCTAGCTCCGATCCGCGCGCAACAGCGCAACCAACAGATAAATGAACAGCCCCACTGCCAGCAGCAGTGACACCCCGTCCAGAACGCTCATGGAAGATCTCCGTGTTACGGCGTATTGCCGTGTGTGCAGGGATTGTCGGGAAGGAGGCTGTAAAGGAACGAGAGCGAGGCAGGCAGCGGGGCATAAAGAAAGCGTAAAGAGTGGGTTTATGCGGGCGTTACAGGGAGATTTCAGGCGCTTGTACAGGCCCCCATCGCGAGCAGGCTCACTCCTACAGTTGGAATGCATTCCCCCTGTAGGAGTGAGCCTGCTCGCGATAGCGGCATTACCGGCAACATCGCACCCAACTGGCGCACTGTTGCGGCACATACAGCGCCAATCATCCCCGCAGCGACAGCTTCGAACTCATTACGACTTGTTTCAGCGCAATGGCACGCCCACTGCACACGCCCTCCCCCGAGCTTTCCAACCGTTGCGGGAGCAATCGCATGAACACACAACTCAAACCCACGCTGGGCACGTTGCACCTGTGGGGCATTGCCGTGGGGCTGGTGATTTCCGGGGAATATTTCGGCTGGAGTTACGGCTGGGGCGTCGCCGGTACGCTGGGTTTCCTGGTGACTTCGTTCATGGTCGCGACCATGTACACCTGCTTCATCTTCAGCTTCACCGAACTGACCACCGCAATTCCCCATGCGGGCGGGCCCTTTGCCTACAGTCGCCGCGCCTTTGGTGAAAAAGGCGGATTGATTGCCGGGCTGGCGACGCTGATCGAATTCGTTTTCGCCCCACCAGCGATTGCCTTGGCGATTGGCGCTTACCTCAATGTGCAGTTTCCGGCACTCGATCCGAAGCACGCCGCGGTGGGTGCTTATATCGTCTTCATGGGCCTGAACATTCTCGGGGTGAAACTGGCGGCGACGTTCGAGCTGATCGTCTGCGTGCTGGCGGTGGCTGAACTGCTGGTGTTCATGGGTGTGGTCGCGCCGGCGTTCAGCTTCAGCAACTTCGCCCTGAATGGCTGGGCCGGTTCCGACGTCTTCGGCGCACCAGCGATTGCCGGGATGTTTGCGGCAATCCCCTTCGCGATCTGGTTCTTCCTCGCCATCGAAGGTGCCGCGATGGCCGCCGAAGAAGCCAAGGATCCGAAGCGCACGATTCCCAAGGCCTATATCAGCGGCATTCTTACGCTGGTCGTGCTGGCGATGGGCGTGATGTTCTTCGCCGGAGGTGTCGGTGACTGGCGCACCCTGGCGAATATCAACGACCCGTTGCCACAAGCGATGAAAACCGTGGTCGGCGACGACTCCGGCTGGCTGCACATGCTGGTGTGGATCGGCCTGTTCGGCCTGGTGGCGAGTTTCCACGGCATCATTCTTGGATATTCACGGCAATTCTTCGCCCTCGCCCGCGCCGGTTACTTGCCCGCCTCGCTGGCAAAACTCTCGCGCTTTCAGACGCCGCATCGCGCGATCATCGTAGGCGGCATCATCGGCATCGCGGCTATTTACAGCGACGGCCTGATCAACCTGGGCGGCATGACGCTGACCGCAGCGATGATTACCATGGCCGTGTTCGGCGCGATCGTCATGTACATCATGAGCATGCTCAGCCTGTTCAAACTGCGTAAATCCGAACCGAACCTGGAGCGTACTTTCCGCGCGCCGTGCTATCCGCTGGTGCCGATGATCGCGCTGGTGCTGGCGGTGGTTTGCCTGGTGGCGATGGCGTGGTTCAACACGTTGATCGGTCTGATTTTTCTTGGGTTTATGGCGGTCGGGTTCTGCTACTTCATGCTGACCGGGCAACTGCGTGCCGCTGCGCCGGCGGATGCGATGTTGACCGGTCTTTAACCCCGTTCGGGTGTGCCGGGCATAAGCGGCCTAGAATGGAACCACTGCGAAGTCGTTTCGCTCAAACGTGGTATGCAGCATCGCGCGGCGAAGTCCTCGCCCGTCGAGCTGCCATTAAGGAGAGCCGTTATGCCCTGGTATGCCTGGTTGATTCTGGCCGTTGCGATCGGCTCGATTGTTGGCGGACTGATGATGTTGCGCGACACCGCCAACAAGGTCGAACTGACCGATGAAGAACGCAAGCGCGTCGCACAGCGCAATGCCGAAGCGGACGCCAAGGATGCACAGGACCGCTGATACCAACCCCGCCGCAAAGGCGGGGTTTATTTTCCCGGCGCAATCGGACTCAACAGCAGGCTTTTTAGATTTTAGAAGTACAGTCACCATTTAATCTTCCGTGGTTAAGATGGCAGCATCGTCGCGGAGAGCTTCACATGCGTTACTCGCCAGATCACAAAGCCCAGACCCATCAGCGCATCATCAAGGAAGCCTCGGCGCGCTTTCGTAAGGACGGTATCGGCGCGACCGGGCTGCAACCACTGATGAAAGCACTCGGGCTGACCCATGGCGGTTTCTACTCGCACTTCAAATCGAAGGAAGAACTGGTCGAAAAAGCGCTTCAAGAAGCCGGCGAGCAAGTCGCGGGCTTGTGTGAGGAAATTTTCGCTCAGGAAAACTCATTGCAGGTTTTTATCGACACCTACCTGTCGCAGTGGCATCAGACTTCGCCCCACGAAGGCTGCCCGCTGCTGACCATTTCATCGGAGCTGGGCCAGCGCGGCCAGCCAAGCCCCACCAGCGATGACGTCCTCAACGCTCGACTTGAGCAGATTCAAGGGGCGCTTGCAGGCGAGAACAGCGCTGACCGCAGCATTGTCATCATGGCGACGCTCGCGGGCGCACTGCTGCTGTCACGCAGCGTCGCGGATGCCGACTTCGGCCAGCGCATCCTCGACGTCACCCGCGATCACCTCAAGCAATCGACCGATTAACCTTCCCAGCGCTTGAACAGTACGCTGGCATTGACCCCGCCAAAACCGAAGCCGTTGGACAAGGCATATTCGATCGGCATTGCCCGCGCTTCGCCATGAACGATGTCGACCCCTTCGCTCGCAGGGTCCGGGTTTTCAAAGTTGAGCGTCGGCGGCACCCTCTGGTCACGGATAGCCAGCAACGTGAATATCGCCTCCAGGCCACCGGCAGCACCAAGCAAATGACCGGTGGCGGATTTGGTCGACGTTACGGCGATCTTGTTCTGCGTGCCAAACAACGTCTTGATCGCCGCCAACTCGCCCAAGTCACCGACCGGCGTCGAGGTCGCGTGGGCATTGAGATGCTGCACCTGCTCCGGTGTCACCCCTCCCTGAGCCAGCGCCAGTTGCATCGCCCGCCGCGCGCCACCGCCGTCTTCCGGCCCGGCGGTCAGGTGGTAGGCATCGGCCGTGGTGCCGTAACCGACCAGTTCGGCCAACGGCTTCGCACCACGCGCCAGCGCATGCTCCAGCGACTCGATGACCAGCAGGCCGGCACCCTCACCCATCACAAAACCATCCCGGCCGCTGTCGAAGGGACGCGAGGCTTTTTCAGGGGTATCGTTGTAGCCGCTGGACAACGCCCGTGCCGCCGCGAAACCGGCGAGACTGACGCGATCGATCGAAGCTTCCGCACCGCCACATACTGCGATGTCCGCCTCCCCCGCCCGGATCAACCGCGCCGCATCGCCGATTGCCTGAACACCGGCGGCACATGCGGTAACCGGTGCGCCCAGCGGTCCCTTGAGGCCATGCTGGATCGACACGTGGCCGGCGGCGAGATTGACGAGAAACGATGGAATGGTGAACGGCGACAAACGCCGAGGGCCACGACTGTCGGTGGTACGCACCGCATCGGCAATCGCACCGAAGCCGCCGACGCCCGAGCCGATGATTGTCGCAGTACGCTCCTGTTTTTCAGCGTCTACTGGATGCCAACCGGCCTGCTCCAGCGCCTGCCGCGCCGCTTCCATGGCGAACATGATGAAGCGATCCATCTTCTTCTGTTCTTTGGGCGGCGTCGCCCGATCCGGATCGAAACCGGCCTCGGCATCTTCCTCCACCGTTGGCACACTGCCGCCAACCCGGGTCGGCAGGTCAGCTACCACCGCGTCGGGCAGATTACGCAACCCGGAGCGCCCGGCGAGCAGACGCTGCCAGACGATTTCAACATCACTGCCCAAGGGTGAAACCAGGCCCATGCCCGTGACGACGACTCGACGTTGGTTCATATCGTGGTGCCCCCTTATCAATTCATATATTCGACATCTAAGGTTGCGCTGCAAACCCGCCAATTCATCAGCGATGGACAGCGACGCAATCGTGATCAGACACTTGGGCGCAGCCGCTTCGGCGTCACTTCAAGTGCCGAGCCAATCCCCATCGGACTTTATTATAGGCATAATCCCATAACAATATGACACCCATAATTCTCAGCTTTGAGACGTCCTACCGATCGGCGTTCAATAAAAAAGGCCGGTCAATGACCGGCCTCTCGGCGTTGAACTGTCAGCTTAGTTCACTTCCAGCTTTTCACGGTTGCGATCCAGAATCGCCTTGCCAATCCCCTTCACCTCCAGCAACTCATCTACCGATGCGAACGGCCCGTTTATATCACGATACGCAACAATCGCCTGTGCTTTGGCCTCCCCTACACCGGCCAACTCTTTCTGCAATGTCGCCGCATCCGCGCCGTTGAGGTCGACCTTCGCGCTCTGCGAGGGCGCCGCTGCATCCATCAGCAAAGGCGCCTTGGTTGTCTCTGAGGGCGAAACAGGGGCAGCAATCGCAGCAATCGAGGCGCTGGTGAGGAAAGCAAAGATCAGCGAATAGAAATAACCGGTACGCATAAGTGACGCTCCATCATCGTTTTAGAAAGCAGCTTTTCCGAAGCTGCTCTTCAAACGTAGGCCATGAAGGGGCGTTGTCAAAAATACGAGCGTTACAGAATGTGAAACAATCAAGGCTCGAGGCGGCGCTGTTGGTAGATCCAATCGACGATTTCTCCGTCGGGGGTGTAGCCGCTGACGGTTTCGCGCAGGAGTTGGCGGACGCGGGAATAGTCATCCGTCTCCAATGCAACGAGCAACTCGCTCAGCCTGGCTTTAAGGACATCCCACGATAAAAAGTCTTCGTTAGCTGTCATGATCATCGGGTGCGGCGTGGCAGCCACGTTGTCACCGATCAACAGTTCCTCGTACAGTTTCTCTCCCGGGCGAAGTCCAGTGAATTCGATGGAGATGTCCCCCTGCGGATTACGCTCGGAGCGTATGCTCAGCCCCGACAGATGAATCATTTTCTCCGCCAGTTCGACGATTTTCACCGGCTCTCCCATATCGAGGACAAAAACATCCCCCCCCAGCCCCATAGACCCCGCCTGTATGACCAACTGGGCGGCCTCGGGGATGGTCATGAAGTAACGAGTTATTTTCGGATGAGTGACCGTCAGTGGCCCGCCCGATTTGATCTGGCTGTGAAACAAGGGAATAACCGAACCCGAGGAGCCGAGTACGTTGCCGAACCGCACCATGGTGAAACGGGTTTTATTGACACGGGAAATATTTGAGCTGTCACCGAACAGTACCGGGGCCGATTCACGACTCAATGCTTGCAGGGTCAATTCGGCGAGACGCTTGGTACTGCCCATTACATTTGTCGGTCGCACCGCCTTATCTGTTGAAATAAGCACGAAGTTCGATACGCCTGACTGTAATGCAGCCTGCGCAGTATTCAATGTACCGATTACATTATTAAGCACGCCTTCCTCAATGTTGTGCTCTACCATCGGTACATGTTTGTAAGCCGCAGCGTGATATACGGTCTCTACCTTCCACATCTTCATCACATCAAGGACTTTGTCTTGATGGCGGATGGAGCCGAGTATGGGCAACAGACGGACCGGAGATGACTCTCTACGTCCGCGCTGCTCCAACTCCGACAGTATGCTGTACAGGTTGAATTCGCTGTGCTCGAAAAGTACTAGCGTGGTAGGGCCCAGCGTAAAGATCTGTCGACAGAGTTCGGCGCCGATCGATCCACCGGCACCGGTAACCATCACCACTTTGCCGTTGACGCATCGGGCCAGCAGATCCTGCTGTGCCGGCACCGCATCACGCCCCAGCAAATCGGCAATATCCACCTCCTGGATATCCTCGACCTTGACCCGCCCGCTGGCCAGGTCGGTGAAGTTCGGCACACTGCGCACATGCAGTGGGAAGCCCTCCAACAAGTTGAGAATTTCCCTGCGCCTGGCACGCGTGGAGGATGGCAGCGCGAGAAGTATCTCCTGAGCGCCAGTGACATCGATCATCTGCTGGATGTGCTTCGGTTTATACACCTGCAGGCCGGAAATCGAACGATCGGAAATACCAGGATCGTCATCGATGAACGCTACCGGGCGCATGACGCGCCCCATGCGTAAAGCGGCCACCAGTTGATTACCAGCGACGCCCGCCCCGTAAATGGCAACCTTGGTCAAACCATCATCGCGACTGGTAAAAGGTACGTGCTGTGCAGCGGTAAACCAGTCGCCCATGAAAAACTGGCGCATGCAAAGGCGCAAGCCGCCGATGATTATCATGCTCAACCACCAATAGTTGAAGATGATTGACCGGGGCACAACGGCTTGGTGGTTGCTGTACCAATAGACGACGACCGCCAGTATCAGCGATGAAAGACTGACGGCCTTCACGATCGCGATCAGGGCATCGTTACCGAAGTAGCGCATGACCGCGCGATACATGCCAAAGCGTATGAATAACGGAATTGCGATGACTGGAGCGGACGCGAAGAGCCAGATATGAGCTTTGAGGGGGTTGTACATGTCGTCGATGCCCAAACGCACAATGAACGACAACCAGAGCGCGACCCATACCAGGACGACGTCGGTAGCGACCTGCAGCAAACGCTTGCGCTTGCGCGGCAACCCCAACAAAACAGTACGCAGTTTATCCATTCACCCGCTCGAGCACGTTGGCTCCCTCCTTAGACAGTCGACGAGCAGCATTGTAACCTCAATGCTTGAGCCATCATCTGAATAAATTGGCTGCGACAAAGCGAATTCATCTGCAGATTAAACACCGCCTACAAAGGTTTTCCAGGCTCGTTTGTGGCCGACATACGCATCAGGAATGCCGTCAAATCCGGTCATCACCCTAACCGGCAAGGACGGCACCCGCATGATTTAAATCGAGCCAAAACTGCATCGTTAGAAATTGCGTTACAGACGCTATCTATATGCAGAAACGATTATTCGCCTTGGTTCCACGCGCCCTGTGGGCAACCCTTGCGAATGTAATCAGCAAATGGATCGCCGGCCAAGGTCTGGACAGCCTGTTGCGAAGCATATACATCCGGTTTGAAATCCGCGCGGGGTGACTGTGGGTTGATTCCACTTGCCCATGCCCGCACATAGCGTCGTACGTCAAGCTCGGCAGCATTGACCAAACCGGAGTTGAGAATGGTGTCGACATCGCGCTTTTCCTGGTCTGCGCGTTCGGCGGCGTTAAGTCCGACCTGCTCAAGCTCCGCCACGTATTTGTCCATATCGAAGTAAATCCTCGAAGCCTCATGACTCTTGCTGACCGCGCATTCATACAGCTCACTGGAATTTGCCAGTGCGAAGATTTTTTGTACGGCGCTGTCAACATCGAGATAATCTGCAACGCAAGACTCGCGCAACCCGCAAGAGGAAAGGAAGTCCGAAATACCTGTAGCCTTGTCGAAGCAGAGCACCGGCAATCGAGCATCAAACGCATCGATAGCCACATTCGGCAATGGATCAAGGCGAGACGAAATAAACAGCAGATCGGCCTCTTCATAAGCTGTTTCAATGGCAGAAGTTTCATCCAGCATCACGAAACGATCCTGCAATCCCGACCTTTTGATCTGATCCGCAAGGTAAACCGAGTAGCCATCTTCTACATCAGGGTTATAGCCTTTGCCGATCCATACGAAGCGGAATCTTTCGCCTCCCGGTGCAAGCATGGTCTTAATAGCACATTGAATGAAAAGATCTGCGCCTTTACGAAAGTTGACATAGCCCGCACCGAGGATTACAAATTTTCTCTCAGTGTCACTGTCTGGCCGGATCCGACCACGCAGAAATTCTGCCTCTTTTGTCAACGCGGCCTTACTGACGACTTGTTCAGGTAATACACAACGCCCTTGAGGAATAATGTGGGCAGTCATTGACTTTAGAGGAGAACATGCATCTTTAGCACTCTCCCAGGTAATATCTGCGGAGAACACTTGGTCACTGGACCACAATCTGGCATCGGAGAACACCGCACTGGAGTTAGGATACGCGGATGCAAACTCATGAATTAACGGAATGGCAGGTACAAAGTTCCGGGCCAAGGGTTCCAGAACCACACGGCACTCCATACTGTTAACCAGTGCAAATTTAAACTTGAATAAGCTACACAGATGTTCAACAGCAGGGTTTGTATAAGGCGCATTATTTTTTAGCCGCGGACTCGCCATTGTTGCGACGGCAGCTTGTTCAAAAGCATCAAGCAGAGGGCCATGCCCCAGTAAAAGCGCAACCACGTTGTAACGACTCGCCAAGCGCTCTACCAAATTTAACGCCAGTATCGGTGCTCCCGAACGAGATGCTTCATGGCTGACAATCATGACCGTTTCTCGCGAAGCATCAAAAGCGCGACTGCTGGACATTTTAATTTCAGGAAGTGTGACAATACGCCAACTTTCCCGATGACCGTGATTCAAGTAATGAGCAACAGGATCAATGGCCGTACCTAGATCCGGGTTGAGCTTCAAATAGAGCTGCGGATCAAAGTTGTCAGGCAGTGAAACCGAATTTTTTGCCTTCCGGTCCGCACTTGGCTTCTCAACCTTAACTGGCTGGATAACTTCCAGGCAGGGAGGACTATGCTCGACTGTGTTCGCTGCAACGTTAACTCGTTCAGCAGAAATTTTCGGCTCGCCTGCCTGCATTGGGGATGCAGCGGAGTTCTTCAGGTTTTTTGAACGTTCAGCAAACAATCTGAACAGCTTGGGAAAAAAGCCATTGCGAGCCAAAATCTATTCCTTCTGGTTAATGCAGTTCATGAACGACGTGTGTCCGGGGATTGCTATGGCTAGCGGTTGGACGCTGTCCGAATCACACTTCTCATGAAAAATTCCAGGCGCCCAAGCGAGCTGGACGTCAAATTCGCGCCGTCGTCTGTAGGACCGATCCCTTCGTGTGTGCATGATACACATTTTGGAAACAATTCTGATACTTCCTGACACGAATTCTCGGGAGGATTTTGCTGACCCGAAAGAGCCTGGCGCATTTTTTTGGCAAAACGCCATCAGCCCTCTAGTTTTCCTCGAGCTCGCCCGCCCTGTATTTGACGGCCAACCAAAAGAGTGGGAGGTACGCTATCACCAGCGCCACCGCACCATCCAGCTTGAAGCGGACCACGCAGAGCGCGATCGGTAGCAGCCAGAGCACGTTGATCAATCCGACAGCAGTAGTGACGGGCAAATGTTTACCAAACTTTCGGGATGCAACCTGGTAGGCGTGACTACGGTGCGCCTCGTAAATTTTTTCGCCTCGTAGCAAGCGACGTATCAATGTGAATGTCGCATCCACCACGAACACGCCGAGCAGTATCAACCACCCCCAGAGCAATCCTGGATCGATCCACGCAGCCTGAAGCGCCAACACGCCGAGTACGACACCGAGGAATCCACTTCCCGCGTCCCCCATGAAGATTTTTGCCGGTGGAAAATTCCAGCAAAGAAAACCTACGCAACATATTGCAAGCAAAGCCGGGGGCCATGCCAACCCTGTATAGCCACCGAGCAAGCAGATCGCCACCGCACCCGCGCAAGTTGTCACCGCCTCGACGCCAGCAAGACCGTCAATGCCATCCATGAAGTTATAAAGATTAAGCATCCACACTACATAGATAAGCGCCAGAAAATGCCCAAGCCACCCCAATTGGATACTGACACCCCCGATTTCGAAAGGTGGCATGCCACCCGCCCAGTAGATTCCCCAGGCTGCTGCAAAAAAATGAGCCAGAAGACGCCATCGCGCGGCTATATGCCCGTGGTCATCCAAAAAACCGATGACAGCGGCAATACCGCCTGCGCCAACCAACGCAATCGCGGTGCGATCGCTGATTAACCCGGTATTGAACAGGATTACCAACGCGCAGATAAATGAAAGAACAATAGCGACGCCCCCGCCTCGAGGAGTCGGAATAGAGTGTGAACTGCGCTGATTGGGAATATCTATCAAACTACGCGATAACGCGTAGCGGCGCAGAAGCCCCGTTAGAACATAAGAAAACACAGCCAAGAACGGGATAAGCCACCAGTAATTCATTTTGTTCGAGCATCCACAAACGGTTTGACTGTATTTTCAATGGCGTGTTGGAAATTTACTGGTGGAACCCAGCCCAATACGTGTTTGTTTTTACTGATGTCCACCACAAGCGAACAAAAGATGCGCTGGGCCATGGCGCCCTTACCCAAAAGCTTCGCTCCGGCGCTAATTAGACTCACCGGAACGGGCAGCAAGACGGATGGTTGATTCAGCGCCACAGACAGGCTTCGTAAAAGCTCTGTTGTGGAAACGTCATGCCCGTCGCTGACCAGAAATGTCTGGTTGGCGGCCGCAGGATGTTCGATACACGTCATAATAAAATCAATCAGGTTATCTATACTGACAAGACTTCGCTTATTGTTAATCGCGCCGAAAGGCAAGGGCACTCCGCGCTGTAGCCAGCGAATCATCGTCAGGAAATTGGCTTTAACTCCCGCCCCATAAACCAATACGGGACGAATGATAACAACGTCCATACCGGTGATTGTGGCGAGTTCTTTCAATGCAAGCTCTGCCTCGAGCTTGGATATACCGTAAGGGTCGACAGGCGCAGGCGAATCATCGGCAGTAAATACGCTACCAGGCTCGGTAAATTCACCATTCACCTTGATCGAACTGAGGTAGATGAATCGCTTGACACCTGCCTTCGCAGCCTGCCGCGCCAGATTCAATGTAGCGTCGACGTTTACGCGCCGAAACTCCGCCAGGGGATCCTCCGCAGACTCGTCCATGACGTGGACCCGCGCAGCCGAATGCACCACCACATCAACGCGGCTCATGGCGACTTGCCAATCTACATGCGCAGTCAAATCCGCAAACATAAAACGGTGAATGGACTCAGGAAGCTCTGGAAATTCTCTACGCAACGCGGCTATCAAAGAATAGCGTTTGCAAGAGGCAAGATGCTTCAGCAAGCCACTTCCCAGGAAACCCGAGCCACCGGTTACTAGTACCGTTTCAACTTTCACTGATCAGGCCCGCTGGAAAGTAATGATGTTTGATAATGCATAAACTGCACACCACCAAATGCTTCGTATCATCGCATGCCCGTCATGGAAACGACGGAGCCCTGCATTTGGAATGGAGACATCCAGGCCTGAAGCGGCAGGTGCCCCGCCGACACCCCTAACCCACGGTTGCATTGACTCGCAACGCGAGGCCCCGTGCGTATTTTCTGAGCTCCGGGACAGCGGTGGCTTCCCAGAATTTAGCCTTCAGCATCGGCCCGACGTAACTCAGCCAATCGACACGCTCTCCATGCTGATCAAGGACAGAAAGAGACTCATCCACGCAGATCCCCAACCCCAGGCTATCCAGTTGAATCAGACCTTTGTGGCGCAGATGAACAATTAAACGATCATCGACCCGAGCAAGGTTCGAATTCGGCCCAGTGCAATTGATGACATGCGACACGTCCACTGGTTCTGCTGCTGTTCGCCCCCGCTTGCGAACATGAACCCGTAGACCGTCGGTTAACACTTCAATATTCTCAATCCTTCCAGCCATCGGTTTAAGCTGCCCTTGCTCTATCAAAGCCGAGAAAGCGGCGTATGAAGCAGGCGCGACTCGGTGACGGTGGGCGTCCCAGTACACTTGCAGATGGCGCAGGAAGCGTCGTCGCTCCACTTCACTCAGGCGCTCCCATAACTGCGCAGTAATCGGGCGCACAGCTGCAACAATATCCCGCCAGTCAATATCATCCGTGGCAGCAGTTTTAACCAATGAGCGCATCTGACGCAAATAACTCAGCACGGTCGCGGGAGAAGAAAGCAAAGTCTGAACCACATCTGCCGAGACTGTATCGACATGCCGTGAAGAGCGGTGCGGTAGCGGCTGCACACCTCGTCTCGAAAGCATATAGAGCGGCCCTTTATGCCCCTTCTGATCCAGAGTCAACGCGACATCCAATGCCGTCAGACCTGCGCCAAGCAACAGGACGGGTGCCTCGGGGTTAATCGGCACCTCGATTTCTCGCGACCAGGGATCCGCCAGGTAACGACCCGCCTGCTGTGCAATAGCAGTAACGGCCGGGTTGTATGGAGAAAAGTTTCCGAACGCAAGGATGACATGATCGGCAATTATTTCCCGGCCATCAGCGATACGGACGTATACCTTGCCGCCTTGTTCTTCAATGCTATGCGCTTCGGTGGTAAGCCGCTCAAAACAGACACCTTGACGACAACTACGCTCCGCATCCCGTAGGAGCTCCGTCAGGTATTCGCCGTAGAGCTTGCGCGGAACAAAAGAAGACGCCGAAGTGCCTGGTAACCGCGCTTCGCAAAACTTCAAAAAATGATCTGGCTGATCAGCCAGCGCCGACATATTACCTGCGGGTACGTTCAGTAAATGCCGAGAACTATTGGTTCCGTAAGCCAGCCCGCGTGCCATCTCACCGGAGCGATTGAGCAGCACCACACGAGTGCCGGCCGTGGCGACTTGCAACAGTTGAACAGCCGTTACCGCGCCACTGAAGCCTGCGCCTATGATTACCAAGGTCTTCAAGGTTCTATCCGCCCCACCAGGAAGTCCATGATTTTGGCAACAGAGGTGGATACATCTTCATCAAGTGTATTGATAGTGATATCCGGACTCACTGGGGCTTCATAGGAGGAGTCGATACCAGTGAAATTTTTAATCATTCCTGAACGCGCCTTGCCATACAGCCCCTTGGGGTCCCGCCGCTCACATTCGAGCAAAGGCGTACTGATGTAGACCTCAACGAAGAATTCATCACCAATAACCTTGCGAGCCAAGGCTCGATCAAGGCGAAACGGCGAGATAAACGCACTGACCACGATAAGGCCAGCATCAACCAATAACTTGGCAACTTCGGCGACTCGGCGGATGTTTTCCGTGCGATCATGATCATTGAAACCAAGATCATTGCATAGACCGAGGCGCATGTTGTCTCCGTCCAGCAAATACGTGTGACGATGATGCTCAAGCAAGGCCTGCTCCAGCGCATTGGCTATCGTCGACTTCCCGGCACCGCTAAGTCCGGTGAACCAAAGGACCACTGGGCGCTGCTGTTTGAGAGCGCTACGCTGCTCCCGATCAACGACCATCTGATGAGCGACAAGATTTTCCGTCATCGAAACCACACCGCAATTATATTCAAATTGGCTTAAATTCGGTTTTTCAACACCGACAGAAGCCGTGATCTGCCGTGCTTGAAACCGCGCTAAGAATTAAACGTGAAGGATAGACCCGGCGACCGCCTGCGCCAAGGAAAACCTCAATGCGAAAATAATAGCCGACATTGCTACATTGACGATTTCCATATCTGCAATAACTCTTCAACATAAACAGCAACAGATTTTGGAGGAGTGGAATTGGACGATAAATTCGCCAATAAACCTTCTTCTGAAACCAAACGTTTCAGAGCCCCCTGAAGCGCTTCGGCGCTTCCCGGCTCAAATAATAGCCCGTTCACCTCATGGATAACGGCATCAGCGATTCCCGGCACATTGGAAGCCACAACAGGGCAGCCGGCGGCCTGGGCCGAATAGACGACCAAAGGTGTATTTTCGTTCCAGACAGATGGCACAACCAGCGCGTCCAACTCACCCAGTACATTGAATATTTCTTTGTTGGCAAAAGTGCCGCAAAAAGTTACAGCCTCGCTTCCATCAGCCAATTGATGTAACCGCGCCGCGTAGTCAGGGAAGTCAGTTTCCTTACCGTAGATTTTCAGCTCTATATCGCGAGGGGAAAAATGGCGCAAAGACTCTAACAGCACATGACAGCCCTTGTGTGGCGCAAGAGTGCCAATGAACCCCAGCACCAACGACCGATTCCTGGGAGCTCGATCCCGCATCACTACCGGTTGCTCCAGATCGATGCCGTAGGAAGACCTGACCACAATGTCCTGCCGCACGCCATTGCGCGTCAATAGCTGCTCGATCACCGGGTTTGGTGCTACGACTCCCTGCAAAAGATTCAATCGCCAAACATTCCTGTGGAGCCGCGCGTTCAGCGCACGCACCTCATCTACAAGAGGTCCGGCTGGAATCCAATGCGACTGCACACTGCGCACCAGCATATCGCTGATAACATCCGGAACCATTGTCAGCAGCGGTCCGATTCGCTCCGGAAGCCGGCTGGCGGCAAAGTGTACGACACAGTTTCCCGCATCTTTACTTGGGCCTGCACATGTTCGCCCCCCGCACCGCAGCAGCTGGCCGGTAGGACAAATGCTCCAGAAATCAGTGGGTGTGTAGAACGCTGGAACACCGGCTTCGACCGCTTTCTCGATCAAACCGGTACCGAGACGATTGAGATGAAAAAAATGAACGACGTCCGGCTTGTACTCCTCCAGCAGGCGCCGGAAATAATCAGCAGCCAGATGGTTGTCGTAACCGATCTCGATTTTTGAGGTCTGATCTCCCATCGGTTCATATGAGTGCCGAAATCGGTCGACCAGAATGGCGTCGTGACGATATTGATCGAAACGCTCGTCATCAGCGAGCGTCTCTTCAGCAGGGTGGCCGGTGAATACTCTGACCTCATGCCCAAGAGATTTCAGCTCACGGGCAACGGACAGCGTCAACACCTCAGTACCCGCAGAGAACTCCGGAAAAAACTGATGGACTGTGAGGAGTATTTTCATTTGCAATCAGCGCTTTCAGCACGCGGACGGCAACTCACCAGACCACCTTCATTTCTGGTTTTCGTTCTTGGCCCACTCAAAAGTTCTGACTATACCTTCCTGCATTGACACCTTGGGCTCCCATCCCAACTCATCCCGTGCCAGATCGTTGCTCAAGACACTGACCGGCACGTCAAAAGGTCGTCCTGGCTTATAGTTTCTGGCAACCGGCTCACCGCTGACCTCTTCGATCATTGACATCAAGCTGTTCAGGCTGGTGCCGACTCCCGAGCTGATATTGAACACACTGACGTTACCCGAATATGTCAACGCTTTGGCAAATGCTTCTGCCACATCACTGACATGAAGGAAGTCGCGCTCAACACTACCATCACCCCAAACTTCGATTGGCAGTCCCTTCAATACGTTATGGATGAACACCCCGACCGCTCCCTGCGCCGTCTCCACGCGCTGACGTTCGCCATAGGGGTTGGCGACTCGAAGAACAACGGGCTTGATGCCATAGAGATGGTTGTACATCTGCAGATATTTCTCAATGGTCAGCTTGGTAATACCATAGGAAACTTCTGGGTCAGTGGGATGTTTTTCATCGATGGGCAGGTATTTAGGAGCACCATAGACCGTGCCACCGGAAGAAATAAATACAATCCGCCCCACCTTGTGGGCCACCATCGCATTGAGCAACTGCAAACTTGCGACCACATTGCTCTGCACATCGTAAACCGGATCTTCGTTCGAGCTTTTCGGTAGCGTGGTGGAGACCAGGTGAAAAACAGCATCAGCGCCTTCGACAGCTTTATTTATATCGCTGATCGATGACAGGTCACCTGTCATCCATTCGACACATTCATGAGGTAAAAACTTACGGTACTCAACTACCCGAGGTCTCTCGAAGACTCGAATCGAATGGCCATCCAACAACAAACGGTCAACTATAGTTGACCCGATAAAACCGCCGCCACCAAATACTGTAATCTTCATAAAGACTCTCGACTTACTTTTAAGTCATAAAAACAATTTACACAAACAGCTATTAAATTTTTAAAAAAATAACACAAAACATACAAAGCGTCAAGAAACCAACGCTTTCAACTTTCGCAAGATTTTTTTAAGCAGCGGTTTTTCAGATAAGTATTTCATCAGGGGATATTGGCGAAGTTGCGCAAATATTAACTGAAGAATGCCAGCCTTGATTGGTTCAACGGTTTGAGCTTCGTTTGTCAAGCAGTGTGTGGCGTAAAGATAGTCCAGATACGAAGTCAGACGCCGATTCTCTAACGCTGTCGTTGCCAGTTCTCGCGCTAGCCCAGAGGGTAGAAACGGCTTAGCTGACGCCGCTCTGTTGGCTTGAGCTTCATCCAGTATCTCAAGCCACTGACGGTTAGTCGCCGCCGCGGTATAATGCGCCTCGATCAGCTGCCGGCACTCTTGTGCCTTTCGCTCACGCATCGCAGCGTCAAGAGAGAGCGCACGCAATACATCGACATATCGGCCGACCTCATCTTCGCCGTGAGGGATCAGATATCCGGTTTCCTCTCCCACCAACTCATCCTGCCCACCGACGTCCGCTACAACAGGAACAACGCCTGCCGCCATCGACTCAAGAAGCGCGACCGAGATCCCCTCATATTCCGACGGCATCAACAGCACATCCGAAATCGCCAGCAACGAAAGCCACTCGTCATGCGGTTTCGCGCCCACTACATGGACTTCTGTAGCCAAATCGAACTGGCTGATCAAGCTCTCGAACGCCGGGCGCAACTCCCCTTCACCAATGATCAACGCATTGAAGCGAACGCCGGCCTGCTTCAGCGCATGGAGTATCTCGGCCAGTTTCAACGGGCGCTTCTGATTGCACATCCGACCCGCAAAAATGATCGTCAGCGCGTGTTCGTCGAGACCGAAACCACGTTGCATTTCAGCCCGCTGGTTTTTAGTGAGCGAAACAGGATGCGATTTGATTCCCGTATACATAACCCGGATCTTGCTGGCGTTCGCGTTACGTTGAACCATCCACTCGGACAAATGACGTGTACTGACCACATTCATGTCCAGCGCGTCCTGATAACCCACCCCAAATCGTGGATGCCCACCATTGAGCCAATGCATCTCCTCGGTGTGGCATAAATCGACAAACGTTGTGTTTGGTGCAGCTGTGCGCAGATACGGCAGAAGCTGGTAACCCAAGGTACTTCCGGCGACCAACACGGTATCAATGCGTCTGGAGTCTATGAGATATAACAAAAACCGTGGGAAATCAGATAGCGAGAGAAAATTGGGCAGTATAAAAATATCTGAAGTCAGCTCCGCGAAACGGTCCTGCCAGCGATGGTCTGCCTCAAGCGTGGCGCAAACCGTCACATCAGCCCCACCGGTGACAAGACCCTGTATCAGGTCGATATTCACCCGGTCAGCCCCGCCCTCCACCATCCACGGCAGGAGAAACATGACTCGCCTGCCGCGAGGATTGCAATTAAGGGGATTGCTGAACGCGACCCCCTCGGGCAGTGTTTCATAAGCCGACGGATAACGCCGCTGAGGGCTCGGAACCGGCTTGAGCGGCATCTCGGGCAAAGCATCGTTACCTTGTGGCAACGACACAGTGCCGCAACTTTGCAGGGACTCCGCAATGGTAAACCCCCAGTGACCCGCATCCGCCAGGCGGGCGAGCAACGATGTCGGCTCACGCCCATCAGGCAAGAGCGCTATGTCTTCAAACGCCTGCAGAAGTATAGGCGTGCGAGCAATAACGCCTCTAACCTTGGCATGTGGATTATCAAGATAATACTTGCCCTCACTTAAGTTATGTCGTACCTCTACGAGCCCCTCTTTTTTGATCGTGCCGAAGGAGTTGCAAAAAGCAAATTCCGGATTCGATTCGAGACACCAGATTCCTTTTTCAATAAAGGTCGGATCGAACTCCGTCGCCGCATCAGCCAGTACGATATATTCAGGTTCTTTCCAGATATCACCCGTGACAGCACATTCTTTGCGCCCCATCACCTGCACGCGCTTATCGGCGGTTATCGCTTGAAGAAAAGCAGCGCTCATTTGCTGCTTTTCACTTTCCTCAAGGCATATCAACCACTTCCAGGCCTGGAATGTCTGGCCGAGCAGTGAGCGGTATAGACTGAAAAAGTCTGTCAGAGCCGCATTCGAACAGCTGACAACAAGCACGTGGCCCTGCCGCCCCCCGTCGGAAAGCTCAGGACTTGGCTCATAACGTTTTGTCATTTCGCCCAGAGCGGAGACTGAAGAATAATCACGGTGCGCGGAGTTCAACATAACAAAATTACTTCCCTGAGCCGAAACGCGAAAGGCCTACCAATAATTTAAACTTCGACACACTATTAACGTCACGAAGTGCCAAGAATGGTTTCTCGACACAGGTATACGTCAGATGAGCGAGCGCATAAACACAAGCAATGAAAACCGGATAAACCAACCATGGATTAAGGTAAACACGCTCATACAGACCGTATCGATTAAGAACGCTTATCACCAATATAAAAGCGAAGATATGCCCCAGATAAATCGAATAGGAAATCAGGCTGGTGTATTTCACAAAATGGTTAATCACATTAGAACGCGATGCTCTCAAACTGAAAAAAGCGGGAATCAATGCTGCGAAAAAAATCGCCGAACAAGTGAAAAACAATGATTGTTCAAGCTTGCTGTTCGCCGTCCAGGGAAGCCCTTGCCGAGTCATCAAAATCAGCGCACCAGCAAATGCAAAGGGTACATACCAAAACCGCGCAAGGCGTTCGAAAACCGGGCGGTGCCACGTATATAGATAGGCGATCAACACGCCGAAACCGATGGCGTCCAATCGATACAGCACAACGTATCTCGCATCATCATATCGCAGCGACTCAATAGGCAGCTCGAATCGGGCTAAAAAAGGCACGACCATAAAGAGCGCGATAACGATCATTGCTGCGCGCCTGACGTTCGCTCCAAAGCCGATCATCAACAACATAACGAGCGGAAAGCAATAGTAAAACCACTCTTCAACCGCCAAGCTCCAGGACAAACGATAAAAATCCGTCATGTTCCAAGCGAAATTCTGCGCAAATACCAAGTAATGAAATTGCTCGGCAAACGTAGTTGCCCCCGCCCAGTCAAATCGCAGCGAAACAAAGAAGAAAAACAGGTAGAGCGGCAGTGTTCTCATCCAGCGCCGGTACCAGAACCCTGTAAGTCCGGCAATTTTCTGCTCACGCCAATTCGCCGCCTCTTTCAGCAGGATTCTGCCAATCAGAAAGCCACTCAGACAAAAGAACAAATCCACGCCGAAGGTTGCCAGAAACGCAAAGCCGGCCAATAGCGGATGAGGTGTCGAATGCCCCAGCATATGCCCGAACACAACGAGCAGGCAGGCGATGGTCCGACAGACATCCAGACCAAATGACCGATGAGCCTCGGAAGCAAAACCAGCCCCCTGAAGGTTATTCATCCAGTTTCACTTCTTTAGTCCACAGAATTTCACAACAGCGTCCTTCCGGTGCCCTGAACTGCCCGACTGCGACGCGCTTGACGTCGCTCGAGGAAATTTTTACGCGGTAATGACAGGAAGCCACACCTGCCTGATCACTGCTTTCAATCGGTGTCAGCGTCTTCAGGTTGAACTGTTGGTTTACAAACCCTTCAGGGCCGGCGCTCGTAGCATCCGTCGGATAAAGGTGCAAAAAAAACTCATCCCCCAACTTGTCGATGTTGCACGCTTTTACGCCCAGCGTGACTTCAGATGCCGTTACCGTCACATCGAGCCCTTTGGGAGGAGCGAGCTGCACTATCATTGGCGCGGACATCTCAGCCTTCTGGCCGACTTCCGACCAGCGAACCAGAGCCAGAACGCCGACCGCAATCAAGGTAAAAAAAACCACGCCGCTCACAATTTTCAGATCAACCTTCACACGCAGCCCCATAATTGCAGATCACTTCATATACGACAGTAGCCGGGGCTTCTTCGCTTTTCGAAGCCAAGCCGCCATGCCAAGGCTCGGCTGACTGGGAGGCAGAGCGTCCAATTACAACGCGCGGAGCTTGCGTACTACCTTGCCAGCAAAACGCCGCAACGGATTGCTGACAATCGGCTTAGGCGTTACCGGTAGGACGGCGGCCGGGTTAAAGAAATCCTCCTGCCCCGTGAGCGCAATGAAATCGAGATAAGTGAAGCCATGGATCGCTTCGATATCAGCCCGGTCTTCGGCATTGTTCATCAGTTGATACAGCAGCTCTACACCAAAAAGCCGAGTGCCCGGGCAACCGCCGATCTGAATCGCGAACATCGCCAGCAGATATCCGCTATTCGCGCCTTTTGGAGTTACCCACCTTTTACTCTCGGGGAACGCCTCGAGAATGTCAGCCAGTGGCATGCCAATATAATGTTTTTTCTGTAAATACCACTCCAGCCACATCCGCGCCCGCCTGTCCGGCCGATCACCGCTTTCGTTGGATTGGTCCGAAAAAATTCGGTGCAAGGTGAGCCGTTCCTGGACAACATGGATATCAGCGATCATCAACAATCGCGTCCACATCTCCGCGTCGTCGGTTTGCGCGTGCGCACTTCTGTACAAGCCAGCCTGTTCGTAGACAGATCGTCTGACCAAGGCACTTGGATGGCACAGTTGATTTTCATTAAAGAATAACGAACGTAACCAATCCGTCCTTGGTTTGTTCGGCTGGTTAAACCATTCAACGACAAGCGGGCGGTTATTTTCATCAATACACTGCACATGGGAAAACACCGCGCCCACGTTGGAGTTCGCCTCGAGAACTGCCACTTGCTTTTCCAGCTTGTCAGGCGCCCAATCGTCGTCAGAATGATGAATGGCAATATATTGACCGCTGCTTTCCAACTCGATAGCGCGGTTGATGTTATAGATATATCGACGCGTTCTATCATTCTGAATTTTAATGATGCGAGGATCATTATAACTTTCGATAACGCTCCAGGAATTATCCGGCGACACATCGTCAACAATGATCAATTCCCAATCGGTGAAAGTTTGATTGAGAACAGAGTCGATCGCCTGACCGATGTATTTTTCGTGATTATAAGACGTTAATACAACCGAAACCTTTGCCACTTTTATTCTCCTTTGCGCCCTTTAACGAGCTGCCCGGCTTTACGCAACCGGCTGACTAAACCAGTCTCGACAAAATGATGCACAGAAAGATATCGCTTATGCTTAAGGGCAAACGCCTCACGCTCGGAAATCAATGAAGCCACGTTCACTTTGAGCTTTTCCAGCTCGGCTCTTGACCATTCCAGCTGCTGATTGGTTTGCGCGAGATCGTTATTCGAACGTGAAAGCTCCGAATTGGACTTTGCCAGCTCAGTATTGGACCGCACCAGTTCACTGCCGGACTGTGCCAGCTCGGTAGCTGAACGAGCCAGCTCCGCCTTCAACTGCGCCAGCTCCGAATTTGCTTGTGCCATCACGGAATTTGTCTGAGCCAGGCTTGATTTCAATTGGACCAGCTCGGAACTTGCTTGCACCAGTTCGGACCTTAACCCTTCCGCCTCCAGCACGGAGTTTGCAAGCCTGGCCTCAAGCTGCACCCCATCCTCGCTACATGTGGCCAGTTCAGCATTCGATCGTTGGAGTTCGGAGTTTGAATGTGCAAGAGCAGCATTGGATTGTGCCAGTTCAACCTTCAACCGTTCCAGTTCTGCACGAGTCGCTTCGAAAGCTTGTGCCTCAGTTGCGCAGTAACCTTGAAGATCGACAAGTTCCGCTTCCTTCTCCTTGCAAAGAGCCATCCAGACTTCACGCTGCTCTGCCAGCCAATTCTTGTCCACCAACAAAGCAGAAAACTCGGCGTTGCAATGCTGGCGGATTTCAGTGATGCGCAAATGACGGCCACGTAAAAGCTGAATACCCTTCAGCGCCAGATCCAGATGCTCATCCGAGAAATTTACTTTGGCTGGGGGCAGTTCCAACGAGTAGCCATAGGCTTCAAAATCTTTCGCATAAAGCAGCTCAATCAGTTCCCTTGACCTTGGGCTGATAAATTCAGGCAGATATGGAATCAGGCTTTCGTTGGCTTTTGAAGTTGTGAAGGGATTGACATACGCGTCACCTAAATGAGTGCGCAACGCCTCATTTAGCTCAGTTGTATCTTCAATCTTCGAGACAAAAGTGTAAGGAAAAAGTTGGGGCTTAAGCAGATCATACTGTGGCGCCCAATGCCAATCTTTGAAATCGTCTTTTTCATTAGTATTCAGGTACTCAAGAAAGCACTCGAACGCCCCTGCCACATCGCTCTTTGTTTCAATCGGGTACTCAACAAATGCCTGCCCTAAATAGGGTTCGATCTGATAAGGCTCACGCAGTAGTATCTTCGACTGCCAAGCGGAAAAAAGCCGTTTGTACGGATTTCTTACCAGAGCAAAGATGAGGAAACCACCCTTCTTGATTTCTTCCAGTTGTTCCGGTGAATGCACGCACAGATGCGGTGCAGCAACGCGCAGAGAGTCATGGATGACCAGCTCAGGATCAGTTTCGGAACTGGTTTTGAGGTTACGAACAGCCTCCGCGACACCTTCCAGCTCAGCGAACCACCACTTCAGAGAGGTGCACGCCACTTTCGGGGTGGCTACGTAGAATAATTGCCGTTCGTGTGAAACACAGCTGTTCCATGTAAGAAAATCCAGCAGACTCTGGTCATCGTTACTCGTCATTACCGTCCTCTCAGGCTTATTGTTTTTTCTTAAGAACGGAAACCTTGCCCACGTTGATGCACTCTTCGTACATCTGCGTCGCGAGCAGCTCATCGATCAGAATACGCGGCCCCAGGTTTGGATCCGATGCATCGTCAAAAGCGATACATGCACCTTCAGCAACGTGCGGTAGCCAGCATTCGAAATCCCGCTTCACTCCTTCATAGCTGTGATCGCCATCAATCCACAACAGGCCAACCGGCTCGTTCCACTTTGGTACGATCATTTCGCTGCTCATATTGATCAACGAGACAATCTCGCTGCATTCGGTGATCAACATGGTTTTGTAGAACTCGGTGCGGTCCTTGGGACCAAAGACGCCACCCAGCACGCCAATGAAAGGCTTGTGCGGATCGACCGCAAAGACCGGTGCGTTGTGACCCGCCAAAGAACCTCGACCAAGAAATACCGTAGATCGACCACGGTATGACCCCACCTCCACAATGCATCCGGACTGGACCTGGCCTGCCAATACATACAGAACCAGACCCTCCTCAAGACTGATCATGCCATCGGTGAGTTTATGAAAGGTGTGAATCTCCCTGAGTTGATCCGCAGGAATACAGTCAGAGTAATTCAATTGCTGGTTCATTATTTGAGGCATCCATATAACCGAAAGATCTTGCGCCGCGATCCGAAACGAGACGGAACATGAGCGCATCGAGAATTCTGTGGCACAAAGTCGGTTCATGCTCCGACCACACGCCTCCGCCGACGAAGTATACGCCCGGCAACATGACCATCTTGAAACTGAAGGTGACTTTGAACGCTCGGTCCGCACTGTCGAAGTCAAAATATTTGCCTTCGTCAGGAAAGCGTTGACCGGTCACTACCACACCAGAAACCGTGCGTACGTGAGTTGCAAAAAACACGCGTGACACCGATTCTTTCAATTCGCCGGTCATGACGATATCGTAGTCCGCACCGGCCTTCAGAACATTGCAGCGCCGACCTTGCTTGTCGAAAATCTCGAAAGTGTCGATCCGAGCACCTTGCTCCGGATAGATTGTTGTGGACTCGGGAACCATACCCGGATCGAAATACTGGTCCTCAGGGGCTTTATCTTCGACACCATCGGTTTTTATTGCTTCGCCAGCCTCGATCGCAACTTTCTCGCTGCCAATCTGGCGAAACTCCTCAATCAACCTCGGTTGTTCATCCGCAGGGGCATAGATCAGTTTTTGATACGCCCGGACCACACTCATCGGCGACCCCGTACAGATTCGCTCGCCGCGCTCCATCAGGATCGCCCGGTCGCAGAGCTCTACAACCTGAGGCCCTGAGTGAGACACAAACAGGATTGAGGTGCCTTTTGCCTTCAACTCGTCAAGCCGAGCGAAGCACTTTCGCTGGAAGCGCTCATCGCCTACAGCCAACGCTTCGTCGACGATAAGGATATCGGGGTCCACCATTGCCTGAACCGCAAAGGCCAGGCGAACGATCATGCCGCTCGAATAGGTCTTGACTGGCTGATGAATGAATTCGCCAATATCAGCAAAAGCCGCGATGTCGTCATAACGCTCATCAACTTCTGCGCGGCTGAGGCCCAAAATCGCAGCGTTCATATAAACGTTTTCGTGCCCGGTGAACTCGGGGTTGAATCCCGACCCCAATTCCAGCAGAGCCCCGATACGCCCCACCGTTTGCACGTTGCCGGCACTCTGGTTCAGCGTGCCGCAAATAACCTGAAGCAGCGTGGACTTACCACTGCCGTTACGCCCGACAATCCCGACAGTTTCGCCTCGTTTAATGTCGAACGAAACGTTCCGCAGAGCCCAGAACTCGTGGTAGTACTGCTTGCGCTGGCCGGCAAGCATCTGCGCCAATCGATCTCGTGGCTTATCGTAGATGTGATAGCACTTGCTAACATCTTGCAGTTGAATCGCAATTTCAGAGGACATCAGCAAACCCCTTTCTGGTCTTCTGGAAAAATGCAAAACCCAGGCATGCGACTGTTATTCCAACGCAGGAATAAATTCCGAGCGTTTGCCAATCCGGTTGTTGCCCAAAAAACAGGACACTTCTAACGTTTTCAACAGCGGCGGTCAGCGGGTTAAGTTGCAACAAGTGCCTGTACTCCTCGGGCACAGCCGTGGCAGGATAAAAAATAGGCGCCAGAAACATTAAGCCGCTCGTGACCAGACCGATGAAATGTGCGACGTCACGCATAAAGACGCCCAGCGAAGCCAAGCCCCAGGACAAACCGAGAATGATCAGTAGCAAGGGTGCAATGACCACGGGAAGATAGAGCATCGTTATCGGCGGCATGCCAAATACCACGCTGTACGCCACGCTCCATACGATCAAGCTGACCAGAGCGTGGAACAAGGAGGCGCCAACGATTACGCAAGGCAGTATCTCCAGAGGGAAGACAACTTTTTTAACGTAATTAGCATTTGAAATAATCAGGTTGGGGGCGCGAGTTACACATTCCGAAAACAGGTTAAAGACCATTAATCCGGCGAACAGAACCAATGCGAACTCCGACTTTGAATCGCCGGCGCCCGTCCAGCGGGAATTGAAGATGAAACTGAATACAAACGTGTAGATGGAGAGCATCACGATCGGATTGAAAAACGACCAGAGGATACCCATGAAGGAGCCCCGATAACGACCGATGACCTCCCGTTTGATCAATGCAGTGATCAACGCCCGATTACGCCAGACGCTGGTAAACATGACACTGG
Organism: Pseudomonas hamedanensis; assembly: GCF_014268595.2. NCBI lineage: Bacteria > Pseudomonadati > Pseudomonadota > Gammaproteobacteria > Pseudomonadales > Pseudomonadaceae > Pseudomonas > Pseudomonas hamedanensis. Next base: position 4,805,329 of record NZ_CP077091.1, read on the forward strand.
GCGAAGCGGAAAAAATCTGCATCAGCCAGAAACCTCATTAATACCCATAACCGTATTCTCTCGATACATCATTGTTCAAACCCCTCTTGAAATAACAGCGATCAGCAACCCCAAGTTGCCCATTAGAGTCTGGCGGTAGATACCCGAACGCCAGATCCCAAATAGACGACCAGGCAGATTTCGCTTCCGGGCAATCTTGAATCGCTGCAACACTTCTCGATTTTGCGGTGCTAGAAGAAACTCTACGCTCTCCAGATTTTCGATGTTCTGATCTATCCAGCGCCTCAGCCGACCCTGAAATAATTTCCGGATGCGTATGACTGTTGACCCGAACCCCCTACTGGCACCGATCGAGTTCGCCTCATGCTGGCGATAAAAAAGGTGCGGGGCTTCGTCGAAATGGAATACCCCGCCAGCTCCAGTCACGAGCAGATAGGCCCACCAGTCGTGAGCTACGATGTTGAGATGAGCAGTAGAGCGCAAGATTTCACACGCCGCACGATTAAAAACCATCGTATTGCCAGCCGCGATGTTCTGCACCAAAGCATTGGAGAATCCAAAAGCGCGAGAGTATCGCGGCGTAACCCCGATGGTCACTCCATCCTCGTTGACCAAGGTTGTTCGTGCGGCATACAGCGCGGGAACGTCGGCGGGCACTTGACGTAACCACGTCAATGCCGCTGTCAACTTGTCACAAGCCCATACATCGTCCTGATCCGACCACGCAAAGAAATCAGCATTAATTTCTTTTTTACAGGTCACCGACATGAAGTTGCTGGCGAAACCGGTCCGAGGGCCGGAAAACACCGTTACCTTTTCGCTACCCAGCCGCGCTTGAAAGGCGTCAAGAATACTTAGCGTCGAGTCCGTCGAACCGTCATCCGATACGTACAGCCGCCACCGTACATGGTCTTGCTGCTCAATCGAGGCTAATTGTTCGGATAGAAATCGCTCACCATTGAAAGAGCACATCAATATCGCGACAGACTCGCTCTTCTCCAGCGCATCGACGGAGTCGAAATCCAGGCCGGAGTTCGTGGAATGCGCTGACAAGGGGCTTGACACTGTATGCTCCACTGCAATTAAACGCTGGTCGGGAGGCCCCACCACTTCCTGAAACGCCTCACGCTTTTACCGGCTCCATTCGCTTCCTTTACGAAGCGAGTGATTATAAAGAGATTTCATGGCCGATGGTCAGGCTTCGAGCAGGCCGGAACCACCAATATGTCCATTCGACGGCTGGTCATCGTTTCTTCCCGGCGACCGCCGTCAGGCAGCACACGAAAAAGAAAAGAAATTTGTCACGCGGGCGGCGGCGACACTGCTTTCCCTGTATCGAAAGCAATAGCAGATCGCGCCGTCTCAATTTCAACCAGCGCTTGACGAACGGCGCTTCATCCACCCCAACAAGCAAAGCGATGGTTCTTACTTGCTTGAACCACCAGCCCTTGTGAATGGTGCTGTAGCGCTGACACAACGACGACAAGCCAGTATTCGCACCCATCTGATTATTTCCGTGCTGCCGGTACAGCATGCTGGAGCGCCGATCAATGAACCATTTGAATCCGCGACTACGAGCAAAGGCATAACAATACCAGTCGTGCAGACTGACTTGCTGCAATGGCTCCCAAACACGACTGACTTCCTGCCTCAGCGACATCGCCAGCGTACCGCTTAGCACGTAGGTGCAACCGGGACCCGCTGCCTCGAACAAAAAATCCCAAGCGACCTGCGGCTGACTTTTGTCCAGCAGGATCTTTTTTCCATTCGGCCAAAACGCCGTGACATTACTCGAATAGGCGTCTACGCCCTGCAAGGCCAGCTCCTGAGTCGCGCGCAAAAGCTTGTCGGGGTGCCAGATATCATCCTGATCGGCAAACGCCACAGCATCGTAGCCTTGCGTATCCACGTCACGAATCAGACGGAAAAAATTTCGAGCTGCCCCCCCAAACCGTCCAGCCGGAGGCAAAAGAATCACGCGACTGTCGGCAGCTGCAAACGCCTCGCACCAGGCTTCGGTCCCGTCATCGGACGGGTCCACACTGATATAAATAGTGATATCGACGGACAGCTGCTCAAGGATCGAGGCAATCTGCTCCTCGATCCATTGCATACCATTATAGGCAGCCAGCAATACTGCGATCTTGGGAGGTTCTACTGGCATGCCACTCCTGCTTGCGGCGGTTGAACGCACCAAATGGGAAACCCTGGACATTCAGCTCAGCGGGAAGGTGCATCCAGCAACTTCTGCAGATATTGACCGTAACCGGTCTTCTTCAGGGCCTGCGCCTGAGAAGCCAGTTGTTCGGCGGTGATCCAGCCATTTGTAAATGCAATTTCTTCCAGGCACGCCACTTTCAAACCTTGGCGCTGCTCGATGGTGTGGACGAAGTGACTGGCTTCCAGCAATGAGTCATGCGTGCCAGTATCCAGCCAGGCGAAGCCACGGCCCAACATCTCGACGTTAAGCGACTTCTGATCGAGATAAGCGCTGTTCACATCGGTGATTTCCAACTCGCCGCGCTCCGACGGTTTGATGTTCTTGGCGATTTCCACAACCTGATTGTCGTAGAAATACAGACCGGTTACCGCGTAGTTGGACTTTGGTTTCAGCGGTTTCTCTTCAATGCTCAGCGCACGACCCGTAGAGTCGAACTCGACAACGCCAAAACGTTCCGGATCTGATACGTGGTAGCCGAATACCGTAGCGCCGTGCTGCTGCGAACTGGCAGAACGCAGATTGTCCGAGAAGTGCTGCCCGTAGAAGATATTGTCGCCCAGGATCAGACAGCAAGGGTCTTTGCCAATGAACTCTTCACCAATGATGAACGCTTGCGCCAGACCATCCGGGCTTGGCTGCTCGGCATAGGTCAGCTGTATGCCGTAGACGCTGCCATCACCCAACAATTTTTTGAAGCAAGGCAGATCTTCCGGCGTGGAAATAATCAGTATTTCGCGCATACCGGCAAGCATGAGAACCGACAGCGGGTAAAAAATCATCGGCTTGTCATAAATCGGCAGCATCTGTTTAGACACGCCCAAGGTCAGCGGATGAAGACGAGTACCGGAGCCGCCTGCGAGGATGATGCCTTTACGATTTAGAGTGGTCATTTGTTCAGAACTTCCCTAAGCATTCGAATTACACCACTTTGCCAATCCGGCAAGTGTAGAGAAAAATTATCGCGCAACTTCTGAGTATTCAGGCGCGAATTCAATGGCCGACGTGCCGCCGTTGGATAGGCCGCCGCTTCGATAGGCTCTACTTCCTGTACAGAAAGCGGCTCACCATAGGCCCCGGCAGAGTCCACCACCTGACGTGCGTAGCCGTACCAGGAAACCTCACCGCCAGCTGCCAAATGGTACAGGCCTGACAGCTCCGGGCGACGGAGCGCTTGCTCCAACGCCAAGGCAGTTACATCCGCTATCAGATCCGCACCGGTAGGGGCGCCGATCTGATCGACGATCACGCTAAGCTTCTGTCGCTCTTTGGCTAGACGAAGCATGGTCTTGGCAAAATTATTTCCCCGACTGCCATACACCCAACTGGTTCGGAAGAGCAGATATTTACAGCCAGAGGCCTGCACTGCCTGCTCTCCCGCCAGCTTGCTCTGGCCATAACGATTCAGAGGCTGGACTGCGTCTTCTTCTCGCCAAGGTGTGGTCCCGTGACCATCAAAGACATAGTCAGTCGAATAATGAATGAGCCATGCACCGGACAATCGTGCTTCTTCGGCAAGCACCTGAACTGCTTGCGCATTCACGAGGTGAGCCAATTCGAATTCTGTTTCGGCGTGATCGACGGAATTGTAGGCGGCTGCATTGACGATCACATCAGGCTTGAGCTTGCGAATCGTATCGCGCAAAGCGCCGAGATCGGTCAAATCCCCACACAGTCCATCAGCACCGTGGCGACCCAGTGCAATCAATTCGCCAAGAAGCCTTAGGGAGCGTTGTAGCTCCCAGCCCACCTGACCATCCTTACCTAACAGAAGGATTTTCATGCTTAGTTCGAGCGATCCGCGTAGTTCTGATCAATCCACTGCTGATACGCGCCGCTCTTGACGTGGGCAACCCATTCAGTGTTATTCAGATACCACTCAACAGTCTTGCGAATGCCCGTCTCGAAGGTTTCTTCCGGCGTCCACCCCAGCTCACGCTGGATCTTGCTCGCGTCGATTGCATAACGCACATCATGACCTGGACGATCCTGAACATAAGTAATCAAGCTGGCATGCGGACGGTGCGCGGAATCTGGACGCAACTCATCGAGCAACGCACACAGTGTGTGTACCACTTCGATGTTCTGCTTCTCGTTGTGGCCGCCAATGTTGTAAGTCTCACCAATGACGCCTTCGGTGACCACTTTGTACAGCGCACGAGCGTGATCTTCGACATACAACCAGTCACGAACCTGGTTACCTTTGCCATACACCGGCAGCGGTTTGCCTTCCAGCGCATTAAGAATGATCAGCGGGATCAATTTTTCCGGGAAATGGCACGGGCCATAGTTGTTCGAGCAGTTGGTAACCAGCGTCGGCAGGCCATAAGTGCGCGCCCAGGCACGAACCAAGTGGTCGGAACTGGCTTTGCTGGCTGAATATGGCGAGCTTGGCTGATACGGCGTGGTTTCGGTGAAGAGGTCTTCCGGACCTTCGAGGTCTCCGTAAACTTCGTCAGTCGAAATGTGGTGAAAGCGGAAATTGGCTTTACGCGCGTCGTCCAGCGCAGCCCAGTAATGGCGAGCAGCTTCGAGCAGTGTGTAAGTGCCAATGATGTTGGTCTGGATGAACTCGGACGGGCCTGAGATAGAGCGATCTACGTGAGATTCTGCGGCCAGGTGCATGATTGCATCCGGTTGGTGTTCACGCAGGACACGGTCAATCTGATCACGATCACAGATATCGACGCGCTCGAAAGCGTAACGCGAATTCTGGCTGACCTCTGCCAGGGACTCCAGATTGCCAGCGTACGTTAGCTTATCGACGTTAACGACAGCATCGGAAGTGTTAGAGATGATGTGACGGATCACTGCCGAGCCAATAAAGCCGGCGCCGCCGGTAACTAGAATTTTCACGCGAAACGATACCCTTGAGCTGCGGACAGCGCTGCCGTTGAGCGCCGTCTAATCCATGAATGCAGACGCCACTCGCTGTTGGCATCCGTCAGAGTCAGTCTGAATCGACATGCACCAAGGCACAATCGAACAAGGGCTGCATTTTACAGCTTAATGATCGTTTTACTATTGGATAAAGACAGGCTGATGCGCAATTTCGACAGATGCCCTGCACCTGTCGTTTTCAGACCAGTCGCTTGCGCGCCGCTCTGGACGAGCGTCCCAGAAACCAGCCTAGCAGCGGCCCAATCAACATGCCGATAAGCAACGCCAACACCACGACCAGTGACACTGGCAACTGCGGCCCGGAAAAACCCAGAAACAAAAGCGCGACCGATTGCTGGTTCTCCAGCACGAACGCCAGGACAACCAGAACCATTAGTAGAAGAAATACGCCAAGCAGTATGCGTTTCAAGTTACGCATTCAGGTCTCCCTGGATTTGAATAGCGAAGATCACGCGCCCTCCTCCTCTTCTTCGTTCACCCGGTCGCGCAATTCCTTGCCCGGCTTGAAATGCGGAACGAATTTACCGTCCAGACTGACCGACTGGCCGGTCTTGGGATTGCGGCCGACACGTGGCGCGCGGTAGTGCAGGGAGAAGCTGCCAAATCCACGGATCTCGATGCGATCACCGGTGGCGAGGCACTGAGACATTTGTTCAAGCATGGTCTTGATGGCCAACTCCACATCCTTGGATGAGAGTAGCCCTTGATGGGTGACAATTCGTTCGATCAACTCCGACTTCGTCATATTTTTCCCTTCTTTTTCAAGCAGCTAGATCAGCGCTTGAAAGGTTTTAGCATGCCCGGAAGATTTTGAACAGCCCAGGGATTGACTTATCTTTGCCAGCGTCAAAACGCCCATTTTCAGGGCATCAAATCGATGCCGGGCGGCAGTCACGCACTTAACGACAGATCACCAACATGGTCCTGGTCAGGTAACCTGCCGGGTTGAACCCAAACGGATATTCATCTTCATCCTTGGCATCGTCTGACCGCGTGACGACCTTGTAGCCCGCCCCCTTGCACTCCTTCGCAGCGCGCTTGTGGCACTTCTCCCAGCCAGAACCCAGCCCGGAGCAGTCGACCTCGATACCGCTTACACCACGCACGGCATGGGTCTTTGCACTGGTCGTGCAACCCGCCAATGCCAATATCGCTGCAACGACAATCAACTTGTTCATCCACTTCCTTATGCCAGGTCAAGCCCGACGCTTACACGCTTAGACGAAGCTTAGTCGCGAATAGGCGATTGATCCGATTAAAGAAACAGACCCGCAAGCGAAGCGATTGGTTTCACGGCCAAGCCGTATTGCCAAATCACAGGCACAAAAAAGGGCGACCGAAGTCGCCCTTTTTCATGATCAAGCAGAACTTAGTTCTGTTTGGCCATTGCTTGACGCAGCAGTGCCGCCATGGTGGTGTCAGCTGCTTCGCCTTCCGGAGCTGCTTTCAGGCTCTGGATAGCTTCTTTCTCTTCAGCATCATCTTTCGACTTGATCGAGAGCTGAATTACGCGGCTCTTGCGATCAACGCTGATGATCTTGGCTTCAACTTCCTGGCCTTCTTTCAGAACGTTGCGCGCGTCTTCAACGCGGTCACGGCTGATTTCGGAGGCTTTCAGGGTAGCTTCGATGTCGTCGGCCAGAACGATGATGGCGCCTTTGGCGTCAACTTCTTTCACGGTACCGGTCACGATAGCGCCCTTGTCGTTAACCGAGACGTACTCGGAGAACGGATCGCTTTCCAGTTGCTTGATGCCCAGGGAGATGCGCTCGCGCTCTGGGTCAACCGACAGGATGACCGTGTCCAGCTCGTCGCCCTTCTTGAAACGACGTACGGCTTCTTCGCCCACTTCGTTCCAGGAGATGTCGGACAGGTGAACCAGACCGTCGATGCCGCCGTCCAGACCAATGAAGATACCGAAATCGGTGATCGACTTGATGGTGCCGGAGATCTTGTCGCCCTTGTTGAACTGGCCAGAGAAGTCTTCCCATGGGTTCGACTTGCACTGCTTGATGCCCAGGGAGATACGACGACGCTCTTCGTCGATGTCCAGAACCATGACTTCCACTTCGTCGCCGACTTGTACGACTTTCGAAGGGTGGATGTTCTTGTTGGTCCAGTCCATTTCCGAAACGTGTACCAGACCTTCAACGCCTTCTTCCAGCTCAGCGAAGCAGCCGTAGTCGGTCAGGTTGGTAACGCGAGCGGTTACGCGAGTGCCTTCTGGGTAACGGGCTTTGATAGCAACCCATGGATCTTCGCCCAGTTGCTTCAGGCCCAGGGAAACACGGTTGCGTTCGCGATCGTATTTCAGAACCTTGACGTCGATTTCGTCACCAACGTTAACGATCTCGGAAGGATGCTTGATGCGCTTCCAGGCCATGTCGGTGATGTGCAGCAGGCCGTCCACGCCACCCAGATCGACGAATGCGCCGTAATCGGTGAGGTTTTTGACGATACCTTTGACTTGCTGGCCTTCCTGCAGGGATTCCAGCAGAGCTTCACGCTCGGCGGAGTTCTCGGCTTCGAGGACGCTGCGACGGGAAACGACAACGTTGTTGCGCTTCTGGTCCAGCTTGATGACCTTGAATTCCAGCTCTTTGCCTTCCAGATGCGTGGTGTCGCGCACTGGACGGACGTCAACCAGGGAACCTGGCAGGAACGCACGGATGCCGTTAACGTCGACAGTGAAGCCGCCTTTAACCTTACCGTTGATAACGCCCTTGACCACTTCCTCGGCTGCGAAGGCTGCTTCCAGAACGATCCAGCATTCAGCGCGCTTGGCTTTTTCACGGGACAGCTTGGTTTCGCCAAAGCCGTCTTCAACCGAATCCAGAGCAACGTGAACTTCATCACCAACGTTGATGTTCAGTTCGCCAGCATCGTTGTAGAACTGCTCAAGCGGGATGAGTGCTTCAGACTTCAGACCAGCGTGAACGGTTACCCAGCGAGCCTGGTAATCGATATCAACGATAACACCGGTGATGATGGAGCCTGCCTGAAGGTTCAGGGTTTTCAGGCTTTCTTCAAAGAGTTCCGCAAAGCTTTCGCTCATTTTAATTCCTGTAGATGAGGGCGAAGTAAACGCCCATCTCCACACCCCAGACGGTGTGGGTTAGTTTCATTTAAAAGAAGCACCGCAGGACTATGACTGGTCCCCTGCGACCCTCTTGGTCACCCGGCGATATCGCGAATGGCGATCTCGCTCATGATGCGTTCAAGCACCTGATCGATGGAAAGCTCCGTGGAATCCAGCTGAATCGCGTCGGCCGCCGGCTTGAGCGGGGCTACTGCGCGCTGGGTGTCACGCTCATCGCGTGCACGGATCTCATCTAGCAGACTCGACAGACTAACACCCTCGACTTTGCCCTTCAACTGCAAATATCGACGGCGCGCCCGCTCCTCGGCACTGGCGGTGAGGAAAATCTTCAGCGGTGCATCCGGAAAAACCACCGTACCCATGTCACGGCCATCGGCGACCAGGCCCGGCGCTTCCTGAAACGCACGCTGGCGCTGCAGCAGTGCCTCGCGCACGGCAGGCAGCGCAGCCACTTGCGAAGCGCCGGAGCCAACGCTCTCGGTGCGGATGACATCGCTGACTTCGTCGCCTTCCAGAATGATCCGCTGCAACTGACCTTCGGTCGCCGCAATGAACTGAACATCCAGATGAGCGGCAAGCTTCTTCAGCAGTTCTTCATTGGTCAGGTCGACACCATGGTTGTGCGCCGCGAACGCCAGCAGGCGATAAAGCGCACCGGAATCCAGCAGATTCCAGCCCAGACGTTTGGCCAGAATCCCGGCAACCGTGCCTTTGCCAGAGCCGCTTGGCCCGTCGATGGTGATGACCGGTGCAATGTTTTTCACGACTGAGCCTCTTGTGCCACACGAATACCGACCTGCCCGCACAGCGCGAGGAAGTTGGGGAACGAGGTCGCGACGTTGGCGCAATCGTGAATGCGGATCGGTGCAGTCGCGCGCAACGAGGCAACACTGAAGGCCATCGCGATACGGTGGTCGCCATGACCATGCACTTCGCCGCCACCGATCTGGCCGCCGTCGATGATGATGCCGTCCGGGGTCGGCTCGCACTTGACGCCCAGCGCCAGCAAACCGTCCGCCATGACCTGAATCCGATCCGATTCCTTGACCCGCAGCTCTTCGGCCCCGGTCAGCACGGTGCGGCCTTCAGCGCATGCAGCCGCGACGAACAGTACCGGGAATTCATCGATCGCCAGCGGAACCAGCTCCTCGGGAATTTCGATACCTTTGAGTTTAGCTGCCCGCACGCGCAAGTCAGCCACTGGCTCGCCACCGACTTCGCGCTGGTTCTCCAGAGTGATATCGGCACCCATCAGACGCAGGATGTCGATCACGCCGGTACGGGTCGGATTGATGCCGACGTGCTCAAGCACCAGCTCCGAGCCTTCGGCAATCGACGCCGCCACCAGGAAAAACGCCGAAGACGAGATATCCCCCGGCACCTCGATATGAGTCGCGGTGAGCTTGCCGCCGGATTCGACCGAGGCCGTGGCACCGTCGACGCTGACCGGATAGCCGAAGCCACGCAGCATGCGCTCGGTGTGGTCACGGGTCGGTGCCGGCTCGGTCACGGTGGTCTTGCCTTCGGCGTACAGACCGGCGAGCAACAGGCAGGATTTCACCTGGGCGCTGGCCATCGGCATGGTGTAAGTCAGGCCCTTGAGCTTGTTCCCGCCGCGGATAGTCATCGGCGGACGACCTTCAGCGGCGGTTTCGATCACCGCGCCCATCTCGCGCAATGGATTGGCCACGCGATTCATTGGACGCTTGGACAGCGATGCGTCGCCGGTCAGAGTGCTGTCAAAGTTCTGCGCCGCCAGCAGGCCGGACAGCAGACGCATCGAGGTGCCGGAGTTGCCCAGGTAGATCGGGCCCGGCGCAGGTTTCAGGCCGTGCAGGCCGACACCGTGAATGGTCACGCGGCCGTGGTGCGGGCCTTCGATGACCACGCCCATGTCGCGAAACGCCTGCAAGGTCGCCAGGGCATCTTCGCCCTCGAGGAAGCCTTCGACTTCGGTGACGCCTTCGGCCAGCGAGCCGAGCATGATCGAACGGTGGGAAATCGATTTGTCACCCGGTACGCGAATCCGACCGGACAGGCGGCCACCAGGTTGAGCCAGGAAGATCAGATCGTTGGAATTCATAGCGTCCACATAGGCCCTGCGGGCCAGGATTTTACTGAAATGCTCGCGGGCAACCCGGGCGCGCGTGAAAACGCCCAACAATTGGTGCCCATCCCCTGCATCGACCGCGTCGCGCAAGGCGTCGAGGTCGCTGCGAAATGTATCGAGTGTGCGCAAAACAGCCTCGCGGTTGGCGAGGAAGATGTCGTGCCACATCACCGGGTCGCTTCCGGCGATTCTTGTGAAATCGCGGAAACCACCGGCAGCGTAACGGAAGATCTCCAGATTTTCATTGCGCTTGGCCAATGAATCGACCAGACCGAAGGCCAGCAGGTGCGGCAGATGACTGGTCGCGGCCAGCACTTCGTCGTGACGCTCGACCTGCATATGCTCGACATCGGCGCCCAATTCGCGCCACAGCCGATCAACCACTGCCAGCGCGACGGGATCGGTCTGCTCAAGCGGCGTAAGGATCACTTTGTGGCGACGGAACAGTTCGGCATTCGAGGCTTCCACCCCGCTCTGCTCGGAACCGGCAATCGGGTGCCCCGGCACGAAGCGCGCCGGCATGCCGCCGAACGCTTCGGTCGCAGCGCGCACCACATTGCCTTTGGCGCTACCGACATCCGTAAGGATCGCTTGTCCCAGATCCATCACAGCCAAACGCGCGAGCAGTTTTTCCATGGCCAGAATCGGCACCGCCAGCTGAATCACATCAGCACCCACACAGGCCAGTGCCAGGTCATCTTCGCAACGATCGACCACACCCAGCTCGACCGCAAGCTTGCGCGATTGCGGGTCGAGATCGACCCCGACCACTTCGCGGCACACGCCACTTTCGCGCAAGCCTTTGGCAAACGAACCACCGATCAAGCCCAGACCGACCACCACCAGGCGACCGATCATAGGTGCAGCAGGTTGCAGTGCAGTGACATCAACCACGAGCCAGAACCTTGCGCAGTGCCTCGAGGAAACGGCTGTTTTCCGCCGGCAGTCCGATGGTCACGCGCAGGTGGTTCGGCATGCCGTAGTTAGCGACCGGGCGCACGATCACGCCTTCGCGCAACAAGCCCTGAAAAACCGGAGCGGCTTCTTGACCAAGATCGACGCAAATGAAGTTGCCCTTGGACTCGATCCAACCAAGACCCAGCTCACGGAAACCGGCCTGCAACTGCTGCATGCCAGACTCGTTGAGCTGACGGCTCTGCGCCAGATACTCACCGTCTTTCAACGCCGCGCAAGCCGCCGCAAGGGCCAGACTGTTGACGTTGAACGGCTGGCGAACGCGGTTCAGCACATCGGCGACCACTGGCGTCGACAAGCCATAACCGACACGCAGCGCGGCCAGGCCATAAGCCTTGGAGAACGTTCGCGACACCAGCAGGTTCGGGTAAGCGGCGAGGAAATCCAGACCGTCAGGCAGATCGCTGCCTTCGGCGTACTCGATGTAGGCCTCGTCCAGCACCACCAAGACATGCTCGGGAACGTCCTGCAGGAACTCGTCCAGTGCCTCAGCACCGAACCAGGTGCCGGTCGGGTTGTTGGGGTTGGCGATGAACACCACACGGGTATTGGCATCGATGGCCGCCAGCATCGCCGGCAGGTCATGCCCCCAGTTTTTGGCTGGAACCACTTTGGCTTGTGCGCCGACCGCTTGAGTCGCAATCGGATACACCGCGAAGGCGTGTTCGCTGAACACCGCATTCAGGCCCGGCGCCAGGTAGGCGCGGGCGACCAGCTCAAGAATGTCATTGGAGCCATTGCCCAGCGTGACCTGATTCAGCTCGACCCGGCACTGCTCGGCCAGCAGCGATTTCAGGGCAAAACCGTTGCCGTCCGGATAACGCGTCAGCTCGGCCAGTTCTTCACGGATCGCCGCCAGCGCTTTCGGGCTGGCGCCCAGCGGGTTTTCGTTGCTCGCCAGTTTGACGATTTTCGCCGGATCCAGGTCCAGCTCACGCGCCAGTTCGTCCACAGGCTTGCCCGGAACGTACGGCGACAGTTGTTGCACGCCCGGCTGTGCCAGAGCGAGGAAGTTGCCACTCATTTGCTAGCCCCTTAGAGAACTGCTTTCGGGTAGGAACCCAGCACCTTGAGTGCTACTGCTTCCTGACTGATCTTTTCCAGCACACCTTTGATCAACGGATCACGGTGGTGGCCGACGAAGTCGATGAAGAACACGTAAGTCCATTTGCCGCTGCGCGACGGACGGGTTTCGATGCGGGTCAGGTCGATGCCATTGTCATGGAACGGCACCAGCAGCTCGTGGAGCGCGCCGGGCTTGTTGCTCATCGAGACGATGATCGAAGTCTTGTCGTCGCCGGTCGGCGGCACTTCCTGATTACCGATCATCAAAAAACGTGTTGAGTTATCCGGGCGATCCTCGATTTTCTCGGCCAGACGGGTCAGGCCATACAGGCCCGCCGCCATGTCGCCGGCGATCGCCGCCGAGTTCCACTCACCCTTCACCCGCTTGGCCGCTTCAGCGTTGCTCGACACCGCGACGCGTTCGACATTCGGATAATGCGCGTCCAGCCACTTGCGGCACTGGGCCAGCGACTGCGCGTGGGAATAGATGCGGCTGATGCTGTCGGTCTTGGTATTTTCCCCGACCAGCAGATGATGGTGGATACGCAGTTCGACTTCGCCACAGATCACCATGTCGTGCTCGAGGAAGCTGTCGAGGGTGTGGTTGACCGCACCTTCGGTGGAGTTTTCCACCGGCACCACGCCAAAATTCACCGCACCGGCCGCCACTTCGCGGAACACTTCGTCGATCGCCGCCATAGGCTTGCTGATCACGGCATGACCGAAATGCTTCATCGCCGCCGCTTGGGTGAAAGTGCCCTCAGGGCCGAGATAGGCCACTTTCAGTGGCTGCTCCAGCGCCAGGCACGAGGACATGATTTCGCGGAACAAGCGCGCCATTTCTTCGTTGCCCAGCGGCCCCTGATTGCGCTCCATCACTCGCTTGAGCACCTGAGCTTCGCGCTCGGGACGATAGAACACCGGCACTTCGCCTTCGGCCAGCGAGGCCATCTTTACTCGCGCGACTTCCTGGGCGCAACGCGCACGCTCACTGATCAGCTCCAGGACTTTAGTGTCCAGAGCGTCGATGCGAACGCGCAGTGCCTTGAGTTCTTGCTCGGACATCAGCCGTGTTCCTTCTCGAATTCAGCCATGTACGCCACCAGCGCGTTGACGGCGTTGATGTCGACGGCGTTATAGATAGAAGCGCGCATGCCGCCCACGGAGCGGTGGCCCTTGAGGTTGAGCAAGCCGCGCGCGTCAGCACCGGCGAGGAACGGCTTGTCCAGACGATCATCAGCCAGACGGAACGGTACGTTCATCCACGAGCGATCCGACTTGTTGATCGGGTTGCTGTAGAGGCCGCTGGCGTCGATGAAGTCGTACAGCGTGCGCTGCTTGACGTCGTTGAGCCTGGCGATCGCTTCAACGCCGCCCTGCTCTTTCAGCCACTGGAACACCAGACCGGACAGGTACCAGGCCAGGGTTGGCGGGGTGTTGTACATCGAGCCGTTATCCGCCGCGACCTTGTAGTCGAGCATGGTCGGGCACAGCGCGCGGGCCTTGCCAAGCAGGTCTTCACGGATGATGTTGACGACGATGCCGCTCGGGCCGATGTTCTTCTGCGCACCAGCGTAGATCATGCCGAAACGCGAAATATCGACCGGTCGCGAGAGGATGTCCGAAGACATGTCGGCCACCAGCGGAACGTCACCGGTTTGCGGAATCCACTGGAATTCCAGACCGCCGATGGTTTCGTTTGGCGCGTAGTGAACGTAAGCGGCGTCTTTCGACAGGTTCCACTCGTTCTGGCCCGGAATGGCGAAATAGTCGTAAGGCTTGGCGGTCGCGGCGACATTGACGTGGCCGTAGCGCGAGGCTTCTTCAATGGCTTTCTGCGACCAGATACCGGTGTCGATATAGTCGGCCGAGCCGCCCTCCGGCAACAGGTTCAGGGGAATCTGCGCAAACTGTTGGCTGGCGCCACCCTGCAGAAACAGCACTTTGTAGTTCGACGGGATATTCAGCAGGTCACGCAGATCCTGCTCGGCCTGGGTCGCGATGGACACGAACTCATCGCTGCGATGGCTCATTTCCATGACCGACAGCCCCTTGCCGTGCCAATCAAGGAGTTCACCCTGGGCGCGCTGCAGGACAGCTTCAGGCAACGCCGCAGGACCGGCGCAGAAGTTATAGGCTCGCTTGCTCACATCCAATCTCGCTCTGATTTGATATCACGCATTAAATCGTATCGACCGTCGACACTGGAACGGCGATGAAACGCTTTCCAGTGTAGGAGTGAGCCTGCTCGCGATAGCGGTGTGTCATATAAACATGCGTTGACTGACACACCGCTATCGCGAGCAGGCTCACTCCTACAAGGGAATCTCCGTGCCTGACGATATTTCATACCGGACAAATAACAAGGGGGCGAATTCTCATCCGCCCCCTTGTTTGTCCGCTTATTCTTGCGGTTCTTCGTCAGCTGCGGCGTCGAGTTGCTGGTCTTCGCCAGCATCGTTGTTCACGACACTGCCATCGAATTCCTCACCCTCTTCACCTTCGTACTCTTCACCTTCGACTTCCGAAGGCTCCTGAACCCGCTCCAGACCGACCAGGGTTTCATCCTTGGCCAGTTTGATCAGCGTGACACCTTGAGTGTTACGGCCCAGGCTCGACACTTCGTCGACACGGGTGCGCACCAGGGTGCCCTGATCGGAGATCAGCATGATTTCTTCGCCGTCCTGCACCTGAACCGCACCGACCAGACGACCGTTACGCTCGTTGCTGACCATGGCGATCACACCCTGACCGCCACGCTTGTATTCAGGGAATTCAGTGATCGCCGTGCGCTTGCCGTAGCCGCGCTCGGAAGCGGTAAGAATTTCGCTGCCTTCTTCCGGGATCAGCATGGAAATCAGCTTCTGCCCTTCCGGCAGACGCATGCCGCGCACACCGCGAGCGGTACGACCCATGGCGCGTACTTCGGATTCCTTGAAGCGCGTGACCTTGCCGCCGTCGGAGAACAGCATGATTTCCTGCTCGCCATCGGTGATCGCGGCGGAAATCAGAATGTCACCTTCGTCCAGCTCCAGCGCGATCAGGCCGACGCTGCGCTGACGGCTGAAGGCCACCAGCGGAGTTTTCTTCACGGTACCGTTGGCGGTCGACATGAAGATGAACGGTGCCTTCTTGCGGTCGGCAGCCTTGATCCGGGCGCGACGCTCTTCGTCGGTCTCATTGCTGTTTTCGATTTCTTCAACGTCAGCCTCGACGCCTTCGGCCTCTTCCTCGTCAGCGCGTTTCTTCATCGCTTCGAGATCGACCGGCAGCATCGTGGTGATGTATTCGCCTTCGCTCAATGGCAGCAGGTTGACCAGCGGACGACCGCGGGCGGCGCGGGACGCTTCCGGAATCTCGTAGGTCTTGAGCCAGTACACCTTGCCCTTGCTGGAGAACAGCAACAGCGTGGTGTGGCTGTTGGCAACCAGCAGGTGAGCAATGTAGTCCTCATCCTTGACGCCGGTAGCCGACTTGCCTTTACCGCCACGACGCTGTGCCTGGTACGCAGCCAGCGGCTGGGTCTTGGCGTAGCCACCGTGGGAAATGGTCACAACGCGCTCTTCTTCCGGGATCATGTCACCCAGGGTCAGGTCCAGACGCGCATCGAGGATCTCGGTGCGGCGCTGGTCGCCGTATTCGGCGCGGATCACTTCCAGCTCTTCGCGGATCACTTCCATCAGGCGCACGGCGCTGTTGAGGATGCGGATCAGCTCGCCGATCTGGTTGAGGATCTCTTGATACTCGGCCAGCAGCTTCTCGTGCTCAAGACCGGTCAGACGGTGCAGGCGCAATTCCAGAATCGCTTGGGCCTGTTCTGGCGAGAGGAAGTACTTGCCTTCGCGCAGACCGTATTGCGGATCGAGGTTTTCCGGACGGCACGAATCGGCACCGGCGCGTTCAACCATCGCTACCACAGCCGAGGATTCCCAAGGCGTGCTGATCAGCGCTTCCTTGGCTTCCGACGGAGTTGGCGAGGCTTTGATCAGGGCGATCACCGGGTCGATGTTCGACAGGGCAACGGCCTGGCCTTCGAGGATGTGGCCACGCTCGCGCGCCTTGCGCAGTTCGAACACGGTACGGCGGGTGACCACCTCGCGACGGTGACGGACGAAGGCTTCCAGCAGATCCTTGAGGTTGAGGATGCGCGGACGGCCGTCGATCAGCGCAACGATGTTGATACCGAACACCGATTGCAGCTGGGTCTGGGCGTAGAGGTTGTTGAGGATGACCTCAGGCACTTCGCCGCGACGCAGCTCGATCACGACGCGCATACCGTCCTTGTCGGACTCGTCGCGCAGTTCGGTGATGCCTTCGAGCTTCTTCTCTTTGACCAGCTCGGCGATCTTCTCGATCAGCCGCGCCTTGTTCAATTGGTACGGGAGTTCGGTGATGACGATCTGCTGACGGCCACCGACCTTGTCGATGTCTTCGATGATCGAGCGGGCACGCATGTAAATGCGGCCGCGACCGGTGCGGTAGGCTTCGATGATGCCGGCGCGACCGTTGATGATCGCGGCAGTCGGGAAGTCCGGACCGGGGATGTATTGCATCAGCTCATCGACGGTCAGCTCGGGATTGTCGATGAGGGCCAGGCAACCGTCGATGACTTCACCGAGGTTGTGCGGCGGAATGTTGGTCGCCATGCCCACGGCGATACCGCTGGAACCGTTGACCAACAGGTTCGGCACGCGGGTCGGCATGACCGCCGGGATCAGTTCGGTGCCGTCGTAGTTCGGCACCCAGTCCACGGTTTCCTTGTGCAGGTCAGCCAGCAGCTCGTGCGCCAGTTTGGTCATGCGCACTTCGGTGTATCGCATCGCCGCGGCGTTGTCGCCGTCGACCGAACCGAAGTTGCCCTGGCCGTCGACCAGCAGGTAACGCAGAGAGAATGGCTGGGCCATGCGGACGATGGTGTCGTACACGGCGGTGTCACCGTGCGGGTGATACTTACCGATCACGTCGCCGACGACACGGGCAGATTTCTTGTACGGCTTGTTGAAGTCGTTGCCCAGCTCGCTCATCGCGAACAGTACGCGACGGTGCACGGGCTTGAGGCCATCGCGCGCATCCGGCAGTGCACGGCCGACGATCACGCTCATTGCGTAGTCGAGGTAGGACTGTTTCAGCTCGTCTTCGATATTGACCGGGAGGATTTCTTTGGCCAGTTCGCCCATGAGAAGCCTGATTCCTTTTTCTGGTGAAACTTCGTCATATCCATGTGGGAGCAACGAAGCTCGTCGGGGCCGGCCGAGTGCCATGCGCCGACTTACGACAAATCAACAATCTGGAGAGTGGATTTGCGCAGTAAAGACAGCTCCGTGGAGCTGCCTCGGAAAACGCCGGATGTTATCACAAAGGCCGCCACGCACCTATCCCCCAGATGCGCATGGAGCATAGTTAGTTGACCGGTGACAGGCTTGAGGGGGACGAGAGAGGCTCAGAGCTTCTTTGAATGTGAAATATTGGCCTGGTTTGGGGTTGTTTATTGACTTTTCTGGCCTCATCGCGAGCAGGCTCACTCCTACAGGATTTGCGTTCGACACAAAATTGTAGGAGTGAGCCTGCTCGCGATGGCGTCCTTGCAGACGCCACAGCCCTTCAATGCAGGCGCTTGCGGCACATCAACTGGGCCATTTTCGCCGTGTCGGGGCGCTCGACGATGCCTTTCTCAGTGACGATCGCGTCGATCAGGTCCGCCGGGGTGACATCAAATACCGGGTTGAACGCCTCAACGTCCGCACCGACGCGCTTGCCGCCGACTTCCAGCAATTCAGCGCCATCGCGCTCTTCAATCGGAATGTCGTCGCCGCTGGCCAGATGCATGTCGATGGTTGAACTCGGCGCCACGACCATGAAGCGCACGCCGTGGTGCATCGCATTGACCGCCAATTGATAGGTGCCGATCTTGTTCGCCACATCGCCATTGGCGGTGATGCGGTCAGCCCCGACGATCACCCAGGTCACGCCCTTGGTTTTCATGATGTGCGCGGCGGCGGAGTCGGCGTTCAGCGTCACCGGAATCCCTTCGTTGGCCAGTTCCCACGCGGTCAGGCGCGAACCCTGCAGCCATGGACGGGTTTCATCGGCGTAAACACGCTCGACCATGCCTTCGATAAACGCGGCACGAATTACCCCCAACGCCGTACCAAAACCGCCCGTGGCCAGCGCGCCCGTATTGCAGTGGGTCAGAATCGCCTGGGCATTGCCCTGATGCTTGCGGATCAGATCGACGCCCAGTTGGGCCATGGTCAGGTTGGCTTCGCGGTCGCTTTCATGAATGGCGACGGCTTCTGCTTCCAGCGCCACCAGCGGATCGACATTGCCCTTGAGCCGATCGAGGCGGTCGTGCATGCGATTCAACGCCCAGAACAGGTTGACCGCGGTCGGACGCGAATCGGCCAGCAAGGCGAAATCCTCCTCCAGGGCCGCATACCAGTCGCCCCCTTCGGCAATCCGCGCCCGCGCGGCGAGGACGATACCGTAGGCGGCACTGATACCGATGGCCGGTGCGCCACGCACCACCATCGAACGAATCGCCTCGGCCACGCCGGCGGCGCTGGTGTAGGCAATCCAGGTTTCCTCGAACGGCAAAATACGCTGATCCAGCAGGTGCAGCGCGCCATCACGCCAATCGATGGCCTTCACTTTCTCCGCAGCCAACAGTCGATCGCGCATCCCACACCCCGCACTCATGAACAAAAGCCGCCGATTATAGCGATCCCCCCGCGAAGACGCTCGGGTATACTTCGCCATCCTTTACAAAAGCACTGGAACCGACCCTCGATGCCGAAACCTGCCATTGCGCTCGACCTGTTATTGCTGCCGACCTGGCTGGTCCCCGTCGAACCCGCAGGCGTGGTGCTCAAGGCGCACGGCCTGGGTATCCGCGACGGTCGCATCGTGTTTATCGGCCCGCGCGCCGAAGCGCTGAAGTGTAACGCCACGCAAATCCGCGAATTGCCGGATGTCTTGTTGGCGCCCGGGCTGATCAATGCCCATGGCCACGCGGCGATGACCTTGTTCCGCGGCCTGGCCGATGACTTGCCGCTGATGACCTGGCTGGAAAACCACATCTGGCCGGCCGAAGGCAAATGGGTCGACGAAGACTTCGTCCGCGACGGCACCGACCTGGCGATCGCCGAGCAGATCAAGGGCGGCATCACATGCTTCTCGGACATGTACTTCTTTCCGAAAGTCGCCAGCGAACGCGTGCACAACAGCGGCATCCGCGCACAGATCGCGATACCGATCCTCGATTTCCCGATTCCGGGCGCCAGCAGCGCCGACGAAGCCATTCGTCAGGGCGTCGAGCTGTTCGGCGATCTCAAGCATCACGAGCGCATCAAGGTCACTTTCGGCCCCCATGCACCCTACACCGTCGGCGACGAGAACCTGGAAAAAATCCGGGTGATCGCCGAGGAACTGGACGCCTCGATTCACATGCACGTGCATGAAACCGCGTTCGAGGTGCAGCAAGCCATCGAGCAGACCGGCGAACGCCCATTGGCGCGCCTCGCTCGCCTGGGCTTGCTCGGGCCGCGCTTCCAGGCCGTACACATGACCCAGATCAGCGATGACGATCTGGCCTTGCTGGTAGAAAGCAACAGCAGCGTGATCCACTGCCCGGAATCGAACCTCAAACTGGCGAGCGGCTTCTGCCCGGTCGAGCGTTTGTGGCAGGCTGGGGTCAATGTTGCAGTCGGCACCGATGGCGCGGCGAGCAACAACGATCTCGACTTGCTCGGCGAAACCCGCACCGCCGCCCTGCTGGCCAAAGCCGTCGCCGGCTCAGCCACGGCGCTCGATGCCCATCGCGCACTGCGCATGGCCACGCTCAACGGCGCACGGGCACTGGGCATCGAAACGCAAGTCGGCTCGCTGGAGATCGGCAAAGCCGCCGATATCGTCGCGTTCGACCTGTCCGGCCTGGCGCAGCAACCGGTCTATGACCCGGTGTCGCAGCTTATATATGCCACCGGTCGCGATTGCGTGAAACACCTTTGGGTCGCTGGCAAACAGTTGCTCGACGACCGGCGTCTGACCCGCATGGACGAACAACAGCTTGGCGCCACCGCCCGCGCCTGGGGCCAGCGGATCAGCGGCCACACCGAATCGTAAACGCCGCGGCACGCATGCCACGGCGACAGCCCTTTTGAAGTTTCAGAGGAATACACCATGAGCAACGTCGACCACGCCGAAATCGCCAAATTCGAAGCCCTGGCCCATCGCTGGTGGGACCGCGAAAGCGAATTCAAACCGCTGCACGACATCAACCCGCTGCGGGTCAACTGGATTGACGAGCGGGTCAATCTGGCCGGCAAGAAAGTCCTCGACGTCGGTTGCGGCGGCGGCATTCTCAGCGAAGCCATGGCGCAACGCGGCGCCACCGTGATGGGCATCGACATGGGCGAAGCGCCACTGGCGGTCGCGCAACTGCATCAGCTGGAATCCGGTGTCAGCGTCGAATACCGGCAGATCACCGCCGAAGCCCTGGCCGAAGAAATGCCCGAGCAGTTCGACGTCGTCACGTGCCTGGAGATGCTCGAACACGTGCCGGATCCATCCTCGGTGATTCGCGCCTGCTTCCGCATGGTCAAACCGGGCGGCCAGGTGTTTTTCTCGACCATCAACCGCAACCCGAAGGCGTACCTGTTCGCCATCATCGGCGCCGAATACATCATGAAGCTGTTGCCGCGCGGCACCCACGACTTCAAGAAATTCATCCGCCCGTCCGAGCTCGGTGCCTGGAGCCGCATGGCCGGCCTGACCGTCAAGGACATCATCGGCCTGACCTACAACCCGCTGACCAAGCACTACAAGTTGGGCAACGACGTTGACGTCAACTATATGATCCAGACCCTGCGCGAGGAATAAGCCGATGGCGATCAGAGCGGTACTTTTCGACATGGACGGCACCCTGCTCGACACGGCGCCGGATTTCATCGCCATCTGTCAGGCGATGCGCGCGGATCGCGGCCTGCCGCCGATCGATGACAAGCACATCCGCGACGAGATTTCCGGCGGCGCCAAAGCCATGGTCGCGGTGACCTTTTCCATGGACCCGGAGTCGCCGGGTTTCGAGGAGCTGCGCCAGGAGTTTCTCGAGCGCTATCTGGTCGGCTGCGCGGTGCACAGCAAACTGTTCGACGGCATGGCCGAGCTGCTGGCCGACATCGAGAGCGCCAACCTGATCTGGGGCGTGGTCACCAACAAACCGGTGCGCTTCGCCGAGCCGATCATGCAACGGCTGGGACTGGCCGAGCGCTCGGCGCTGTTGATTTGCCCCGACCACGTGAAGAACAGCAAGCCGGATCCGGAGCCGCTGATCCTCGCGTGCAAGATGCTTGATCTGGATCCGTCGACCGTGCTGTTTATCGGCGATGATCTGCGCGATATCGAGTCGGGCCGCGACGCCGGGACCAAAACGGCGGCGGTGACCTATGGCTACATTCACCCGGACGACAACCCGCGGCATTGGGGCGCGGACGTGGTGGTGGATCATCCGCTGGAGTTGCGCAAGGTGCTCGACAGCGCGCTTTGCAGCTGCTGACCTGACTGTTGCAGGATGCCCTTGTGGCGAGGGGATTTATCCCCGCTGGGCTGCGAAGCGGCCCCCGCTTTCATCCGCATGATATGACAGGCAGGTTTTGCGACGGCTTCGCCGCTGAAGGGGGATAAATCCCCTCGCTACAGGTGAAGCAGGTCTTCACGAAATGGATTGTGAGGTTTTTATGTTTGATTACACCGCTCGTCCCGAATTGCTCAAGGATCGGTTCATTCTGGTCACCGGCGCCGGGCGTGGCATCGGTGCGGCCGCGGCGAAAACCTACGCCGCCCACGGCGCGACCGTGTTGCTGCTGGGCAAGACCGAAGCCAATCTGACGCAGGTCTACGATGAGATCGAAGCGGCGGGCCATCCGCAACCGGCGGTGATTCCGTTCAATCTCGAGACCGCCCTGCCCCATCAGTACGATGAGCTGGCGGCGATGATCGAAACCGAGTTCGGCCATCTCGACGGTCTGCTGCACAACGCCTCGATCATTGGTCCGCGCACGCCCATCGAGCAGTTGTCTGGCGAGAACTTCATGCGCGTCATGCAGGTCAACGTCAACGCCATGTTCATGCTGACCAGCACCTTGCTGCCGTTGCTCAAGCTGTCGCAGGACGCTTCAGTGGTGTTCACCTCAAGCAGCGTCGGACGCAAGGGCCGCGCTTATTGGGGCGCCTACGGCGTGTCGAAGTTTGCCACCGAAGGCTTGATGCAAACCCTGGCCGATGAAGTCGAGGGCGTGGCACCGGTACGCTCTAACAGCATCAACCCGGGCGGGACTCGCACGAGCATGCGCGCCCAGGCCTATCCGGGGGAAAACCCGCTGAACAACCCGACGCCGGAAGAGATCATGCCGGTGTACCTGTACCTGATGGGGCCTGACAGTAGCGGGATAAACGGCCAGGCGTTCAACGCCCAGTAATGCCACACGTCGCTTTTGTTGCCGCGGCAGTTTCCTGTCGCGGCGAACATTTGCCGGATCCGCGCGTCACAAATCAGTCAATTTCCCACCACCTCTCGTGACACCTCGTTGCCAACTAACTGATTCGAAAGGGTTTAAATAAAAGCGAACCGAATGGCACGACTTTCGCTCTAATTTCCTTCAAAGCATGCCGTGTGAAGGCAGTCGGGCAAGGCCGATTTCGATAGCTGACTCATCGTGATCAGGCAGACTAAACTTACGCCAAACGTCCTACGGGACTGATGGATCAGTATGACGCGCAGCCCACAGCCGCTCTCACCCAGCCTGTAAGACAGATTTACTGCTTAGGGGCTCACGCCATATGAAACCACCCTCCCAGACCCATGCAATTGACTTTGACAGTGCCAAATTGCAGCGCCTGGGCTTTGGTCAGTTGCCCCCTCTGCTGGAGCGCCCGGCCAGTCTTGCGCAACTGCGCCAGCAAATGAGCCTGCAGCTGCAAACCAGCCTTGAGCCGCAACGCATCCTTGGCCTGTTTTTCCGCGAAGCCCAACGCCTGGTACCGCTCGATGCCCTGAGTTATGTGCATCAGGCAAGCGACCTGCGCCTTGAGTTCGGCACGCGCGGTCACCACTCGCTCAGCTACAGCCTCAGTCACGAAGGTGAGCAGATGGGCGAACTGGTGTTTCGCCGCAACCAGCGCTTCAACGACAAGGAACAAGGCGACCTCGAATCCCTGCTGTCATCCCTTCTTTATCCGATGCGCAACGCCCTGCTTTATCGCGCCGCCACCCAGAGCGCCCTGCGCGACCCGCTGACCGGTGCCGGTAACCGGATTGCGATGGAGCAGACCCTGCAGCGCGAGATCGATATGTCGCGCCGCCATCAACAACCGTTGTCGGTGCTGATGCTCGATATCGATCATTTCAAACGGGTCAACGACAGTCACGGCCACAGCGCGGGCGACGATGTGCTCAAGGCGATCGCCGCGACAATCAAGGCGCAACTGCGCAACGTCGACATGGTGTTCCGTTATGGGGGCGAGGAATTTCTGGTCCTGCTGTCGAACACCAGCCGGGAGGCGGCGGCGATGGTCGGCGAGCGTCTGCGCTACGCGACGCAGGCGGCGGAGTACTACGCGGATGGACAATTGATTGAACTGACGGTGAGCCTGGGCTGCTCCACCTTGCTGCCGGGCGAGTCGGCTGACAGCTTGCTGCGTCGTGCCGACAGTGCGCTGTATGTGGCTAAACGCGAGGGGCGTAATCGCCTGGCAATGGCGGGATAATTCTTTTCGACCACCCCACAGCATTTGTAGGAGTGAGCCTGCTCGCGATTCGGCGTGTCAGCCGATAAATTTATTGTCTGATACGCCGAATCGCGAGCAGGCTCACTCCTACATGGTTATCCATCGCTTTGAAGTTCAGCTCTCGACGACAGTTCTGCGCTCCCGATTGACCAGCAGACGCTCAGATGTTTCTAGCTGCATGCACCGCTCCAGGAACAGGTACATGTAGTCATAGCTTTTGCAAATCGCCTGGCGCAACTCGGCCTGCAAGGCCTTGCTCGGGTTCATCCCGGCCAGGGTGCAGATGATTTCCAGCGCTTCCCACGGATGAGCATCGTCGTACTGGGCGTGCATTTTCAGCCACTTCATCGCCCGCTTGCGCTCCTCTTCGGGGAACGCCGCCGCATAGACGCCGCTTGAGCAGACCAGCGCCGACCACTCGCCCGTCGCGCCCTCGATCGCATAGTTGGTCGCCGCGATGGCCACGATCAGCGAGTCGGCAGCGCTGGTGTGCCAGCACCAATGACTCAAGGCGTGCAGCTCCGGCGGCACCTGTTGCGCCTGGAGATCCTCCAGACTCACACCGTGCGCCCGGCTCCAGTTCAGCCAGTAATCGGCGTGATTGAGTTCGACACGAATGTTGCGCATCAGCCAGCGCCGCGCCATGTCTTCGCCCGGATGTCGGGCGAAGCGGGTTTTGGTCAGGTTCTGCGCCATGTACAGCGCAAACTGCTCGACCACCGGCCAGCCCCCGATCAGGTACTGACGCATGGTTTTAGCGCTGAGTTTGTTGTCACGCATGCGCATATAAAGTTCATGTTCGACAACCCGGCGTTTGCTCTCGCTGCAATCCTGGATCAACTGTTGTGCCCAGGCGGGATAACTGGCGGCTTCCATGAGCGGTCCGGCTCGGTTGAATGTGTCGATCACTGTTCGGCTCCTTTTGAGTTGTGATGGCAAGGATCGGCGAGAGACTTCAACGGAACGTACCAGGCGCTTTGAATAACAGCGGCTGCGGCCTGGCGGGGCGACTGCGCAAACTGTCACAGGTAAACAACTGCGGACGCTCGATGACATAACCCTGAGCGTAATCCACACCGATTTCAAGCAACGCTTGTTCGATCTGGACAGTTTCAACAAACTCGGCAATTGTCCGCTTGCCCATGACATGCCCGATGTGATTGATCACTTCGACCATGGCCCGGTTAATCGGGTCGTCCAGCATATCCTTGACGAAACTCCCGTCGATCTTCAGGAAGTCTACAGGCAAATGTTTCAAGTAAGCGAATGAAGACATTCCGGCACAAAAGTCATCCAGCGAGAAGTAACAACCTAAGCCTTTGAGTTCATTAATAAATCTAATTGCACTGCCTAAATTTGAAATAGCACTGGTTTCAGTAATTTCAAAACAAATCATTTCAGGCGGTATAGCGTAGTTAACAAACTGTTCGCGCAGAAAGTGCAAAAAGGCGTCATCTCCGATAGTAATGCCTGACAGATTAATCGCACACATCGCCAAGGGTTCTTGATGTTCCTCGGCAATACATTGAGCAATAACCTTAAATACGTTTTGCACCACCCAACGGTCTAACTGGCTCATCAAGCCATAACGCTCGGCGGCGGGAATAAAACTGTCAGGCAAAATCATTCGCCCGGACTCATCATGCAGACGCAAGAGGATTTCAATGTGCCCGCGCTCGCCGTCCTGTTGCTTGAGCGGCGCGATTTCCTGGGCGTACAGACAAAAGCGGTTTTCTTCCAGCGCCATGTGCAGGCGCTGCACCCAGGCCATTTCGCCAAAGCGCAGCGACAGTTCGGAATCGTCGGCATGATAGACCTGCACGCGGTTGCGGCCTTTTTCCTTGGCCATGTAGCACGCCATATCGGCCGCCCGCAGTGACGTTTCGAGCGTGGTCGGCGCCTGGGTGATGTGCACCAGGCCGATACTGACAGTGGTCAGGAAGGGCCGCCCTTTCCAGACAAAATGCAGATTCTGTACTGTCTGGCGCAGGCTTTCGGCGATTTTCTCCGCAGCGTCCGGTGGACAGTTTTCCAGCAGAATGCCGAACTCATCGCCGCCCAGCCGCGCCAGGGTGTCGCCCTCGCGCAAGCCCGACTGCAACAGCGTACAGATGTGGCGCAACAGCTCATCGCCCGCCGCATGGCCGCAGGTGTCGTTGACCAGCTTGAATTGGTCCAGATCGAGGAACATCAACGCGTGCCGCCCCGCCTGGCGCGTAAGGTTGTGCAGCGCTTGCTCCAGGCGATACTCGAATTCCCGGCGGTTGGCCAACCCGGTCAGCGCATCGTGGGTGGCCTGCCAGGACAGGTTGGCAATGTACTGCCGCTCCTGGGTCATGTCGTGCAACACCAGCACCGTGCCGCTGACCTTGCCGGCGTTGCGGATCGGCGCGCCCACCAGCGTGACCGACACAGTGCTGCCATCCAGGCGCTGGATCAGCTTCGAATGTTCGCTGCCGCCGCTGAGCTGACCGCTGAGGATGTGTTCGATCAGCGTCAGGCCTTCGGTCTGGGCGTTGTCATCGAGCAGATTGAACAACGCGGCCAGTGGCAGACCCGCAGCCTGCTCGGCCTTCCAGTGCGTCATGGCTTCGGCAGCGGGGTTCATGTAATCGATCGCACCGCTGACGTCCGTGGTGATGACGCCATCGCCAATTGATTGCAACGTGATGTGCGCGCGATCCTTTTCCAGTTGCAGCGCTTGGGCAAACGCGTGCCGTTGCTTGAGCAGCTTGTGCGTGCGCCACAGCGCCAGCACGATCAGCCCCAGCGCAGTGGCCAGGTTGATGAACAAGAGCAAACGCATGATGACCCGCGACCCTTCGCCCAGGGCATCGCTGAACGCCCTGGCGGCCGGCGTCACCGCGTCGTTGATGGAGAAGATCTGCACTTTCCAGCGCTGAACATCGCCGGAGGTCGCTTCATTGCGGGTGATGCGCTGATGCATTTCCTGCGCAACTTCATGCAATCGGTCGAGATAGGCGTCGCCAACGGTCCAGTGATCGATCGCGGTTTCCAGATAACTGAAATGACGGAAATTGAGGTACAGCCAGATCAGGCTGGAGACGTCGTCGGGGTGATTGCCGCCCTTGAGAATGCCCTCGCGCGCGGCCGGCAGGTCCGGCGGCTGGCGGTCGAGCGCCAGACGCAACTGGTGCCCGCCTTGAGGCACGGCAATCGCCGTCAGGTACTTGTGGTAAATCGCCTCGTCCCGGCTATCGGCGTAGAGGTTCAGATAATAGATGGCATCTTTCTGGCCCTTGGACCACAGGCTTTCGCCGGCAACATAACCGCGAACGGCCGAGAGCACGTACAGACTCACGCCGCCCAATAACGCCTGAAACACCACGACAGCAATAAAAGGCCAGACGATGCCCAACAACCGTGGTGTTCCCAGAGTCTGCTTTTGCTTCATGAGATTCCTTGCATGAGCACTGCCCGCTCGCCTTCCGGACGAAATCGCTATGACGAGACTAGGTGGGGTTCTCGCGCAAGGCAAGGCGCGGCTTTACACCACGCGTAGAACGTCTGACAGGCCAGCAAGTGTTTCGATCAGTGCTGTTGCAAGTTGCCGTAGAGCTTGGCGTAAAGACCGCCGTCGGCAATCAGTTGGCGATGGTCGCCGTCCTCGGCGATCTGCCCGCCGTCAAACACCAGCACCCGGTCCGCCTGTTTCACCGCCGACAGGCGATGGGCAATGATCAGCGTGGTGCGGCCATTGAGAAACTTCGCCATCGCTTGGTGCAGGTTGTATTCGGTGGCGGCATCAAGAGCCGACGTGGCTTCGTCGAGAATCACCACCCGCGGTTCGGCGAGAATCATCCGCGCAATCGCCAGCCGTTGCCGCTGGCCGCCCGACAAACGCACACCGGAACGCCCGACGATGCTGTCGAGGCCATCGGGCAATGCCCGGA
This sequence comes from Pseudomonas hamedanensis, assembly GCF_014268595.2. Classification (NCBI taxonomy): domain Bacteria; kingdom Pseudomonadati; phylum Pseudomonadota; class Gammaproteobacteria; order Pseudomonadales; family Pseudomonadaceae; genus Pseudomonas; species Pseudomonas hamedanensis. Next base: position 4,833,396 of record NZ_CP077091.1, read on the forward strand.
TAGTCGCGGCCATTTGCGCAATTTCCAGCGCCTGCCAGCAGGCTTCGTCAGTACGGGGCCGGCCCATGGTCAGGTTGGCGCGCACGCTGTCGTTGAACAGCGCCGGATGCTGCAGCACCACCGCGACATTCTCGCGGACCGTCTCCAGGCCGATTTCTTGCTGGGTCGAACCGCCGAAACGGATGCTCCCGGCCAACGGTGTGTACAGCCCCAGGAGCAGTTGCACCAGGGTACTTTTGCCGCCGCCACTGGCGCCAACGATCGCGACTTTTTCACCGGGCGCAATGGACAGGTTCATCTGATCCAGCACCAATTCGTCGCCATAACCGAAACTCAGGCCTTGCACTTCGATGCCCACGGTGTCGCGTCCCTTGAACGGATCGACACCGCCCGGGTACTGCGGCTCGTCGGCGCGCGCCAGCAGCTCGTTGATCCGCGCCAGCGCCCCGCCCGCCGCGTAATAGGCGTATTGCAGATTGAGCAGTTGTTCCACCGGGCCGATCATGAACCACAGGTAACTGAACACCGCGAGCATCTGCCCGATCGACAGGTCGGAAAACAGCACGGTGAGCATCGCTGCGGCGCGGAAGATGTCGATGCCGAACTGGAACAGCAAGCCACTGGCACGATTGGAGGCGTCGGTTTTCCACTGCGAGTTGACCGCGTAGTTGCGCACCTCCTGTGCACGCAATCCGAGCCTGCCGAGGAAATACCCCTGACGGTTGCCGGCACGCACCTCCTGAATCGCATCGAGGGTTTCGCTCAGCGCCTGAGTGAAGCGCGAGGTGCTGTCGTTCTCAAGCTTCTTCAGGTGCTTGACGCGTTTGCCCAACTGCACCGTGGCGTAGATCACCAGCGGATTGAACAGCAGGATCAACAGCGCCAGCTTCCAGTGCATCCACATCAGAATGCTCGCGGTGCCGACCAGGGTCAGCATCGCCACCAGAAAACGACTGAGGGTTTCGCCGACAAACTTGTCCAGGGTATCCAGGTCGGTGACCAGATGCGTGGTCACCGTGCCGCTGCCCAGGCTTTCGTATTCTCCGAGGGAGATGCGCTTGAGCCGCTCGATCAGACGCACGCGAATGCGATAGACGATGTCCTTGGCCAGTCGCGCGAACAGCCGTGATTGCAACACGCCAAAACACAGGGCGCCGCAACGCAAGGTCAGGGTCACCAGCAGCATCAGGCCGATATAGCCCGCCGCCTGCTGCCACATATCAGGCAGGAAATGGTTCATGACTTTCAGCGCGGCATCGCCGTGGCCGAGCAGGACTTCGTCGACCAGCAATGGCAGCAGCAAAGGAATCGGCACGCTGCACAGCGTCGCCAGCACGGCCACGCCGTTGGCGATCCACAGGGATTTTTTGTGATGCAACGCCAACCGCCGGACTTCCGCCCAGCTCAGCCGGTCGATACGCTTTACGGCTGGCGTGTCATCGGCCAGATCAGACACAGGCCGCACGCTCCAGCCAGCGGCCGAGCAACGGCGACAGCTCGCTGAGCGGTTGATAGCCGTTGGTCAACAGCGCCAATTGGCCGTTGCGCTCGGCCAGCAGGGTCGGAAACCCGGCGATGCCCAGATCCTGCACCCAGCTGAAATCGGCCTGAGTCGCCTTGTGCTGATCGGCGTGATCAAAATGCTCGGCGAACTCGATGCGCGGCACTCCGGCCTGTTCGGCCAGCTCAACCAGCACGCTGGCCTGGGTGACATCGCGGCCTTCAGCGTAAAACGCCTGCTGGATCAGCCCGACCAGTGTCCATGCGCAATCCGGCGCCAGACTGCGCGCGGTGACGATGGCGCGACAGGCCGGTTCAGTGTCATAGACAAAACCGTCAGGCAACGCGCCATCGAATCTGAACGGCTGGCCGGTGGCCTCGGTGACCGCTTGCCAGTGCTCCAGAATGTAGCGCCGCGTGGTCGGCTCCAGCGCCGAACCACTGCCGGTGCGCAAACCACCGACCACCAGATGCAGCTCGACTCCGGCGGCCTGCGCCTGCTCGACCAGTGCCTTGGCCACCGGAGCGAACCCCCAGCACCAGGAACACATCGGATCCATCACATAGAGCAGGCGCGCGGACATGGTTAAGCCTCGGTGGATGCTTGCTTATAGTTGTAGCCGATCGGGTGCGGCTGGTTGCGCGCCTTGGCCAGTTCGATCTGCTTTTGCCGATCGATGGCGCTGCGGCGGGTTTTCTCGCTGAGCTTGTCCCAGCAATGCGGGCAACTGATGCCGGCCACGTAGTGTTCGGACGCGCGATCTTCAACGCTGACCGGCGTACGGCAGGCATGACATTGATCGTAGTCGCCTTCCGTCAAGTCGTGGCGCACGGTCACGCGGTTGTCGAAGACGAAGCAGTCGCCGCGCCACTTGGTCTCTTCCTGCGGCACTTCTTCGAGGTACTTCAGGATGCCGCCCTTGAGGTGATAAACCTCTTCGAAACCTTCGCCGAGCATGTAGCTCGAGGCTTTCTCGCAACGAATACCGCCGGTGCAGAACATCGCGACCTTCTTGTGCACGGCCGGATCGAAGTGTTCTTTGATGTAGTCGGGAAATTCGCGAAAACTGGTGGTTTTCGGATCGATGGCGCCTTCGAAGGTGCCGATCGACACTTCGTAATCGTTGCGCGTGTCAATCAGCAGCACTTCCGGATCGCTGATCAGCGCATTCCAGTCTTGCGGCTCAACGTAGGTGCCGACCTTTTTGTTCGGGTCGACGCCTTCGACGCCCAGGGTGACGATTTCTTTTTTCAGCTTGACCTTGGTGCGATAGAACGGCTGCTCGTCGCAGTACGATTCCTTGTGGTCGATGTCGACCATGCGTGGATCGTTCTTCAGCCAGGCGAGCAGGCCGTCAATGCCTTCGCGGGTGCCGGAGACCGTGCCGTTGATGCCTTCTTCGGCGATCAGCAGAGTGCCTTTGATGCCGTTGTCGACCATCGCTTGCAGCAGTGGCTCGCGCAGGTTGACGTAATCTTCGAGGGTGACGAACTTGTACAGTGCCGCCACGACAATCGGTTGTGTCATGGGTATTTCTCCAGGTGGCTACCCTCGCAAAGGGTGAACCGGATTCAAAAAAAACGCGCCGGCTAAGCGGCGCGTTGCGGATTCTAGCAAAAACACGATCGGTTGAGGATGCACTGATATCTCTGTGGCGAGGGAGCTTGCTCCCGTCTGGCTGCGAAGCAGTCATAAAACCAGCAAACCCACTTCTTCAATCGGCGCACTTTTGCCGGTATGGGAGTGCTGGGCACTCCAGCGGGAGCAAGCTCCCTCGCCACAACAGCAGCCCTCGCCGTTCTCAGTGTTTGCTACCGCCGGCACAGGTCGGCGACGCCGGGGCGGCGCCGGTCTCTGCCCATTCCCGCGGGGTGTAGGTGTGCAGCGCCAACGCATGGAACTCGCCCATCAGCTCGCCGAGCGTGCCGTAGACTTTCTGGTGGCGCTTGACCCGGTTCAGGCCCTCGAACTGCGCACTGACCACCACAGCCTTGAAGTGCGTCTGTAACCCGCGGCTGTGCATGTGGCTTTCGTCCAGCACTTGCAGATGCTCAGGCTGAAGCAGGCCCAGCGTCGATTCGATGCGTTGTTGCATGGTCATCACGAACTCCGCTTACTTCTTCTTGGCCGGTGCAGCGGCAGGGGTCAGCTCTTTGGTCATGTCGTCGAGCAGTTTGTTGACGACCGGTACGGCGCTTTCCAGTTTGCCCTGGGTCATCTGCGCCGATTGCTGGGTCAGCTGCGGCATTTTTTCCAGGACTTTCTTGCCCAGTGGCGACTTGTAGAAAGCAACCAGATCCTTGAGCTCGGATTCGCTGAAGTTACTGGTGTAGAGCTTGACCATGTCCGGCTTCAGCTTGTTCCAGCCGATGGCCTGGTCCAGCGCGGCGTTGGCCTTGGCCTGATAGGTTTCCAGTACGGCTTTCTTGGCCTCAGGGGCTTTGGTCTGCTCGAAGCGCTGAGCGAACATTTGCTGCACTTGCATGTACACCGGAGTGCCCAGTTTGTCAGCGTGAGCCAGCGTCAGGAAAGCTTCGGCACTGGCGTTGTGGCTGGCGGTATCGGCAAGCACCTGGCCGCTGGCGCAAACCAGTGCAACCGCGGTACAGATGGCACGAAGACGAGTCATCGAGTTTCCTTTTAAGCAAAGCGAGGTCAAACCCCAAGGGCGACCATTCTGCGCCTAAAAAACGCTATGGCTCAACCCCCGACCCTTGCCGCGCTTGATTGGCCCGGTTTTGCGGTCAACAATCGAGCCGATGGAACCACCCGGGCCGAAGCCGGCCTAAACTGCGCCAACCGACCAACAGGAGTGAGCACGATGAGCCGTATCGAAACCGACAGCCTGGGCCAGATTGAAGTCCCGGACGACGCCTACTGGGGTGCTCAGACGCAACGCTCGCTGATCAACTTTGCCATCGGTCAGGAACGCATGCCGCTACCGGTGCTGCACGCCCTGGCGCTGATCAAGAAAGCCGCCGCACGGGTCAACGACCGCAACGGCGACCTGCCCGCCGACATCGCCCGCCTGATCGAACAGGCCGCCGATGAAGTTCTCGATGGTCAGCACGACGACCAGTTTCCGCTGGTGGTCTGGCAGACCGGCAGCGGCACCCAGAGCAACATGAACGTCAACGAAGTGATCGCCGGCCGTGCCAACGAACTGGCCGGCAATCCGCGCGGCGGCAAGACGCCAGTGCACCCGAACGATCACGTCAACCGCTCGCAAAGCTCCAACGATTGCTTCCCCACGGCCATGAGCATCGCCACCGTCAAAGCGGTGCACGAACAACTGCTGCCGGCGATTGCCGAGTTGTCCGGCGGCCTCGCCGAACTGGCGGCGCGGCACATGAAACTGGTGAAGACCGGCCGTACACACATGATGGATGCCACCCCGATCACTTTTGGCCAGGAGTTGTCCGGTTTCATCGCGCAACTCGATTACGCCGAGCGTGCCATTCGCGCCGCTCTGCCCGCTGTCTGCGAGCTGGCTCAGGGCGGCACCGCCGTCGGCACCGGGCTGAATTCGCCGCACGGTTTTGGTGAGGCAATTGCCGCCGAGCTGGCCGCGCTGTCCGGCCTGCCGTTTGTCACCGCGCCGAACAAGTTCGCCGCGCTGGCCGGCCACGAGCCGCTGACCAACCTCTCCGGCGCGCTGAAAACCCTCGCCGTAGCCCTGATGAAAATCGCCAACGACCTGCGTCTGCTTGGCTCCGGCCCGCGTGCCGGTTTCGCCGAAGTGAAGTTGCCGGCCAATGAACCAGGCAGTTCGATCATGCCCGGCAAGGTCAATCCGACACAGTGCGAGGCGCTGTCGATGCTCGCCTGTCAGGTATTGGGCAACGACGTGACGATCGGCATCGCCGCCAGCCAGGGTCACTTGCAGTTGAACGTGTTCAAACCGGTGATCATTCACAACCTGCTGCAATCGATCCGCCTGCTGGGCGACGGCTGCAGCAACTTCCAGCAGCACTGCATTGCCGGGCTGGAACCGGATGCCGAGGTCATGGCCCAACACCTGGAACGCGGCTTGATGCTGGTGACAGCGCTGAACCCGCACATCGGTTATGACAAATCGGCGGAAATCGCCAAGAAGGCTTACAGCGAAGGGCTGACCTTGCGCGAGGCGGCGCTGCAACTGGGCTATCTGACCGATGAAGAGTTCGAGGCGTGGGTGCGGCCGGAGAACATGATCGAGGCGGGAGCCAAGGGCTGAGTTTTTTAGCGTCTGTCAGTAAGTCATCGCGAGCAGGCTCTCTCCTACAGGGGTACGCATTCCAATTGTAGGAGTGAGCCTGCTCGCGATGAAGCTGACGCGGTTTAACTGGCTGCCATTTTCAGACGTCGCGCCCTGAGCCCGGCCATCAACGACGGCCCCAGCGCCACCAGCGCCGAGCCGAGCACCACCAGCACTGCCCCGCCATAGCCCAGCGCATTGATCTGCTCGGCATGCACATATTCGGGCCAGACCCGCGCCGCAATCGCCACCGCAGCAAACGTCACCAGCGGCGTGATCGCCAGGGTCGCGCTGACCCGCGACGCCTCCCAGTGCGCCAGCGCTTCGGCAAATGCCCCGTAGGCGATCAGCGTATTCATGCAGCACGCCAGCAGCAGCCAGCCTTGCAGCGGACTCAGGTTCAGCGCTTCAAGCGGATGCACCCACGGCGTCAGCAACAACGCGCAGAACAGGTAGATCACCATCATCACTTGCAGCGAATTCCACACCGTCAGCAGTTGCTTCTGACCCAGCGCGTAAAAGGTCCATACCGTCGAAGCCAGCAGCACCAGCAAAACGCCTGCGGTGTAATCAGACAACGAGGTCAGCAATTCGGCCAGACGCTGATTGAAGAACAATCCGAAACCGATCAGCAGTACCGCCAGCCCGATGCCCTGGCCAATGCTGAAACGCTCCTTGAACACAAACAGGCTGGCGATGAGCAACATGATCGGCCCCATCTGCACTACCAGTTGCGCGGTGCCGGGGCTGAGCAGGTTGAGGCCCATCAGGTACAACACGTAATTGCCGACCAGGCCGAGCACCGCCATCAGCACCAGCCAGCCGCCCTTGGGCCCGAGTACCTTGCGGCTCGGCAGACGCTTCACCGACGCCAGGTAGATGAACAGGCAGCCGCCGGACACCATCAGGCGAAACCAGGTCACCGTGACCGGGTCCATCACCAACAACACCTGTTTGAGCTTGATCGGCAGGATGCCCCATAAAAACGCGGTCAGCAGCGCCAGGAACAATCCGTACACCCAGCGCCCCGATGAAATGTGCATGCGAACCCCAAAAGCCTGCTGACAAGAACAGTCATTCTAGGCGCGCCGCCGCGTGCAACACAGGGACAGTTGAGGACAGGCCGCGAATGAAACTGTGCGGGTCGCAGCAGTAAACCGGCGCGCCGCCGTTGATCGCCTCAACAGGCGCCCCAAGTGCTTCAGGCATAAGCTGATTGCAGACGTTTCAGCGCATTGCTCAGGAGACCGACATGTACGCCAAGCGCGCCGACGACAGCGCCCCCGCTCCCGCTACCCGTTTTCGCAGCGACCGCATCTGCAGGGTCAACGGCGAACTGTTTTTCAGCACCCGGGAAAACACCCTTGAGGGACCGTTTGACAGTCAAGTGATAGAGCAGGAAATTCAGGCTTATATTGCGCGGATGCAGCGGCAGGATTGCAACCGATAGACCGCAGTGATGCCTTCGCGAGCAAGCCCGCTCCCACATTCGACCGCATTCCTCACCTGGGATCGCGGTTGAATGTGGGAGCGGGCTTGCTCGCGAAGAGGCCGGAACAGACCCAATTATTTGCGGCTTAGCGCACCGCCTCAAACAACCCGCTAGCCCCCATCCCGCCACCCACGCACATGGTGACAATGCCGTAACGCAGATTACGCCGCTGCAGCTCGCGCACCAGATGCCCGACCTGGCGCGACCCGGTCATGCCAAACGGATGTCCGATCGAGATCGAACCGCCGTTGACGTTGTATTTGTCGTTATCGATCTCCAGCCGATCGCGGCTGTACAGGCACTGCGAAGCGAACGCCTCATTTAATTCCCACAGATCGATATCCGCCACCTGCAAGCCTTTGGCCTTGAGCAGTTTCGGCACCGAGAACACCGGGCCGATGCCCATCTCGTCCGGCTCGCAGCCGGCCACAGTGAAACCGCGGAAAAACGCTTTCGGCTTAAGCCCCAGCGCCAGCGCTTTTTCCAGGCTCATCACCAAGGTCATCGACGCCCCATCAGACAGTTGCGACGAGTTGCCCGCCGTCACCGAACCGTCTTCGGCAAACACTGGTTTTAGCGCCGCGAGGCTTTCGTAAGTGGTGTCGGGACGGTTGCAGTCGTCGCGATCCACGACGCCGTCGAGTACCTGCACCTCACCTGTGTTTTTGTCCTCGACGCGATACTGCACCGCCATCGGCACGATCTCATCATCGAACAGCCCGGCCGCCTGCGCCTGAGCGGTGCGGATCTGGCTTTGCAACGCATAGCGATCCTGCGCTTCACGACTGACGTCATAACGCCGTGCGACCACTTCGGCGGTCTGGCCCATGGTGTAGTAAATGCCCGGGGTCTGTTGCTTGAGCAGCGGATTGATCAAGTTGTCGGTGTTCACGCTTTTCAGGGTCAGGCTGATCGACTCGACGCCGCCGGCAACGATGATGTCGCTGCATCCCGAGGCGATCTGGTTGGCGGCGATGGCGATTGCCTGCAAGCCCGACGAGCAGAAACGGTTGAGGGTCATGCCGGCGGTGCCGGTGCCCAGACGCGACAGCACCGCGACGTTGCGACCGATGTTGTAACCCTGCGCGCCCTCGTTGGAGCCGGCACCGACGATGCAATCCTCGACGCTGGCCGGGTCGATGGCGTTGCGCTCAAGCAGTGCATTGACGCAATGGGCCGCCAGGTCATCGGGGCGGGTCTGGTTGAACTTGCCGCGAAAGGATTTGGCCAGGCCGGTCCGCACGCTGTCGACGATCACCACTTCACGCATGGCGCATACCTCATTGTTGTTGTCGGTTGAGAGTGGACCTGAGCATAAGTCCACCTTCTTGCCGACCGCGAGGATCATTCACCCGGCGTATGCGCGGCCATCGCCTCAGTGCTTGTGTTTCCTGGCTTTCTTGTCGGATTGCTCGAAAGCCTCTTCCAGCGCCCGGTTGATCGTGCGCAAAACCTTGACCCGCGCCCAGCGCTTGTCATTGGCCTCGACCAGCGTCCACGGCGCGATCTCGGTGCTGGTGCGATCGACCATGTCGCCGACCGCCGCGCGATAGGCGTCCCATTTTTCGCGATTGCGCCAGTCGTCTTCGGTGATCTTGAAGCGTTTGAAGGAAATCTCTTCGCGCTCTTGAAAGCGCTCCATTTGCGTGTCTTTGTCGATCGCCAGCCAGAACTTGACGACGATGATCCCGGCATCGGCCAGTTGCTCTTCGAAGTCGTTGATTTCGCCATAGGCGCGCAGCCAGTCGGCCGGGGTGCAAAAGCCCTCGATCCGCTCGACCAGCACCCGTCCGTACCACGAGCGATCGAATACCGTGAACTTGCCTCGCGCCGGAATATGCCGCCAGAACCGCCACAGGTACGGTTGCGCGCGCTCTTCTTCGGTCGGCGCGGCGATCGGCACGATGCTGTACTGGCGCGGATCGAGCGCCGCCGCGACACGGCGAATCGCCCCGCCCTTGCCCGCTGCATCGTTGCCTTCGAACACCGCGACCAGAGCATGGCGGCGCATGCGTTTGTCGCGCATCAAACCCGACAGGCGCGCCTGTTCGGTGATCAGTTGTTCTTCGTAGTCTTTCTTGTCCAGACGCTGACTGAGGTCGAGGCTGTCGAGCAGGTTCAACTGATCGACCGGCGTGCCCAACGGCGCGGCGCTGACATCGTGAGGACTGACGTCGGCACGCTTGAGCGCATTTTGCAGGCCTTCGAGGAGAATCTTGCCGACGGCCAGGCTGCGGTAATTGGCGTCGGCGCCCTCGATGACGTGCCACGGTGCGTAATCGCGGCTGGTGCGGCGCAGCACGCGCTCGCCGTATTTGACGAACTTGTCGTAGGTCTGCGATTGCTGCCAGTCCAGCGGGCTGATGCGCCAGCTGTGCAGGGGATCGTCGGCCAGGGTCTTGAGCCGGGCTTTCATTTGTTTTTTCGACAAGTGAAACCAGAACTTGAAGATCAGCGCCCCTTCATCGCAAAGCATTTTTTCCAGACGCTCGGCGCCCGCGATGGCCTGATCCAGACGCGGATCCTTGAACAGCCCATGCACCCGGCCCTGCAACATCTGGCTGTACCAGTTGCCGAAGAAAATACCCATGCGCCCCTTGGCCGGGAGCATCCGCCAATAGCGCCAGGCCGGCGGTCGCGACAGTTCTTCATCGGTCTGCTGATCGAAAGTGCGCACCTCGATCAGGCGCGGGTCCATCCACTCGTTGAGCAGCTTGACCGTCTCGCCCTTGCCTGCACCTTCGATGCCGTTGATCAGGATGATCACCGCAAAGCGCTTCTGCTGCTGCAATTCGAACTGGGCTTCCAGCAACGCCTCGCGCAGCGCCGGGACGGCGGCCTCAAAGGTGTCTTTGTCGATGGCGTGACCGATTTCAGCGGATTCAAACATGGGCGACGGCTCCTTCCAGGGTTCAGCAAGACTAGCGGATTGGGCACGGGCGCAGGGCAGAAATTCCCACGAACGCAGGACTGAATGAGAACTTTGTGGTGAGGGGATTTATCCCCGACCGGCTGCGCAGCAGTCGTAAATCCGGGAAGTGCGGTTTAACTCGGGAAAACGGGGTGGATGGTTTCGGGACTGCTGCGCAGTCCAGCGGGGATAAATCCCCTCGCCACAGGATTCTCTTCACCGCGAGTCTTATGCTGGATCAGGCAGCCCGCGCGTGATCGGCTAGAATGGCCGCCTTGTGATCGCCGAGCCTGCCATGAAAGCCCCATTGCCCCATGCCCAACTCGATTGGGATGACCACGGACGTCCTCGTTCACGAGTGTTCGGTGACGTGTATTTTTCCGACCAGTCGGGGCTGGACGAAACCCGTTATGTGTTCCTTGAACAAAACCGCCTGGCCGAGCGTTTTGCTGCGCTGCCGGCGGGCGGCCGCCTGGTCATCGGTGAAACCGGCTTTGGCACCGGGCTGAATTTTCTCTGCGCCTGGCAATTGTTCGAGCAGCACGCCATGGCCGGTGCGCGGCTGCACTTTGTCAGCGTCGAAAAATATCCCCTGAGCCCTGCCGACCTGCAGCGGGCGCTGGCGTTATGGCCTGAACTCAAATCCCTGACCGATCAGTTGCTGACCCGTTACGTGGCGATCCACCAAGGTTTTCAGCGCATCACCCTGGCCGACGGGCGAGTGACGCTGACCCTGCTGATCGGCGATGTGCTGGAGCAACTGCCCCAACTCGACGGCCAGATTGACGCCTGGTTTCTCGACGGTTTTGCTCCGGCGAAAAACCCCGACATGTGGACTGCAGAACTTTTCGTCGAACTGGCGCGGCTCGCGGCGCCGGGCGCGACCATCAGCACATTTACCAGCACCGGCTGGGTGCGGCGTTTGCTCAATGCCGCCGGGTTCAAAATGAAGCGCACGCCGGGCATCGGGCATAAATGGGAGATTCTGCGTGGCGAGTTTCTCGGCTGGCCGCCAGAGGTCGCAGCGCCCGCCCCGGCAAAGCCATGGTTTGCCCGCCCTGCCCCGGTGAGTGGCGAGCGAAGGGCCTTGGTGATCGGCGGCGGTCTGGCCGGCTGCGCCAGCGCATCGAGTCTCGCCGCACGAGGCTGGCAGGTGACGCTGCTCGAGCGGCACGACGCGGTGGCGCAAGAAGCGTCGGGCAATCCGCAGGGCGTGCTGTACCTGAAACTGTCCGCCCACGGCACGGCGCTGTCGCAACTGATCCTCAGCGGTTTCGGTTACACCCGCCGGCTGCTCGAATCGCTGCAACGCGGCACCGACTGGGACGACTGCGGTGTGCTGCAACTGGCGTTCAATGCCAAGGAAGCCGAGCGTCACGCGCAGTTGGCGGCCGCCTTCCCCGAGGACCTGCTGCACTGGCTCGACCCGCCACAAGCGCAGGCTGTCGCGGGCGTGGGCCTGAACTGCGGGGGTCTGTATTACCCCGAAGGGGGCTGGGTGCATCCGCCGGCGTTGTGTCAGGCGCAAGCGACGCAGCCGAATATTGAGCTGCTCCCCCATCGCGACGTGCTGCAACTGCGCAAGGTCAATGATCAGTGGCAAGCGTTCGACGGCGAGCACCTGCTCGCCAGCGCGCCCGTCGTGGTGCTGGCCGGGGCGGCAGAGATCAAGCGCTTCGAACAGACTGCCGAGCTGCCCCTCAAACGCATTCGCGGACAGATCACCCGGCTCACGCAGACCGCGCAGAGCCAGACGCTGACCACGGTGGTCTGTGCCGAAGGCTACGTCGCCCCGGCCCGATTGGACGAACACACTCTCGGTGCCAGTTTCGCTTTCCACAGCGACGACCTGACGCCGACCCTCGCCGAGCACCGGGGCAATCTGGCGATGCTCGAAGAAATTTCCAGCGATCTGGTCACGCGCCTGAACATCGCCGAGTTGCCGCTCGACAGCCTTCAGGGACGCGCGGCGTTCCGCTGCACCAGCCCGGATTATCTGCCCATCGTCGGCCCGCTCGCCGACCTTGAAGCGTTCAACCATGCCTACGCGGCGCTGAGCAAGGACGCCCGACAAGTGCCGGACACGCCTTGCCCATGGCTCGATGGTCTGTACGTCAACAGCGGCCACGGCTCGCGCGGTTTGATCACCGCGCCGCTGTCCGGCGAACTGCTCGCGGCGTGGCTGGACAATGAACCGCTGCCCCTGCCACGCCCAGTGGCCGAAGCCTGTCACCCCAACCGCTTCGCCCTGCGCCGGCTGATTCGCGGCCAATAACCGCTCAGGCCTCGGGCATCATGCAGATGCCCAGATCGGCCAGACGAACGGCGTCGTCGGTCAGGCGCTGGAGCACCGCCTCTTCAGCCTGTTCGCGATCGAGCTTGATGGCGTCCACCTTACTCAGGTAGTCGGCCGATGACAATTTGCTCGCCCCTTCAAACTCCCGCTCGAGTTTCGCCGCGAACTTTTCATCGATAGGCGAGAACTGACGGGGAAATGTGCGTTTGAGGTAATCGCTCCAGAACGGCTGGCGCAGCATGAACTTCAACAGTTCAGGGGAAAGTTCAGCGGCACTGACGCGGCTCTTCGCTGCCTCCAGATCGGCAGCAGTCACCTTCGCCTGTTCACTGAAGAGCATGTGCCGCGGCTGACCGGGCAGGTCCAGCGTTTCGGCCAGGCCGATGCGAAAAGCCAGATTCACCTCCAGTGCATCGGCTTTGACTTTGGCAGCATGCTCCTCGGCAATTGCGTTGAGTTGGTCCAGTCTGAACAGACCGCGGAGCAGCTTCAACAGCGGTTTGGCTGTGATCTCACCGGAGGCTGCGTTGGTCAATTGATTGACCTCCACCGCAACTTCAAGGTGGCTGAAATTGACCGCCGCGCTGTCGGTACAGATCATCCGGTTGGCCGCTATGTCCAGCAGTTGGTCGCACAACCCAGCGTCAGTTTCCGCAGCCTCAAGTACCGTCCAGACACGGCGTTGCAGATCAGCGCTGCCCTTGGTGCCACCGGCGGTATCGCCCAGTACCGCCAGCAAATGGAACAACGCTTCGGCTCGCGGTTCCTCTTTGAATGCCGTCCAGATCCGCTCACGTGTCGCGCCGACCTCGCCTGCGGTCTCGGTAAACCAGAGTGAACGAGCCTTTTGCTCGTCAAGTCGGGCAATGTCGTCCGCCAGATACCCCATGCCGACGCCGTAATTCTTGCGATACGTCTCAAGGTGCGTCGCGCTGGTTCTGGACAATGGATTGCGGCTCAGATCAACGGACTGACTGAAGCGTCTCGAGGTGCGGAACAGCCAGAGCGGCAATTCCTTGATCTGGTTATCGCTCAGGTTGATCCAGTCAAGATGCGCGGGCAGCTCAAGGCCCTTGGGCAGCTCCGTAAGGCCGGTCTCGCGCAGCAGCAATTGCCGCAGCTTGACCATGCTGCCGATATCCGGCGTGGCCCCCAGTGGATTAGCGTTGAGGTTCAGGTGATGCAGGGTGCGCAACCCGTTGAGTTTTACCAGCGTCTGCTCGGTCAACCGCAGCTGATTGTTGGCCAGACTCAAGCGACCGAGCCTGGGCATATGCGACAGGACTTCCGGCAGGCGCGTGATTTTGTTGTGGTCCAGTTCCAGTGACTCGAGCTGCTTGAACGCTTTGAGGAAGTACACCACGTCATCGCCCTGCTCCATTTCCCGCAGCGACAATCGCTCGATGTGATCGAAGCTCACCCCCGGCGGCAAGGTTGGCAGTTTGCCGACGCGCATCTTGTCGAGGTTGAGCGCACAGACAGATTCACCCTGATCGTTTTCAGCCACAGAAATCCGTCGAAAAGCCTCCTCGATCATCTCGGCGACCGTCTTGCGGCCGTGTCGCACCTCGCCCCAGTCGCCGCCCAGCGCGCGCATGGCGGCTTCATCCTCACTCCACGCAAACAACGCATCACGCAGTTTGAGCAAATCCTGACGCAAGGCGCGGACACGGGTCGCGCGGCTCAGCGGATCATCACCCAGCTCATCGAGCAATTGTCCGGCCTCGATTTCACTCAGCCGCGGATACAACTTGCGCACTTTGCGCAACAAGGCTCGGGGATGATTGATCGCAAGTGGCTGATCGCCCTGGATGCACGCGGGTTCGACGAGCCGCTCGGTAAACTTGCCGCTGACCAATGTCTGCGCGCTGGCCTCGCGCTCGGCCAGCGCGGCATCGAGCAACTGGCTGCGCAACCGTGCAGCCTCGGCGGGTGACGGGTCGGCAAATCCGACGGCGATTCGCTGGCGCGCGGGCAATGCCTTGAGGACAGCGGTATAGAGCGCGTCGGGGCCCGCTGCCACTTTGCCCAGCGATTTGCCGTTGCCGCCGAATGCTTCGTAGCCTGCGCCGGACTTCACTAGCGAACAGGTGTCGGCGGCGGTCGCTGTTTCGGCGCCGATGGCTTCCAGCACCGGTCCGGTGAGCGTTTTGTCCCGCATCACCAGACGCAGCCCGGCCTCCCAGCCACGCAAGCGTGACAGCAATTGAATCGCCAGTTTGTCGGTATCGGCCGTGGCGATCCACGGCCAGTGCAATCCCGTCAGGGCACGATCGAGCCGTACCCTGGCGAGCTGCTCGCTGGCCTGCTGTCCCAGGCGCAGCGGTACGCGATCGGCCGAGCGCAGGGACAACCGCTCAACACTGGGCGCGCGGTCGATCAGCGTTTGCGCAACGCGCTGCGGGAGGCCGGCATAGACCGCGCGCAGTGTCAGCACATCCGCTGCCTCACTCTGGTCATAACGCCGGTACATGTGCTCGAACACCGCGCGATGGTCCGCCTCCAGCGCCGTACCGAGTTTTTTCGCCAACGCTGACTCTTGAGCGCCTTGCGCAACCTTGCTGCCGAGCAAAGTGTCGACTTCGTGCGGGTACAGACCGTCGATAACCGTTTGCAGCAACTGCCCCTGGGCCAACTGGTCTTCGTCGACTTCGACGCAAAGTTGATCGTCGGCCACCCTGGTCGGCGGATAGGCCGCTTTGACTGAACCTTCGGCACGCATCACTTCAATGTAGCGGTCAGTTGGCCAGCCCGGCAGTTTCGGCAAGGCATGCAACTGCTCCTCGACGGACTGCCCCGAATGGATCTCGCCGCTCTGCAGCTCGCGCGCCAACTCACTTAACTGGCGGCCGATGCGCACGCGTTCCACGGTATCGCGCAATCGCACCGGCAGGCTCAGGTTGTCGCTGAAGACGCGGTGCAAGGTTTCGTACGAGGTGTCGCTGAGCCGGCGCATCATGTCCAGGTCGGTGTCGACGAATTCACTCAAGTGCGGATCGATGCGCTTGAGCGGGTAGGCGCTGCCGGCCCATTCTTCAGTCCTTTCATCGGGAAGCTGCCAGCCGCCTTCGACGTGCCGCGTCAGTTCAGGGGAATACGCCTGCGCACGGCTGGCGTGCTCAAGGCGCCAGACGTTCGTCTCGGAGTCATGGCTGCCGGCAAAGAAGCGATGATCGACACGGCCAAGGGTCTTGTCACCGATCCGGTAAAACTCCGTGGAGCCCTCCGCCACGGTCAGCCCTGCCGGAAGCCTATGTTCATAGACGCTCAAATCAGGTTTCCACAGGCGCGGCTTGCCGGCCCGGTTGAGGATGGCGGTGAACTGGCCGAAAAATTCCGGGTGTGAACGCACGAGTTTTGCGCCCAATGCCCCCAGCGCTTTTTGCCCGCCAGCAAACGCAGCCATCAGCGCGATGTTCTCGGCCACGCTGAGCAGGTGAGACAGGGCTTGCTGATGATCGCCGCGACGCCAGTCTTCGACGCCTTCGTACACCTCGCCAAGCAGTTGCCCGACCGCAACGCCCATCATCAGTTGCCCAAGCACCGGCACAAACAAGCCCGCCACCGATGCCACGGTTACGCCCATCTGGAGAAAATCGAGCAAGCGCTTTTGCCGAAC
The DNA here is from genome assembly GCF_014268595.2 of Pseudomonas hamedanensis. NCBI lineage: Bacteria > Pseudomonadati > Pseudomonadota > Gammaproteobacteria > Pseudomonadales > Pseudomonadaceae > Pseudomonas > Pseudomonas hamedanensis. The sequence continues at coordinate 4,849,452 of NZ_CP077091.1, forward strand.
ATCTTCATCGATATCAGCGGTCGGCACTGCCAGTTTGCGGGCGTCGAGCTGCAACTTGCCGACGTGGCTCTGCACCATGAATTCAAACAGTGGTGTGGTGATCGACAGCTGCCGGACGGTGCCCAGCTCCTGGGTGTCGCTAAAGCTTTTGAAAAAATCCGCCTTGGCATCTTCGTCCAGACTTTGAGCGAAATACTCCTGAAACGGCTTGAGCTGCAACTGCTGAGTCAGGTATCGCTTGAAGGCGCTGAAACTGGAGTATTCGTAAAGCGGCCGGTCGGGTTCGCCGGCCATATACACCAGGCACCATTCATCCGGGTATTGCTCCACCGACCGCGCGGAAAACACCACGACGCCCCACACGCAAGCGTCCATGGCCTCAAGGCCTTGCATGATCATCGTGCGCCCGCCGTAGCGCAGGCTCTTCGCCGATACCACGCCTTCGGCCTTGATCAAGTCCTGCAGCATGCGCAAGCCGACTGGCGTGATGTGCCCCTTGAGCGAAGCCAGATGGGTATCGAACTGCAACAGCAGCTTCTTCATGCTCGCGATATCGCGGGTCATCGAGCTGGTTGCCACGACCTTGCCATCTTCGTCCCGAAGGCCAAAGACCTGCTGAAAATGTTCCTGATATTGTTTGCCAAGATCCAGCTCGCGGCAGAACGCGGCGAAGGCCGCGGGGGTCAAGTCTTTCACTCCGCCAGGCGCAGCTTTGACGCGCACCACACTGCCATCGGGAAACGCATCAGCGCCCTCCTCGTCTTCGCTGAAATTCTGCATTGCCCCCTGCAACAGGGATTGTGTGGAGTGGTTGATGGTTTCGATACCATCCTTGACAGACGACGGCGGACAGCCGCACGGATCGCCCGGCATGCTCAGCAAATCCTGCTCGACGTCGTACTTCGCCGGCCATTTGCGCTGCAACGCTTCGTTCAGTGCATTGATGCAAAAGCTGTGTAACGGTTTGAGCCCGGCCAGATCCTTGTCGACTTTGAGCTGAATGTCGTGCAAATCCCGCGCGGTCTGATCGATATTGGCCAGCGTCGCGGTGGAGGCTTTGAGCAAAGACGCCGGCAGGCACTTTTGCAGGGCCTCGGCAGTATCGAGGTCGCCCGTAGCGTCCAGTAGGGTGTTGAGTATCGACCCTTGAGGCAGGTCCTGTTTCTTCTCCGTGGCAGGCATCGGCAATAGTCCTTTATTGCGGGTTTCGGACTTTGACCTTAGCGAGATTACTGCCCCATTAATAATTCAAAAAACCGGGTCTGCCCGGCCGCAAACCAACAGCATTTGTCATCAATAAAATACCCCGCTACCACCACCCGGCGACAAATCTCTGAGCCAAACGGTGTCGCCCCCGTGACGGCCGGGCGCACGCCTGCCAGGCCTGCTTATAACTTATCGATCTAAAACTCCACATACCGAGGCGGGTCAGTTTCTGAGTACCCGCTCTTTTTGCGCGGTACGGCTTGACCCCTCCCCAACGGAAAAACCGGTAAGGACTTTATGTGTGGATTAGCTGGCGAGTTACGTTTTGATCAACAACCTGCAGACCTTGCAGCCATCGAGCGAATCACCCATCACCTGGCGCCTCGCGGCCCTGACGCGTGGGGCTTTCATGCCCAAGGGCCGATTGCCCTGGGCCATCGACGCCTGAAAATCATGGACCTGTCGGACGGCTCGGCGCAGCCGATGATCGACAGTCAGTTGGGCCTCTCACTCGCCTTCAACGGGGCGATCTACAACTTCCCCGAATTGCGCGCTGAACTCGAAGCGCTGGGTTACGCCTTCTATTCCGACGGTGACACCGAAGTGTTGCTCAAGGGCTATCACGCCTGGGGCGAAGCGCTGCTGCCCAAGCTCAACGGTATGTTTGCCTTTGCCATTTGGGAGCGTGACAACCAGCGTCTGTTCATCGCCCGCGACCGTCTCGGCGTCAAGCCGTTGTACCTGTCGCGGACCGGGCCACGCCTGCGGTTTGCCTCGGCATTGCCGGCACTGCTCAAGGGCGGCGACATCAACCCGATCCTCGATCCGGTAGCGCTCAACCATTACCTGAACTTCCACGCGGTGGTTCCGGCACCGCGCACCCTGCTGGCGGGTATCGAGAAACTGCCGCCAGCCACCTGGATGCGCGTCGAGGCCGATGGCCGCACCGAACAGAAAACCTGGTGGACCTTGCCCTACGGCCCGCGCGAGGACGAGAAAAACCTCAACCTCGAAGACTGGGTCGACCGTGTGCTCGACAGCACCCGCGAAGCGGTGGCGATTCGGCAGCGTGCAGCGGTCGACGTCGGTGTGCTGCTGTCCGGCGGTGTCGATTCGAGCATGCTCGTCGGTCTGCTGCGCGAAGTCGGCGTTGAGAACCTGTCGACCTTCTCCATCGGCTTCCAGGACGCCGGTGGCGAACGCGGCGATGAGTTCCAGTATTCGGACCTGATCGCCAGGCACTACGGCACCCGCCACCATCAGTTGCGAATCGACGAGAAGGAAATCATCGAGCAACTGCCCGCCGCGTTCCGCGCGATGAGCGAGCCGATGGTCAGCCACGACTGCATCGCTTTCTATCTGTTGTCCCGGGAAGTGGCCAAGCACTGCAAAGTGGTACAGAGCGGCCAAGGCGCGGATGAGTTGTTCGCCGGTTACCACTGGTACCCGCAAGTCGACGGCGCGGCGAATCCTTACGCCGCCTATCGCGATGCGTTCTTCGATCGCAGCTACGACGACTACGCGGCGACCGTGCAGCCGAAATGGCTGGTCGACCACGATGCGGCCGGCGACTTCGTCAAAGAGCACTTTGCCCAGCCTGGCGCCGATGCCGCGGTGGACAAAGCCTTACGCCTGGACAGCACGGTGATGCTGGTCGATGACCCGGTCAAACGCGTCGACAACATGACCATGGCCTGGGGTCTGGAAGCGCGTACGCCGTTTCTGGATTATCGACTGGTCGAACTGTCGGCCCGCGTTCCGGGCAAATTCAAGCTGCCCGATGGCGGCAAGCAAGTGCTGAAGGAAGCTGCGCGTCGAGTCATTCCAAGCGAAGTGATCGATCGCAAGAAAGGCTACTTCCCGGTACCGGGCCTCAAGCACTTGCAGGGCGACACGCTCAATTGGGTACGCGACCTGTTGCTTGATCCCAGCCAGGATCGCGGCCTGTTCAACCCGACCATGCTCGACAAGCTTTTGACTGATCCGCAAGGCCAGTTGACCCCGTTGCGCGGTTCGAAACTGTGGCAACTGGCGGCCCTGAACCTGTGGCTCAGTGAACAAGGAATCTGATCGATGAAACCCCACCCCACGTCCATCAACCAACGCCTGCTACGTGGTCAGTCGCCCTCGTATGAACGGTTGCAGGCGCGCCTGGCCGAAGACGGCAGCGAACCGGCCACCGCGCCGATTGCCGTGCATTGCGGCTGGGGCCGACTGCTGATCGGCCACACGTTTCCCGATCCGGCCTCGCTGGCGCAGGAGTTGCTCAACGAGCAACCGGGCGAGCGCGACATCGCGCTGTACGTCGCCGCGCCGCAACAGATTCTGGGCCTGGAACCGACGCAGTTGTTTCTCGATCCCTCCGACACCTTGCGTCTGTGGTTCAGCGATTACCGCCAGGCGACCCGGGTGTTTCGCGGGTTCCGCATTCGCCGCGCGCAGAGCGAGGCGGACTGGCAAGGCATCAATCGTTTGTATCAGGCGCGCGGCATGCTGCCGATCGATCCCGAGTTACTCACCCCGCATCATCAGGGCGGCCCGGTGTATTGGCTGGCCGAGGATGAAGACAGCGGCGCAGTGATTGGCAGCGTCATGGGCCTCAACCATCAGAATGCGTTCAACGACCCGGAACACGGCAGCAGCCTGTGGTGCCTGGCGGTCGATCCGCATTGCACGCGTCCCGGCGTCGGTGAAGTGTTGGTACGGCATCTGGTCGAGCACTTCATGAGTCGCGGTCTGGCCTATCTGGATTTGTCGGTGCTGCATGACAATCGCCTGGCGAAAAACCTCTACGCGAAACTGGGGTTCCGCAACCTGCCGACCTTCGCGATCAAGCGCAAGAATGGCATCAACCAATCGCTGTTTCTCGGCCCGGGGCCGGAAGCCAACTTCAACCCGTATGCGCGGATCATTGTCGAAGAAGCCCATCGGCGCGGCATCGATGTGCAGGTCGATGACGCCGACGCCGGGCTGTTCACCCTCAGCCATGGCGGTCGCCGGGTGCGTTGCCGCGAATCGTTGAGCGACCTGACCAGCGCCATCAGCATGACCCTGTGCCAGGACAAAAGCCTGACCCACAAAGTACTCAAAGCCGCCGGATTGAATTTGCCCGCGCAGCAGTTGGCAGGCAATGCCGACGACAACCTGGCGTTTCTCGATGAGCATCAGCGGGTGGTGGTCAAACCCCTTGACGGTGAACAAGGTCAGGGCGTGGCGGTGGATTTGCGCAGCATCGAAGAGGTGCAGCAAGCCATCGAAACCGCCAGGCAATTTGACGCTCGCGTGTTGCTGGAGAGCTTTCACGAGGGGCTCGACCTGCGCATTCTGGTGATTGGGTTTGAGGTCGTTGCGGCGGCGATTCGCAAGCCTGCGCAAGTGGTCGGCGACGGCCAGCATTCGATTCGCGCGCTGATCGAGGCGCAGAGCCGGCGCCGTCAGGCCGCCACGGGTGGCGAGAGCAAAATCCCGATGGATCAGGAAACCGAGCGCACGCTACAGGCGGCCGGCTATGGCTACGACAGCGTTCTGCCGGCGGGCGAGCATTTGTTCGTGCGGCGCACCGCCAATCTGCACACCGGTGGCACGCTGGAAGATGTTACCGACATTCTCCATCCGGCCCTGATCGATGCGGCGGTGCGCGCAGCGCGGGCGCTGGATATCCCGATGGTTGGTCTCGACCTGATGGTGCCGGCGGCGGATCAGCCCGACTACGTATTTATCGAAGCCAACGAACGCGCCGGCCTGGCCAACCATGAACCGCAGCCGACGGCGGAGCGGTTTGTCGATCTGCTGTTTCCGCACAGTCAGCCGGCTGTTTGAAATTGATGCGCTGAATGCACCATCGCCATCGCGAGCAGGCTCACTCCTACATCTGAAATGCATTCCCCTGTAGGAGTGAGCCTGCTCGCGATGGAGGCCTCAAATTCACTGCACATTCCTTCTCATCGAAACCATCGGTGTGCTCAACCCATCAGGAGTTTCCATGACCATGACCTCACACATCCCCGAACCGGATCTGAATTACCTGCAGAAAGTCCTCTTGGAAATGCTCGCCATTCCCAGCCCTACAGGGTTCACCGACACCATCGTGCGCTATGTCGCCGAACGGCTGGAGGAGCTTGGCATTCCCTTCGAAATGACCCGCCGCGGAACCATTCGCGCCACGCTCAAGGGCAAAAAAAGCAGTCCTGACCGCGCCGTTTCGGCCCACCTGGACACCATCGGCGCCGCTGTGCGCGCGATCAAGGACAATGGCCGCCTGACCCTCGCCCCGGTCGGCTGCTGGTCGAGCCGTTTTGCCGAAGGCAGTCGCGTGAGCCTGTTCACCGACAACGGCGTGATTCGCGGCAGTGTCCTGCCCTTGCTGGCCTCCGGACACGCCTTCAATACTCAGGTCGACGAGATGCCGATCAGTTGGGACCACGTCGAACTGCGCCTGGACGCCTATTGCGCAACCAAGGCCGACTGCGAGTCCCTGGGCATCAGCATCGGTGACGTCGTCGCCTTCGACCCGCTGCCGGAATTCACCGAAAGCGGCCACATCAGCGCGCGCCATCTGGATGACAAGGCGGGGGTCGCGGCGCTGCTCGCCGCACTCAAAGCCATCGTCGACAGCGGGCAGGAACTGATGATCGACTGCCATCCGCTGTTCACCATCACCGAGGAAACCGGCAGTGGCGCGGCGGCGGCCCTGCCGTGGGACGTCAGTGAGTTCGTCGGCATCGACATTGCGCCGGTCGCGCCGGGCCAGCACTCCAGCGAACATGCCGTCAGTGTGGCGATGCAGGACTCCGGCGGGCCTTACGACTATCACTTGTCACGGCATCTGCTGCGCCTGGCCGGTGAGCATGAACTGCCGGTGCGCCGGGATCTGTTCCGCTACTACTTCAGTGACGCGCACTCAGCGGTAACAGCCGGCCACGACATCCGCACCGCCCTGCTCGCCTTCGGCTGCGATGCGACCCACGGCTATGAACGCACGCACATCGACAGTCTGGCGGCGCTGAGCCGTTTGCTCGGGGCCTACATTCTCAGCCCGCCGGTGTTTGCCAGCGATGCGGCGCCAGCCAATGCGTCGCTCGACCGCTTCAGCCACCAGATCGAACATGAAACGCAGATGGAAAGCGACACCCGGGTGCCTTCGGTGGACAGTCTGGTGGGGCAGCGTTCCGACAGTTGAATCCTTGTTGACGCCTTCGCGAGCAGGCTCGCTCCCACAGGAGACCGTATTTCCATGTGGGAGCGAGCCTGCTCGCGAACGGGCCGGCACAGGCTAGAAAACTGGCAGACAAAACCCAATCGCCGTAGCATCGCGCCATTGATCCAGCCGAGGTGCCCATGCTCATTCCCTACGACGCTCTTGAAGTCGACACCCTCACCCGCCTGATCGAGGATTTCGTCACCCGCGACGGCACCGACAATGGCGACGACACGCCGCTGGAAACCCGCGTATTGCGCGTGCGGCAGGCGCTGACCAAAGGCCAGGCGCTGATCGTCTTCGACCCTGAAAGCGAGCAGTGTCAACTGATGCTCAAGCACGACGTGCCCAAACATCTTTTCGACTGAGGCCCTCAGCGGGCCTTTTCGACGGCGCGTTTGCGCTGGATGCGCTGGTAAACTTCCGCGCGGTGCACATTGACCTCCTGCGGTGCCTCGACACCAAAGCGCACACTGCCACCGTTCACCGACAGCACGCGCAAGGTAATGTCGTCTCCGATTGAAATCAGCTCACCGACAACACGGCTGAGTACAAGCATGGGATTCGTCCTTCAGGATTAACAAACCCTGAAGATGCGCGGCTTGGCGGCGCTGCACAATCCGTAGCCGACAAATCAGTTTTGCCCTACACACCAGACAGAACCAAGCCTTCAGACGCTTCCCACAAACACCTCAAGCGGCGGAAAATCGCGGCCCGAACAGAATCACACTGGCGCCGATGACGCACAGCGCCATACCGATCCAGTCCGATCCCAAAGGACGCACGCGCTCCACCACCGCCAGCCAGCCGATCGAGGCGACGATATAAATCCCGCCATAAGCGGCATAGGCACGACCGGCGTAAGCGGCGTCGACGCGGGTGAGTAACAGCGCAAACACAGTCAGACTGAGCACTGCGGGAATCACCCATAAGGCGCTTTTGCCCTGACGCAACCACAGATAAAAAGCGAAACAACCGGCGATTTCAAACAACGCCGCAAGGAAGAACCACAGGTAATTGAGCATTGATGCGTCTCGACAGGGTGACCATGGCGGTCACCCTAACGACGCGGCGTGCAGGGAACAAGATCAAGCGTTGTTTTGTTTGGCCTTGGCACGCATTTTATCGGCCATGGTGGTCATTTCGTTGTAGAGCAGTTGCGGGTTTTTCTGTTTGATGGCCCAGGCCATGCGCCCTTGTTCGTGGGGCAGAATCATGAATTCGCCAGCGGCAACTTGCTGATAAATGTAGTCGGCAATGTCGGCGGCGCTGATTGGTGAACTTTCCAGCAGTTTACCGACCTGCGCTTTCATGGCCGGGGTCGGACCACGGAAAGAGTCAAGCAAGTTGGTCTGGAAGAACGATGGACAGACCACGTGCACGGCCACTTCCTGCTGTGCCAGTTCAATCAACAGACTTTCCGACAACGCCACCACGCCGGCCTTGGCCACGTTGTAGTTACTCATGGCCGGGCCTTGCATCAAGGCGGCCATGGACGCGATGTTGATGATCTTGCCCTTGCTTTGCTCCAGCAGCGGCAAGAACGCTTTGCAGCCTTTGACCACCCCCATCAGGTTGATCGCGATCTGCCAGTCCCAGTCTTCCAGCGACAGTTCACTGAAGAAACCACCCGAGGCCACACCGGCGTTATTAACGATGACGTCGATGCCGCCAAGCTTCTCTTCGCAGGCTTGGGCGAACGCGGTGAGCTGGCTGTAATCGCGCACGTCGCAGCGCTGGATAAAACCGTCGCCCCCCGCCTCGCGGACCATTTTCAGGGTTTCCTGCAGGCCGGGCTCGCTGACGTCGGACAAGGCCAGGTGCCAGCCTTCGCGCGCCCAGCGCAGTGCGATTTCGCGACCCAGGCCTGAGCCTGCGCCAGTGATCATCATGCGATTTTGCATAACAGACAGCCTTGTTGTTCCGGGGAAGATGCGCGGAGTGTAGCGAAGGAAGCGTGCGCGCCCACGCTCCATCAGATTGCTGAATGCAGGATCAAAAGATCAGCGCCTGCGCTAATTTTCGATGAATCCCTGTAGGCGCTGTCGCGTGCAACGAGGCTGCGATCTTTTCGCTCAAAACGAAATAACCGAGCAATCCAAATACATTAAAAAAACATTGAATTTTTTTTCATTGGGGCACGTCGGAACATGTAAGCCGGCTGGAATTTAGTTGCTCTCCAGCTGCCCACTGAGCATCAAGACTCTTCCAGACTCTGAACAAGGAAATCACCCATGGGCACAATTCTAATCATCATCCTGATCCTGTTGCTGATCGGTGGTCTGCCGGTCTTCCCGCACTCCAGAAGTTGGGGTTATGGCCCGTCGGGCATTATCGGCGTGGTGTTGGTCGTGCTGCTGGTGCTGTTGTTACTCGGCAAGATATGACGATTTGAAGCGGTAAAAAAAGAGGCCCTTTTTCAAGGGCCTCTTTTTTATTGCATGGACTTTACCGAGTCATCAGTCCGGTTTGCCGTGGATCACACCGGCGGTGTTATCCATCAGACTCTTGGTCGCCGTTTGCAGGAACGACTCCAGCTTGAGTTTGAGTTCAGCGGTACGCGGTGCATTGGGCACTACTTCGGCGTGCGGATTGGCACCGAGCTGGTATTGCCAGATCTTCGGCCCCATGTCCTTGTCACGCGGCAGCACCAGAATCTGATCGGCCGTGACGATGGCGGTGGTCTGCTCGCTGCCCGACGGTTTGATCACGCCGAAACCGGTATCGCCTTGCGGCAGGTTGAGCAGATCGCGGCCCCAGCACTGGTGACGCACTTCGCCACCGAGACGGCCCATGATGGTCGGCACGATGTCGATCTGCGTGCCCACGGTGTGGTCACGGGTGCCGAATTTTTCCTGGATGCCCGGCGCGATCATCAGCATTGGCACGTTGAAGCGGCCCAGGTCCATCTCGGTGATCTGGCGCTCGTTGCCGAAGCCGTGGTCGCCGACGATGACGAACAGGGTTTCCTTGAAGTACGGCTCTTTGCGGGCCTTCTCGAAGAACTGCCCCAGCGCCCAGTCGGAGTAGCGCATGGCAGTCAGGTGTTCGTTGAGGCTGCCACGGTCAGTGACGCGCTCGACCGGCAATGGCGTCGGCAAGGCGTATGGCGTGTGGTTGGACAGCGTCTGCAACAGCGCATAGAACGGCTTGCCGTTTTCCCGCGCCTTGAGCTCCTGCAGGCCACGATCGAACATGTCCTGGTCGGACACGCCCCAGGTCGGATCGGAGAACACCGGGTTGACGAAGTCGTTACGGCCAACGAAGTTGGTCATGCCCTGGTTGCTGAAGAAACCCGACTGGTTGTCCCAGGCGAAGTCGCCGTTGTAGACATAGACGTCGTCGTAGTCACGGGCGCTGAGCAACTGCGGCAGGCCCGACAGCTTGTGGCTGCCTTCCGGCGTCTGCATCAGGTATTCGAAACCTGGCAGATTGGGGAAGCAGGCCATGGTCGCGAACATGCCTTGGTGGGTGTGGGTGCCGTTGGAGAAGAAACGGTCGAACAGCAGACCCTCCTTCGACAGCTTGTCCAGATACGGAGTGATATTGCCCGGCGCACCCAGCGCACCCACCGAGTGACCGGCCATGCTTTCCATCAGGATCACGACGACGTTCTTGATCGGCAGGGTCTTGTCAGCCGGTGGCGTGTAGTCGCGGCGCACCGCGGCGATGTCGGCATCGACCAGTTTCTCGTCGGCCATCACCAGCATGTCTCGCACGACTTGCTGCGCCTGTTCTTGCGGCAGCGTGGCTTTCCAGATGTTGTCACGGTCCTCGCCCATGCGCGATTTGGCGGCGGCGATCAGCGACAGCGTGCCGTTGAGGCCGAGCTGGTTGGCGAAGTTCGAATCGGTGGTGTAGACATCGCCCCAACGCATGGGCGGGCCCTGACGCAGGGTGCCACGCGCGGCAACCACGCAGATCAGCAGGCAAACCACGAACACCGCCAGACGGGTGTACCACGGCGCCACCTGACGGCTGCTGACGCTGCCTCCGCTGAATGGCCCGCGCGGACGTGTGGCGCGGTCGGCGCCCTTGAACGCCAGGGTCAGAATGACCGTGCCGATGACCCACGCCAGCAGATAGCGCACCACCGGGAAACCGTACCAGAGCATGCTCATCACGGTTTTCGGGTCTTCTTTCACGTACTGGAACACCAGGCCGTTGAGGCGCTGGTGGAACTCGCGGTAGAAGTCCATCTCCATCAGGCCGAGGAACAGCGCGATGCTCGAAGCGACCGTCAGCCACAGACGGAAGAAGCCGCGTGCCGCCATGGCGCGGGCGCTGAACAGCGACAGCACCAGCGGAATGCACAGGTAGACCACCAGGCGCAGGTCAAAACGCAGGCCATTGGCGAAGGCTTCGAGGAACGTCGAAGCCGGAGTGTCGAGGATCATCTCGCGGTTGTAGACCAGCAGCGCGAGGCGCAGCACGGAAAACATCACCATCATGACCAGCGCACAAAGCAGCGTGTAGGCCAGATGCGATTTGACGGTCGGTTGCAGCAGGCGAGCAGAAGATCGCTGCTGATTCAGGGCGTCCGGGTTTGCCATGTCGTTTTAGGACCCATTGGAAGTTGAAGTTGCAAAAATACAGCGGCGCCATGCCCTCTATTGGTCATTCCAGACCCCGGGGCGTGCGCAGTGCGCAAATGTTGCACGATCATCCACACCATTGCCATTGATTACTGCCCTGCCCGCTGACACTTTCATTTAAAGCAGCACAGGCGAGACAACGTGCAAAAGTGCGGGCGAATTGTCTTGGACACTTTGTGAAAATTTCGTGCAACGCATATCCGGAAACACAATATAAAGAACAAACAAAACGCCCCGAACCGGTCGGGGCGTTCTGCAGTCGGTGCGGCAATTATTTCTCGGCGCGTTCTTTCAGCGCTTTGAGCGTGTTGAACGGCGCGTCGACAACGAACTTGTTAGCCACCATCGCCGGCACACTGCCGCCAGGATTGGTGTGCACCTGATAGGTCACTTCGACCTGATCGCCCTTGGGTACGAATTTCCAGAAGCCTTTGACTTCGGTGACACGCACAAAGCCTTTCTCTTCCGGCAGATAGGTCGGCACGCCTTCAAGGTTGCGGGTCAGGCTGCCGTCAGTGCCTTCAAGGGTGGTGATCTTCAACACCGAGTCACGCGGGGTCACCGGCCATGGCGTATTGAACTGAGAATAGGTCCAGCTCTGATCGCCTTCATGCTCGAGCAGCTTCTGGGACTTGCACTCGTGAATCCAGGCGCATGCACCCGCGACATCTTCCTGCAAGGCGCGCAGTTTGGCGACGGTGGTCTTCATCAGCGCAACGCCCTGATAGGCCTTGTAGTCCGAACCTGGCACTTCGCTCAGGGAAACCTTGATGCCCTGTTCGTTCTTGGCGACTTTCCACTCTTCAGCCTGAGCCATCGAGGTGGCGAGCACAGCGGTCAATCCACACAACACGGCGATACGATGCAGCGAACCCATAGTCTTATTCCTTATTGTTGAAGTTCCGTTCGTTTGACACATCACGCCGCGGTCATTCGCTCCCACCAGCCGATCAACCTGATCGCCTCTTCCGAGCTGGCGCCACAGACTTCAACATCCGCAGCGAACCCTGAACAGACCGGCGGGCGTTCCGGGCGACCGAAAATATTGCACAGGTTATCGACCGAGAGTTGCACGCAACGTTCACCGGCAGGTTTGCCATCGGGCATGCCGGGGATCGGCGAACTGATGGAGGGGGCAATGCAGCAAGCGCCACAGCCTTCACGGCATTTCATGACGAACCAATCCTCGCGACGGACGATGTGTTAAAGGAGACGGGGCACAGAGTAACCGCTAAAACGGCTGTTTCAAATTGCCTGAACCGGGTTTTGCGCGATAACTGAAAGTGACTGCGCAGTCACAGGCAAAGCGTCTGTTCTGCGGGTCAGAGGTGGCTGTTAGTCACTGTTTGAATTCGAAATCCAGGGCAGCGCCTTCAACTTCGCGGCGTTCTTCACGCAGTTGCAATTGCATTTCGTTGCTGAGCAAACGGCCGTTGAGCTGGAAGCCGCTGTCTTTTTCGCCAAACATCTGCGGCAGGATTGCCTCGCGTTTGGGCAATTCCACTGCGCCCTTGGGTTTCAATTCCTCAACCAGGTCTTTGGGCAGGCTGAGATCGAGTTTTGCCGGCGGCAATTTGGTTTTCGCCACTTCGCTGGCAGATTTCGACTTGGAAGCTACCGGGCGTCGCTTCTTTGCCGGGGTGGCTTTTTTGGACTGGGCTTTCTTCACCGGTGCCGCGGTCTTGACGGCCTTGTTGGTCTTATGGGTCGCTGCCGGCTTTTCCTGGGGAGCAGCCGCCATGACACTGGGTGCCTGACCCATCACCAGTAAACCCAGCAATACCCACGCGGCAGGAACAATCGCTTTCATGGACCCAACAAGACTAACGGCAGAGGGCCACATGCTCGCCTGTTGTGCGCGACAAGACAAGCCTGACCTGCCGCTCGTTCAGAATCCGCCAGCCGTTTCCTGACACAGTTGGGTCGCCAGCAACCCGAGTGTCATCAACGCCCTCTCCGCCTCGCGGTTCCATGGGATCCCGCAGTTCAGGCGGATGCAGTGGTTGAACTGCTCGGTATTACTGAAGATCAGGCCCGGTGCGATGCTGATGCCCTGCTGCAACGCGCGGACATGCAATTCCTGCGTGTTGACCCGCCCCGGCAAGCTCACCCACAGGATGAAACCGCCCGTGGGCCGGGACATTTGCGTGCCTTCGGGGAAGTGTTGCTGCACCGCCAACTGGAAAGCACTGAGATTTTTTCGGTATTCCTGACGGATGTACCGTAAATGCCGGTCATAGCCGCCGTTCTCAAGGTAGGCGGCGATGGCCATCTGCGTCACGCTGCAGGCCGAATGGGTACTGAATGTCTGCAAGCGCTGGATTTCCTGCTGATACTTGCCAGCGATCATCCAGCCGATGCGCACGCCGGGCGACAACGTCTTGGAAAAGCTCGAACAGTAAATCACTCGATCAAGCCGGTCGTAGGCCTTGAGGGCCTTGGTGCGGCCCTGCTCGAACATCAATTCACCGTAAATGTCGTCTTCGACAATCTGGATATCGAAATCCGAGGCCAGGCGCAGCAGTTGTTTCTGCCGCTCTTCGGGCATGGTGCCGCCCAGCGGATTGCTCAGCCGTGTGGTCAGCACCAGTGCCTTGATCGACCATTGGTTGGCGGCCAGTTGCAACGCTTCAAGGCTCATGCCAGTGGCCGGATCGCTGGGAATCTCGATGACTTTCAGGCCCAGCAGATCAGCCAGTTGCAGCAGCCCGTAGTAGGTCGGTGATTCGGCCGCGATCAGATCGCCCGGCCGGGTCAGTACGCGCAGTGACATTTGCAGAGCATCGACGCAGCCGTGGGTGATCACCACTTCCGAGGGGTCGACCACTACGCCGGCGTCACGCATGCGAATCGCGACTTGCCGCCGCAGCGGCTCGAATCCCGGGCTGAACATATAGCTGAACGCCCGCGGACTATGAAAACGCGTGACCTTGGCCAGTTGCTGATGCAGCGCGCGGACCGGCAAATAATCGACACTGGGCACCGCGGCGCCCAACGGGAACACGCCCTCGCGGCGAGACTCGACCAGGACCTGCTGAATGATGCTGCTGCGGGTGACCAGTCCTGGCCGTTCGACCCGGGCGATGTCCGGGGTCGGCGCCGTCAGTGCGGGCGTCTGGTGGACGTAGTAACCGGACTGTGGACGGGCGCGGATCAGCCCTTGATCTTCAAGGTTGGCATACGCCTGCAACACCGTCGCATGACTGACATTGAGCTGCGAACTCATCTTGCGCACCGAAGGCACGCGCTCTCCCGGTTGATAGACACCGCGGCGGATGTCTTCGGCCAGTTGCTGAGCAATACGCTGGTAAAGCAAGAGATTGGTCATGACGCAGCACTCGATTTCACGGGCATTTTATTCTTGTGTGAAACAATACCGGAACAGTTGGGAAGTGTACTGGGACAGTTGCCACTTTAGTCGACCATACAGTGCGGTGTCAGCCCCTGTCTGTACTGTTTTGCGCGCCAGTCGACAGACGAAAAAAAGCCCGGCTCTGCATCACAGGCCGGGCTTCCCAATGACGCCTCCCTCAGCGGGCGGCGCCGAGCTGGCCTTTCTCGTCGGAGAAAACAATCTCCACGCGCCGATTCTGCGCCCGTCCGCGTTCGGACGCGTTGGCATCCACGGGATATTCATCGCCGTAACCTTCGACCTGGATGCGTTTTTCGTCGATACCCAAATCGATCAGCACATCGGCCACCGATTGTGCGCGGTCGCGGGACAGCTTGAGGTTTTCCTGCTTGCCGCCCGTGCTGTCGGTGTAGCCCTCGATGCGCACCACGCGTTTCGGATTCAGCTGCAAGAACTGCACGATCTTCAGCACCACGCGGTTGGCGGAGTTCTTCAGCTCGGCCTGGCCGGTGTCGAACAACACGTCGCCCAGGGTCATTACCAGACCACGATCCGTTTGCGTGGTAGCGAGCGCGACGATCTGTTCTTCGAGCCACTTGCCCTGCTGTTGCACGCTCAGCAGTTTCGACTCGCGCAGGGCCAGTTGCAGGCGCTGGCGTTCCAGTTCGAGCTTGGCGGCACGCTCTTCGTTGAGCACCTGATTGGTGTGCTCACGGGCGATTTCGCTGTAGCGCTGGCTCAGGTAGGCGTAATGCACCACGTCCGAACCACTGCCCCAATAGGTCGACAAGCGATCGGCACGCGCCAGCGATTCTCCGGCGCGGATCACGTCTTTCGGCGCGATGCGCAGCACGTTGGAGTCTTCTTTGACTTTCTGGAAGTCGGCACCGGCCTGTTGCAGGGCCGCTTCGCTGTGCTGGCCGGCGCAGCCGTAGAGGCTCGCGCAACCGGCGAGGAGCAAGGCGCCGAATACACTGGATTTGAGGCTCATTGGGCCTCCCCCAGTTGCAGTTGCTTGCGTAGGCGGACGATGCGGGTATTGAGCACGTTCAGTTGTTCTTCGCTTTTTTGCGTCAGCACCTTGGCTTCGGCCAGACGGGCATCCAGTTCGGCCTGTTCGGCGCGCATGCGCGCATTGCGATAGGACTCGTCTGCCATGTTGCCTTTGGCCCGGTTGTACTTGGTTTCGGCCAGTTGCATTTGCGGGACTTCGTCGGCCGTTGCACCGACAGCCTTGGCCTGGGCGATGGCCTGTTCGGTCAAACGCATTTGTTCGTTAGGTGCCGGATCGGTTGCGCAGCCGGCCAGGGCCAGCACGGCCACCGCCGCGAAAAGAAGTCGATTACTCACTAAGAATCCCTACTGTTTTGGGGCACTGACAGGTTGTGGTGGCTGTTGCTGCTGCGCCTTCCAGCGCTCGATGTTGCGTTGCAGCGCGGCTTCCGTCAGTCCGGACGCGGGCAATTCTGTCATCTTTTTTGCCAGCTGTCCGCGCAACCACGGATCGTTGCAGGCCGAGTTATGGGAAACCGCGAGGAACAGGCCCGGTCGATCGATCGGTTGTTCGAAGGCCAGCAGGTCCTCGGTCATGCCCAGTGCCTGCGCGGCGGCCATGCCTGAGTAACGTCCGGCGAGTACATATTCAACTTCGCCCAGCAGCAATTTCTGAAAGGCCTGGGTGAGGTTGGCTGTCCGGGTAAGGGTCAGATTCTGCTCGGCGAAAGTGCCGAATGCCTGGGTCATTCGAGACTTTTCCGACACACCGCCGGTGTGCCCGCGCAAGTCCATGGCTTCGCCGTACAGCAACGTCGAGCCTTTGCGCGTCCACACCAGGTAGTCATTTTCCAGCAACGGCGGATGGATGTAGTCGAGGTTTTCCAGCTCGTTGACGACCAGCGGCGCGTCGGCCAGCAGGTCCATGCGCCCGCTGCGCACTTCATCGAGGGCTTGCGCGCGTTTGCCGGCATAAAGCAATTCGACCTTGATACCGAGGTCCTTGGCGACGTGCTGCAACAGATCGGCGCTGGCACCGATCAACAGCTTCGGATTCTGCGGATCCTGCCACAGGTACGGCGGCGCGTCCGGGCTGCCGGTGACGACGAGGCGCTCGCACTTGCCGGCGGCCGCGGCCACGCCCGGTAACAGGATCAATCCCAATAACAACCTGCGACGCAGATCCATGGCGAAACGCTCCCAGTCAAATCCGAAACAAAAAAAAGCCCGACCATCAGGCCGGGCTCTTTATAAGTGAAGCCGCCGGATTAGACCAGCTTCTCCAGCTCAGGGATTGCTTCGAACAGATCCGCCACCAGGCCGTAATCGGCCACCTGGAAGATCGGCGCTTCTTCGTCCTTGTTGATCGCCACGATCACTTTGGAGTCTTTCATGCCGGCCAGGTGCTGGATCGCGCCGGAGATACCGACGGCGATGTACAGCTGAGGCGCAACGATCTTGCCGGTCTGGCCAACCTGCATGTCGTTCGGTACAAAACCTGCGTCGACCGCAGCGCGCGAGGCGCCCACAGCAGCGCCGAGCTTGTCGGCCAGCGCGTACAGGTGTTTGAAGTTGTCACCGTTCTGCATGCCGCGACCGCCGGAAACGACGATCTTGGCAGCGGTCAGTTCGGGACGATCGGACTTGGCCAGCTCTTCGCTGACGAAGCTCGAAGTACCGGCGTCGTGCGCAGCACCCACGGCTTCAACGGCCGCCGAACCACCTTCAGCGGCAACCGGGTCGAAACCGGTGGCACGCACGGTGATGACTTTGATTGCGGCAGTCGATTGCACGGTAGCGATGGCGTTACCGGCGTAGATCGGACGCTTGAAGGTGTCAGCGCTTTCTACCGAGATGATCTCGGAGATCTGATCGACGTCCAGCGCAGCAGCAACGCGCGGCAGGATGTTTTTACCGTTGGAGGTGGCGGCGGCCAGGATGTGGCTGTAGCCAGCGCCCAGCTCTGCAACCAGCGGCGCTACGTTTTCCGGCAGCTGGTGCGCGTAAGCGGCGTTGTCAGCGTTGAGGACTTTGCTCACGCCAGCGATTTTCGCCGCGGCGTCAGCCACTGGGCCTGCGCCCTGACCGGCTACCAGAACGTGGATGTCGCCGCCAATTTTGGCCGCAGCAGCCACGGTGTTCAGCGTGGCCGGGGCCAGCACTTTGTTGTCGTGTTCAGCGATTACCAAGATAGTCATGTCAGATTACCTTCGCTTCGTTTTTCAGTTTCTCGACCAGTTCAGCCACCGACTTGACCTTGATGCCCGCGCTGCGTGCAGCCGGCGCTTCGACTTTCAGGGTCTTGTTGGTGGAGGCGGTGGAAACGCCCAAAGCGTCCGGAGTCAGCACTTCGAGAGGCTTCTTCTTGGCTTTCATGATGTTTGGCAGGGACGCGTAGCGCGGCTCGTTCAAACGCAGGTCGGTGGTGACGATGGCCGGCAGTTTCAGCGAAACGGTCTGCGCGCCGCCGTCGATTTCGCGAGTCACGGCAACGCTGTCGCCAGAGACTTCGACTTTCGAGGCGAACGTGCCCTGACCGTAGCCGCTCAGTGCCGCGAGCATCTGGCCGGTCTGGTTGTTGTCGCTGTCGATGGCCTGTTTGCCGAGGATCACCAGTTGAGGCTGTTCCTTGTCGACCACAGCCTTGAGCAGCTTGGCCACGGCGAGCGAGGTCAGGTCTTCAGCGGATTCGACGAGGATGGCGCGGTCGGCGCCCAGAGCCAGTGCAGTGCGCAGCTGTTCCTGAGCGGTGGACGGGCCGATGGAGACGACGACGATTTCAGTCGCAACACCTTTTTCTTTCAGGCGTACGGCTTCTTCCACTGCGATTTCGCAGAACGGGTTCATCGACATCTTGACGTTGGCGAGGTCTACGCCGGAATTGTCCGCCTTGACGCGAACCTTGACGTTGTAATCCACAACGCGTTTGACAGCTACAAGAACCTTCATGGATTCCTCGTTACTCTCCGGTGAAAAGAAAGTCGCCTAGGCGAACCTGGCGGTTGATGCTCATCAGGCTAAAAGGGCACCTCTAAAAACGCCGACGGGTCTGCCGGGTGATTGCACGTTACAAAGGCTGATAACCGTTCGTCAGGGGTGACTGAGCAGTCATCGATCTTCACGCGGTGTAAACTGCGCGCCCAAGCTGCGCTGCGCATCACCTGACGCTGCCTGCGCCCTGTCTTTAGAGGTGCTCTTGAAACCGCCAGTCTGCTTACGACTAGCGCAAAACCGCCCGTATCTTGACCGGAACACCTATTCCGGTCAATACAGCAAAATGACCATTCATAAGCCGCGCTTCTTTGATTTCTCTGGGCTGGAGCCGATTCAAACAAACGTTTGTATTGGACGCTGAGAGTGGTGTAGATATAATGCGCCGCCTAGAGAGAAAGGTGGATTCGCCAATATTCCCTTTGACGTTAACGTAAAGGCAATACGGATGCGACATCAAACCTCCAAATTAGAAAAAAAACTGTTGAGCCTTGAGTAGGAGATAGCCTGTGGAACGCGAATACATGGAATTCGACGTCGTCATCGTCGGTGCCGGCCCCGCTGGTCTGTCCGCCGCCTGCCGCTTGAAGCAGAAGGCCGCTGATGCCGGTAAGGAAATCAGCGTCTGCGTGGTCGAAAAAGGCTCCGAAGTCGGCGCACACATCCTCTCCGGTGCGGTGTTTGAACCGCGCGCTCTGAACGAATTGTTCCCGGACTGGAAAGAACTTGGCGCGCCGCTGAACACGCCGGTCGCTCGCGATGACATTTTCGTGCTGAAAAACGCCGAAAGCGCACAGAAAATTCCAGACTTCTTTGTGCCCAAGACCATGCACAACGAAGGCAACTACATCATTTCCCTGGGCAACCTGTGCCGCTGGCTGGCCCAGCAGGCCGAAAACCTCGGCGTGGAAATCTATCCCGGCTTCGCCGCCCAGGAAGCGCTGATCGACGAAAACGGTGTAGTGCGCGGGATCATCACCGGTGATCTGGGCGTCGACCGCGAAGGCAACCCGAAAGAAGGCCTGTACACCCCGGGCATGGAACTACGCGGCAAGTACACACTGTTCGCTGAAGGCTGCCGTGGCCACATCGGCAAGCAACTGATCAAGCGCTACAACCTCGACAGCGATGCCGACGTTCAACACTACGGTATAGGCCTGAAGGAAATCTGGGAAATCGACCCGGCGAAACACCAGCCAGGCCTGGTGGTGCACACCGCCGGCTGGCCGCTGGACATCATGGGCACCGAGAACACCGGCGGCTCGTTCCTCTACCACCTGGAAAACAACCAAGTGGTCGTCGGCCTGATCGTTGACCTGTCCTACAGCAACACCTACCTGTCGCCGTTCGACGAATTCCAGCGCCTCAAGCATCACCCGGTACTCGCGCAGTATCTGGAAGGCGGCAAGCGCATCAGCTACGGTGCCCGCGCCATTGCCAAGGGCGGCCTGAACTCGCTGCCGAAAATGGTCTTCAAGGGCGGCGCGCTGATCGGTTGCGACCTCGGCACGCTGAACTTCGCCAAGATCAAAGGCAGCCACACCGCAATGAAGTCCGGCATGCTCGCCGCTGAATCGGTCGCTGATGCGCTGTTCGCCGAGCAAGACTGCACAGTCGAATTGACCACTTATGTCGACGCATTCAAGAACAGCTGGCTGCACGAAGAACTGTTTGCCAGCCGCAACTTCGGCGCGGCGATCCACAAATACGGCGCGATCATCGGCGGCGGTTTCAACTGGCTCGACCAGAACATCTTCGGCGGCAAGCTGCCGTTCACCCTGCGCGACACCAAGCCGGACTACGCCTGCCTCAAGCTGGCGGCCGACTGCAAGAAGATCGATTACCCGAAACCCGACGGCAAGCTGAGCTTCGACAAACTGAGTTCGGTGTTCATCTCCGGCACCAACCACGAAGAAGAGCAGCCCTGCCACCTGAAGCTGACCGATCCGAGCATTCCGATCAGCAAAAACCTGCCGCTGTACGACGAACCAGCGCAGCGCTACTGCCCGGCCGGCGTATACGAAGTGATCACCAAGGAAGACGGCGAAAAGCGCTTCCAGATCAACGCCCAGAACTGCGTGCACTGCAAGACCTGTGACATCAAGGACCCTGCGCAGAACATCACCTGGGTCACGCCGGAAGGTGCTGGTGGACCGACTTACCCGAACATGTAAGTCGATGCGCTGAACGAAGAGGCTCCCGACATGGGGGCCTTTTTGTTGCCCAAAATTCCTCTGACACCACAAAACAACTGTAGGAGTGAGCCTGCTCGCGATAACGGTGTGTCAGCCAGCATCATTGGCACAGACATACCGCTATCGCGAGCAGGCTCACTCCTACAGGGGATCTTCGTCGACTTAGGCGGCGCGTTCGTCTCCCGGGCTACGCTCAAAATAACGTTTGTACTCGCGGCTGAATTGCGACGTGCTTTGATACCCCACCCGATGCGCCACCTGCGCCACGCCCAGGCCTTCGGCCACCAGCAAGGTCTGCGCCTTGAGCAACCTCAGCCGCTTCAGATACTGCACCGGCGACAATAACGTGCTGCGTTTGAAATGCTCATGAAACGTCGACACGCTCATGTTCGCGCAACCGGCCAGGGTCTCGACGTTCAACGGCTCGGTGTAATGCGCGTGCAGATGGCTGATCGAAGCCGCCACCCGCGCGAACTGCCCCTGCTTTTCCACCAGCGCGCGCAAGACATCCGCCTGCGGCCCGCGTAGCGCGACGAACAACAACTCGCGCACCCGCGCCGGACCGAGAATCTGACATTCCAGCGGATCGTGCAGGCAACTGAGCAGCCGCTCGACACAGCCACGCATGTCATCGTCGAGCACCACAGAGGTCATCGATTCTGGCGTCTGCGCCGGGATATGCCGCCCCGGCGCCAGGCCCATCGCCAACACCAACTCACCGAGCTGGACCCGATCAATTGCCACCGAGACACCGAGCAAGGGTGCGTCGGGCAAGGCAAAGGTTTCGCACTCGAAGGGCACCGGCAGTGCCTGAATCAGGTAATGCCCGGCGCCATATTCCATGGTCCGCGGGCCGAGGAACGCCAGTTTGCTGCCCTGGGCGATGATCATCAGGCTCGGCTCGTAAATGTGCGGGCCACGGGCGACATCGCAACTGGCGCGCAGCACTTGCACGCCGGGCAAGCCGGTCTGGCTGTAACCATCACGCAGCGCCAGCGGTTCGATCAGCGAAACCAGCCGGGCGTTGGCATCAAGATGACGAGTTAACTGCATCGAAAAAAGTCTTCGCAAAAATCAGGGAAAAAGGGATGAAAACATCATCGCAGATCCGTTGCCCCCTGCGACCGTCAAAACCTGCATGCCGGAGAATTAGGCATGAGACCCGGAGGAATCGCCATGGCCGCACGCTCAGTCGGCGCCCAGAATGCACCGCCTCACTTGTCACTGCTTTTGCGAGGTCACTCATGTACACCGCCATCGGCTATGCCGCCCAATCGGCCACCACACCCCTCGCCCCGATGAAATTCGAACGCCGCAGCCCACGGGCCGACGACGTGGCGATCGAAATTCTCTACTGCGGCGTCTGCCATTCCGACATCCATCAGGCGCGCAATGAATGGGGAATCGCCGTTTATCCGTTGATGCCCGGCCACGAGATCGTCGGAAAAGTCACCGCTGTCGGTGCGAATGTCACCCGGCATAAAGTGGGCGATCTGGTCGGTGTTGGCTGCATGGTCGACTCTTGCCGCACCTGCGAAGCCTGCCAGTCGAATCTGGAACAATATTGCCTCGAAGGCCCGACCATGACCTACGCCACGCCAGACCGGGTGGACGGCAGCAACACCATGGGCGGTTATTCGGACAGCATCGTCGTCAGCGAACACTTTGTGGTGCGCATTCCGGAAAAACTGGCACTGGCCAGCGCCGCGCCGATTCTCTGCGCCGGCATCACCACCTACTCGCCGCTCAAGCACTACGGTGTCAAAGCGGGCGACAAGGTCGGGATTCTTGGCATGGGTGGTCTGGGCCACATGGGCATCAAGTTTGCCAAAGCCATGGGCGCGGAAGTGACCCTGTTCACCCGTTCGGCGAGCAAAGCCGAGGAAGGCCGTCGTCAGGGCGCCGATCATGTGATCGTCTCCACCGACGCCGAGCAAATGAAAGCCGCCGCCGGGTATTTCGACTTCCTGCTCGACACCATTCCGGTGCAGCACGACCTCAATCCGTACCTCGACACCCTGCGGTTTGACGGCGTGCACATTCTGGTCGGTCTGATCGAGCCAGTTAACCCACCGGTCCACGCCGGCAAACTGGTGATGAGCCGTCGTGTGCTGGCCGGTTCCCTGATCGGCGGTGTCGCCGAAACCCAGGAAGTGCTGGATTTCTGCGCCGAGCACAACATTACCTGCGACATCGAAATGCTCGACATCCGCCAGATCAACGAAGCCTACGCCCGGATGATCGCCGGTGACGTGAAATACCGTTTTGTCATCGACATGGCGACGCTGAAGGCTTAAACCTTCAAGGTTTACACCTTCAAGACTTACACCTTCAAGCCTAGCTCCGCCGACAGCCGGGTTGTGACCCCTTTAAGCAGGGGAATCAACTCGGCCATCTTTTCCAGCGGCATGTACGGCACGGTGCTGGCGATACTGATCGCCGCGACAATACCCTTGCTCGCATCGCGAATCGGCGCCGCCACGCAGCGGATCGATGGTTCGTTGTCTTCCAGATCGAACGCGTAGCCGCCCGCCACGTATTCGGTCATGCGCTGCTCGAGCTGCTCCCACGACTGCTGGGGATGCTGCGGCCAGAACTGACTTTTCCCACCCGCCGGCAGGCTGATGTCGTACAGCCGTTGCCAATCCTGCGGCGAGTCATCAAGCATCAACGCCTTGCCGATCCCGGTGCGCACCAGCGGCATGCGATGGCCGACCCGTGAACGCATCTCCGGACCATTGCGTCCAGGATTCTTCAACAGATACAGCACTTCGTCACCTTCGCGGATGCCCAGATGCACGGTGTCGCCGGTCAGCGCCGACAACTCGTCAAGGTACGGTCCGGCCAACGTCACCAACGGCAACTCTTCGCGCGCCTGAAAGCCCAGCTCGATCAGCTTCGGCCCGAGCAGATAACCGATCTGTGGCACCACACGCAGATAGCGTTCGTCGACCAGGCAACTGGCCAGGCGATGGGTGGTGCTGCGCGTGGTGCCGATCAGCCGGGCAATCTCCTTGAGATCACGGGCGCCGCTGGCGACGGCCTGCACCACACCGAGGCCGCGCAGCAGTGTCTGGGTGCCGGTGGGCGCGGCCTCCCTGGTTTTTTCCGGAGCGTCTTCCTGCATATCCAGCCTTTACCGTTGAGCGAGGGAACGGGCGGCATTATGGTCGCCCGATGCTGAGCACTACAACTCGATACGCTCGACCTTGCCCACCAGCAGCACGTAGGACAAAGCGCCGACCAGCGCGAGCACAGCGATGTAGGTGATGGCCGGGGCGAACGAATCACCGCTGGCAAGGAAGCCGATGACGATCGGCGTGGCAATCGCCGACAAGTTGCCGATGAAGTTGAACACGCCACCGGTCAGGCCAAGCAGACGGGCCGGGGCCAGTGTCGAGACCAGCGACCACGTGATCGACGCCAGACCGTTACCGAAAAATGCCAGCGCAAGAAAGGCAATCACCAGCGGCGTCGACTCAACGAAGTTGGCGCCAATGATCGAGGTCGAAATCAGCAGGCCACCAATGATCGGCAATTTACGTGCGAAGCCCACGCTGTAGCCACGGCGGATCAGGAAGTCGGAGAAGAACCCCGAACACAGCACACCCACGAACGCGGCGAGAAACGGCAGCGACGCCAGCAGGCCGGACTTGATGAAATCCATGCCGCGGTATTTCACCAGGTAGGTCGGGAACCACGTGAGGAAAAACCACAGCGTCGAATTCAGGCAGAACTGGCCGAGGTAGATGCCCCACAACTTGCGCTTGCTGAGGACGACGCCGAGATCGGTCCAGCTGAATTTGGCTTTGACTCTGGCCGTCTCGGCCTGGATATCGACCAGCCCGCCACCCTCGCGGATCAGATCGATTTCTGCTTCGTTGGCGCCCTTGAAGTCGCGCGGCTCGCGATACACGGCGTACCAGATCACCGCCCAGAGAATGCCGACCGCGCCAGTCACAACGAAAACCATGTGCCAGCCGAATGTGTGTTGCAGCCAGGCCAGTACCGGTGTCAGGAAGGCCAGACCTACGAACTGCCCGGACGTGTAGAAACCAATTGCCGTGGCGCGTTCACGCTCGGGGAACCAGGTCGTCACCACGCGGCTGTTGATCGGATACGCGGGCGCTTCCAGCGCTCCGACGGCCATGCGCAGCACGAACAGCGCAATGAAACTGCTGACGAAACCGAGCATCACCGTGGCCACCGACCACAGCAGCAGCGCCACGCTGTAGAGGATCCGTGGCGGCACGCGATCGACCAGCCAGCCGCCGGGAATCTGCATGGCGGCGTAGGTCCAGCCGAAGGCGGAAAAAATCAGCCCGACGTGAACCGGATCGATGCCCAGCTCACTGGTCAGCGCCGGCGCGGCAATCGACAGGTTGCTGCGGTCCAGGTAGTTGATGACCACGGTGATAAACAGCAACACCATGATGAAAAAACGCTTGCGGCTAGGCGTGACTAAAGACGCCTGCCCGGTGAGGGTGTGCGTTTGCATGAGAGATGCCTCTTTTTATGTTTGTTGAGGTCATGACGCAGATCTCCCTCTCCCTGAAGATCTGATCGGTCCCACGCTCCGCGTGGGAGTGCAGCCCGGGACGCTCCGCGTCCCTCGAGAGCCGAACGCGGAGCGTCCGTTGAGGCATTCCCACGCAGAGCGTGGGAACGATCAGGGCGGTGGATCAGTGATGACTCACCACTCGGCAAAGCTGCCATCGGCGTGGCGCCAGATCGGGTTGCGCCAGCGGTGGCCGACGGCCGCGCGCTCGATCACATATTCCTCGTTGATCTCGATGCCCAGGCCCGGACCGTTCGGGATCTTCACGAAGCCCTTGTCGTAATCGAACACGCGCGGGTCCTTCACGTAGTCGAGCAAATCGTTGCTCTCGTTGTAATGGATGCCCAGGCTCTGCTCCTGGATAAACGCGTTGTAACAAACCGCGTCCAATTGCAAACAGGCTGCCAGCGCAATCGGACCCAGCGGGCAATGCAGCGCCAGCGCTACGTCGTAGGCTTCGGCCATGTTGGCAATCTTGCGGGTCTCGGTGATACCGCCGGCGTGGGACGCGTCCGGCTGGATGATGTCGACGTAGCCCTCGCTCAACACCCGTTTAAAGTCCCAGCGCGAGAACAGCCGCTCGCCCAGGGCAATCGGCGTACTGGTCAGGGGGGCGAGTTCTTTTAACGCTTCGTAGTTTTCGCTGAGCACCGGCTCTTCGATAAACATCAGTTTGTAAGGGTCGAGTTCCTTCATCAGCACCTTGGCCATCGGCTTGTGCACACGACCATGGAAATCGACGCCGATGCCGACGTTCGGCCCGACGGCATCACGCACGGCGGCGACGTTGGCCAAGGCGAGGTCGACTTTCTCAAAGGTGTCGAGGAACTGCAGTTCTTCGGTGCCGTTCATTTTCACCGCGGTGAAACCCCGGCTCACCGCCTCTTTCGCCGCACGCGCGGTGTCGGCCGGACGGTCGCCGCCGATCCACGAGTAGACACGAATCTTGTCGCGCACCTGACCACCGAGCAGGTCACTGACCGAAACCCCGAGGGCTTTGCCCTTGATGTCCCACAACGCCTGATCGATACCGGCCAGCGCGCTCATGTGAATCGCGCCGCCGCGGTAGAAGCCGCCGCGATAGAGCACGGTCCAGATGTCTTCGATATTGCGTGGGTCTTTGCCGATCAGGTAGTCGGACAATTCTTCCACGGCAGCGGCGACGGTGTGCGCACGCCCTTCCACCACGGGTTCGCCCCAACCGGTCACGCCTTCGTCGGTTTCGACCTTGAGGAAGCACCAGCGCGGCGGAACGATGAAGGTCGTGAGTTTGGTGATTTTCATCTTTTTGTCTCTCTTATTGATGCAGCGCACGCGGCGCCAAAAAGTCTTAGCGAAGCGCTTTCCACGCGGCCACGTACGCCTTGGCGTTGACCGCAACCTGCTCGGGCGTCATGCCTGGCTTGAACAGGCCGGAGCCGAGGCCGAAACCTTTTACCCCGGCATCGATAAACACCTGCATGTTGTCCGGCGTGATGCCGCCGACCGGTGCCAGTACCGTGCCCGCTGGCAACACCGCGAGCCAGGCTTTGACGACCGCCGGGCCCATCTGCTCGGCCGGGAACAGCTTGAGAATGTCCGCGCCCTCCGCCAGCGCCGCGAACGCTTCAGTCGGCGTGGCCACACCCGGCGACAGGTACAGCCCCGCCGCTTTCGCCGCGCGCAACACCTTGGCATCGCTGTGCGGCATGACGATTACCTGGCCGCCGGCCTCTTTTACTTGTGCGACCTGCTCGGGTGTCAGAACGGTGCCCGCACCGATCAGGCAATCGGCGGGCAGTGTCTGGCGCAGGATGCGGATACTTTCGTACGGCGATGGGGAATTGAGCGGTACTTCGATGACGCGAAATCCGGCGGCATACAGGACTTCTCCGACCGCGGCAGCTTCCTGCGGTTGCAGGCCACGCAGGATCGCGATCAGACCGTTTTGCGCCAATGCTTGCTTGAGCATGTCAGGCCTCCAGTCAGGGTTAACGGGATGAGGATTCGATCAGTCCGGCGGCCAGCGCCAGTTGCCACAAACCACGCTCGGTAGCTTGCTCGGCCAGGGTCACCGTGGCGAAACCGCAGGCGTCGAGGGCACGGCGGTAGCGGGTACACAATTGCGCATTGCCAATCAGCACGATCGCAGGAAGATTCGGGTTGTTGCGCCGACGCCGCTGGACGTTGGCGAGCGCGGCCAGCTCATGGCCGATCATCAGGCCGGACAGATAGTCCGGCTGAGCGGTCGGACTCAGTTCACCGGTCAGGCCGAGGGTGCGGGCGCTGAACAAGGTCGACAACACGCCCAGCTCAGCGTCTGTCGACAGGGCAATTTGTACGCCGCGGTCAAACGCCTGCGCATCGAAGGTCGCGCTCGGCTGCTGGGTACGCCCGAGAATGCTGTGCTCGCTGAGGACGGCGAAGACTTCGCCGGTCATGAATGTGTCGAAATGAGTGATGCGGCCATCGACCACTTCCACCCACTTCGAATGGCTGCCCGGCAGGCCGATCAGCAAGTCGTTACCAGACTCGGCCGGCAGGCTTTGCAGGACCCCTAGCACTTGGGTCTCTTCGCCGCGCATCACGTTCGGCAGGCGCGAACGCTGAATCACACCCGGCACGATGTGCACGGACGTACCGCGAAGACTGACAACGGTTTGCAGGGAGTTTCCGAGATGGGCGACGTCGGCCGGCGTCTCGCAGTAGGCCGCTTCGCGCCAGCCCTGCGCACTGCCGACCATGCCGCAAGCAATCACCGGCAGATTCGGCTGCGCGTCGAGCCAGTCACCGCAGGCCTCGTCAAAGGCCAGTTCAAAGCCGTCGGCGCATTCGCGCCCGTGGATGGCTCTTGGGGTCTTGGGCAACTGCATGATCCCGGACGACAGCGCACGCTGCTCCAGCACCACACCGTCCGCCGCGAGTTTGTAAGCACGTAATGAGGTCGTCCCCCAATCGAGCGCGATCAATTGCGCCTGCATCGCTTCACCTGTTTTGTTTTTGGCAGTGAGTGCGATGGACTATAAACCCGAGGGAAGGAAAATCTCAATATATAAATATCAATCCCACATAGTGGGACATAGACGAGTAGCCAGCTTTTCTTGTCTACGGGCATAAAAATCCTGATCCGCTGAATTCGACAAAGAAAAAGCCGGGATCTTCAGGATTTCCGTACGACAACGCTGAATGAATCGCTCAGCGGCAATTGGCAGGCGGCAGAAGAGTGATCGACAAATCGGCTTCCTGCCGCCAGACAAGAAGCCCACTTGAACGAAGGGTTATTCCCTGTTGATTGCTCGCGCCAGATCAGCGGATGGCACACGCATGATTTCGGAAAAATACGTTTTGTAAGGAGTCGTATGAGCGCGGAATACGCAGGAAATAAAAGGTCTTTTCGTAAACCAACGACTGAGTACTGCCCCCTCAGGAAAGATTTCCGCGCCCTTTTTCCCGGTCGACTCTCTGAAAATGACGTCGGCCTTGTACTCGTTTTCCTTCCCCCTCTCATCGCGCTCAACAAGGCCAAAACCGGAGCGTTTTATCTGGTGCGCGACAGAAAAGTCCAGATCATCATCCACAGCGCATACCAACCCTTGGCTGATATGTGATTTGAACAACTCGAGAATCTCCACATCGGCGCGAAAGCGAACCTGATAGATTCCGGTATCTTCCAACTCTTCGACTCCGGAATAAGACAATTTCGCAGCCGGCTTGCCATGATTCATTGAACATGCAGAGCATATGAGCAATAAAAGCATCAAAAAAAATCGGGACACGATGCTCACTCCTTGAAAAAGCTCAAAACCGACTCATTGAAAATCTGACGAGCAGTTTTTCCGTTATCCAACGGTCGCAAATACATAATATTGGCATCCGCATGATTCACGTTTACCCGCCCCATTACATTCGGCCCGGTAGAGATTTCCCATTGCTCACCAAAACTTGCAACTGTATCTGATACGTTTGTTATCTTCGGTGCGGCGCGAATATTGACCCAGTACTGAGCCTTGGGCTTGGGTGGCAACCTGTAGATATTGGAAATGCCCCACACCATCACACCTTCGCCAACCGGATCGATGGTCAATAACATTCTGACTGTATAGCCTTTCTCCGTGAGAGTGGCTGAAAGGTGAGCGCCATTCCAACCTCCCAGACTATGACCCACAATATACACAGCGGTTGAGCAGTCCGGGATCTTCGCCAGTACCTTTTCAGACAGGTCTTTATCAGTAATGAAATCATTATAACCGAGAGGCCACGACTCGAATTTACCCACAGGAAAATTCAACGCTTTGGCATCTCTAATGAAAATTTCCCGCACGGCGTCGACGTTATTATTTGGACCGCTGAAATAATAACTTTCCTGATCTCCAGCACCACCAATAAAAAACACAACAAAGTTCCGCAGAGATATAGCAACCTGCTTATTGGTCTGATCGGTCTTGCAAGTAAGTGTGTGTGCCTTTACTTCCCTCTTCGCGTGAGGTGTTTCAGTAGGTGCGCTGACTTCGGACATGACCAATCACTCCACGAATAATTTGATGGTTTCCGCCACGTGCGAGCTGACCATATGCGTGAATCCGTTCGCATCGGTAACACCGTGTTCCTCGCTTCCGTCACCCCGTTCAATGGTGTAGGCGTGATAAGGCACTGGCTCTCCGGTCGCTTCATTCGTCACTTGCAACCTGTCAGTGAAATGCACCGGCATCGGCAACAGCCCACTAAACGCTGCCCCTCCGCCGCTCTGGCCGATGATCACCGTGCCCGAGCCACCGATCACGACATTGCCATGCCCGCCAGTGCTGTCGAGCATCGCGGCGTTGAGGCCGTTAATGAAGACGGTGCCGGAGACCGCTCCGGTAATCGGGCTGCCACACGCTGATTTATCGGTCATGCGTGCAGCAGCGAGGCCATCGAAAAACACGTCCGGCGAGCCGGAGACGATCGGGTTGGTGCCGTGTCCTGGCAGTGGGCAAGCGGTCGGGTCGGTGACGCGTGCTGCGGGTTTACCACTCAATTCAAAGCTCCTTGCTTAAGGGGTGCCGGGGATGGCTGATAGATGTCGATGTCGGTCGCGGCAAAGCGCCAGCGATTGTCGACCGGGTCGAACAGAGCGTGACAATGCTCAAGGCTTTCAGGTGATGTTGCGGTTTGCACGGCACGCCAGGCTTCGTCGGCTTGCCACTTCAAATCGGCAGGCGTTGCATCATCCAGTTCGTTGAGCCAGGCGTTGTAGTTACGCAGGTGATTGCGCTCATAAGTCGATTGCAGCAAGTCGCCCATGTGCACGCCGAGGTCCAGATGATGCCCCGACGTCCACCGGCCAATTTCGGAATAGACATGCCAGCCCATCGGGATCAACGCACCGTTCTCCAACAGAGAATGGCCGGCGAGAGCGACGAAGCCGCAACAGATGTGCAGCATCAGCCAGCCTCGATGGGCGTCTATAACCGCTGTTGGATCGAAGGTTCTCAGCGCTACCACGCGGTAATCGCCAAGTCCGGCACTGCGCGTCATCAACTCGGCGTCAAGCCGCGACACGAAAGCCCGAATAGCCAGGCCGCCAGTGCGCTGGGCCATGCAGAGAATTTCGACAGCCTGTCGTTTTGGGTCGTCAGTAGACCCGGTATTTTTCACCAGGCCATACAGGCGCATTGAGGCCTGTAGACCGCTCATTGCTGGTCACTCATTGACGCAGCGAGCGCTCCGCAGGCGCGGAGAAATTTTGCCAGAGGCATTGCAGGTGTCGTCCGTGAGCGCGCAAAAATGGCGCACAGGATGCCGGACTAGAGCGGTGGCGACAACCGAATCAGCATTGGATTGCCATCATTCGTTCAACCCTCGGCAAACTCCCTCAACACCTTGCCATCCATGCGATACCTCACCCATTCTTCCTGCGGTTGCGCGCCGAGGGATTTGTAGAACTCGATCGCTGGGGTGTTCCACTCCAGCACGCTCCATTCGAAGCGGCCGCAGTCGTTGTCGCAGGCGATTTTTGCCAAGTGGCGCAGCAAGGTTTTGCCGGCGCCGCCGCCGCGTTGCTCAGGAGTAATGTAAAGGTCTTCGAGGTATAGGCAGTTGCTGCCCAGCCAGGTCGAATAACTGAAGAAGAACACCGCGAAACCGATCGGCAAGCCGTCGCGAAGACAGATCAGACCATGGGCGGTAGCACCTTCGCCGAACAGGCTGCGCTCGATGTCGGCGACGCTGGCGATGACTTCGTGGCGGGCCTTTTCAAAATCGGCCAGTTCGGTGATGAAGGCGAGGATCTGCGGTGCATCGCTGGGGGTCGCCGGGCGGATTTCGATCGTCATGGACGGGCCTTGTGGGGAAATTAAAGCGCCATACTAAGTCCGCAGCGCTTTTGTGGCGAGGGAGCTTGCTCCCGCTTGGCTGCGAAGCAGTCATAATTCAGGCTTGCTGCCTGCCTGGTTCACCGCATCGGGGGGCTGCTGCGCAACCCGGCGGGAGCAAGCTCCCTCGCCACAAAATTTAACTGAGCCCATGAACACGATGTCTATGCCTGCTACAGCATTTGCGCCTTTGATCGACCTCGCCGCCGAGTTGCTGCCCCACGCTCTGGAGCCCTGCGACGACGGAGCCCATGACCTCGCCCATTTGCAACGCGTCTGGCACAACGCCCGCACCCTGCACGAAACAGAAGGCGGCGATCTCGACATCTTGCTCGCCGCCGTGCTGCTGCATGACTGCGTCGCCGTCGAAAAAAACTCTCCGCTACGCTCGCAGGCTTCACGTCTGGCAGCGGACAAAGCGTCATCCGTGCTGAAGGAAATGAACTGGCCCGGCGAGAAAATCGCCAGCGTCGCCCACGCCATCGAAGCCCACAGTTTCTCCGCCAACATCACCCCGTTGACGCTTGAGGCAAAAATCGTCCAGGACGCCGACCGTCTCGATTCGCTGGGCATGCTTGGCGTTGCGCGTACCTTCTACGTTGCCGGGCGCATGGGCGCGGCGTTGTATGACCCGCAGGATCCGCTAGCGCGTGAACGTGATTACGACGACACGCGTTTTTGCCTCGATCATTTCCAGACCAAACTGCTGCACCTCGCCGACGGCTTTCAGACCGCGGCCGGCCAGCGTCTGGCACAGATTCGCCATCACCGCCTGAAGGGTTTCATGGAGCAATTCAAGGAAGAGATCGGCATCGTCTGAACCCACTTGACTGCGACGCGCAGGAAGACCGTTCGTCGGTCCTCAGGCACCAATCCGCCATCAGGGCTGACCAAAAAAGGGTAAGGATTCCAATTACTGGAGAAGCCCTATGATCCCGTCAAGGTTGACTGCTTTCGTCTTCAGCGCCCTGCTCTGCCCCGCGGTGTTCGCCGCCTCGTCCACGGCAGCGGGCACTGGCCCTACCGATCCGACGCCACCGCGAGCCCCGGCCATCAACAGCGCCCCCGGCATAAACACCGATGGCTCTGGCGTGCCGCTGATCAATCAGCCGCCGGCCACCGGCACTGACCCGCGCACCCAAGGCAGCGACCCTGGACGCCAGGGCGGCATGAACACGCCTGACGCGCCGGCTACGCCCGATAACGCCGGGCCGGGCACCGGTTCGAAAACCACCACCGGTGGCTCGGGTTCCGAAGGTGCCGGTCAATAGTTCGCCGACGCGAGCGTCCTGTTCACTCCCCTGAAGAGGTAACCATGAACGTCGACAAAGACCTCGAAAAAGAAGTCCTCACCCGCCTGCTGCATGCGCATCCCGATGGCTTGGGCAAAGAAGTCCTGGACAATTATCGCGGCGAGAAAGTCGTCGCCGATACCCTCGCGGCGCTACAGGAGCGCGGGCTGATTCACCACGGCCATGTGACCTGCGGCGAGGCCGGCGAACAGTCGTTGAACCTGCCGATCAAGCTCAGCGCCGCCGGTGTTGAAGCGGCGCGCAAACTCGACAGCTGAGCCATGTGACAGTGCCGGCAGTGAACTTCACCTACCGATGCAAGGAGAAATCCCATGCCTCGTGGCAGCAAAGACAAATACACCGCCGAGCAAAAGCGCAAGGCCGAGCACATCGAAGACAGCTACGAGAAAAAAGGCGTGTCCACAGATGAAGCCGAAGCGCGGGCCTGGGCGACCGTCAACAAGCAATCGGGCGGCGGCGAGAAATCCGGCGGCTCGGGACGCAAGAAGCCGGCGAGCGCCAAGTCTGAAGATCGCAAGGAGTCATCGCGGCGCGCGGTGGCCAGTCGCAAGGGGCACTCGCGCAACAGCGAGACTTCGAAGGACGCGCAGACCGTTGACAGTTTGATGAAGGAAGCCCGGGCGAAGAACATTCCGGGACGGTCTTCGATGCGTAAGCAGGAGCTGATCGAGGCGTTGCGCAAGGCTGGCTAGGTCCGGGTACTTCAGCGTATTTGATGGCCCTATCGCGAGCAGGCTCACTCCTACAGTTGGAAAGCGTTCCCCCTGTAGGAGTGAGCCTGCTCGCGATAGCTAATGATCAGCCACCGCAGGACTCGCGGATAAACCCATCCACCTCAGCCGCCCCCGGCGCAGTCGCCGGCCCCCAGCGCGTCACGGCCAGCGCCGCCGCGGCATTCGCCCGCCGCGCCGCTTCCGGTGCATCCAGCCCTCGTGCCAATCCCGCTATAAACACCCCGGCATGAGCATCGCCAGCCCCGTTACTGTCCACCGCGTGCACGGCAAAACCCGGCACGTGGCGACGCTCGCCGGCCTGATGAATCCAGCAGCCTTGCGGCCCGTCGCGCACCACCATCAGCACGTTGGCCGGCAGATGCCCGGCGAGACGATCCAGCGCCACAGCGATGTCCTCGGCACCGGTAAAACGCAGCGCCTCGACGCTGTTGCTGGTCCACACATCGATGCGCGGCAGCAGCGCCTGCATCAGCGGCGAATCCGGCGATTGCACCAACGGCCCGGGATCGAATACCACGTGAACCGTTGCCGGCAATGCCAGCGTCCAGTCGAGCAAGGCCTGGGCCTTGCCGGCGTGGAGCAAGCTGTAACCGCTGAGATAAACGTAGTCGCCGGCCTCGGCAGCGACGCTGTTCAGATCCTCCTCGGTGACCTCGCCTTCTGCGCCGATGTACGAAATGAAACTGCGCTCGGCCGACGCATCGGTCAGCGCCACACACAGGCCGGTATCGCGCAGCGCCGGTTTACGGATGCCGATGCGAATGCCTTCGGCGTTCATCGCCTGGCGCGCCAGGTCGCCGAAACGCCCGCTGCCGTGGCGCCCCAGATAAACCACCGGCAAGCCATTGCGCGCCGCCGCCGCCATCACATTGAACCCGCCACCCGCTTCGAATCCGGCCGACTGCGCCAGTACATCACCGCCGATTTGCGGCAGTTTTTCCACGGCCATGACCAGGTCGATGATGACCTGGCCGGTGTGCAACAGCTTAGGCATGGGCATTCTCGGTTGGCGCGGCGCGGCGATCCTTCGCCCCGCCGAGGAGGAAGTAAATGCCACCGGCCACAACGAAGGTCACGATCCAGCCGAGGCCGTTATGGCCCAGCCACGAGTCGGACAGAAAGCCCTTGAACCAGACGTTCTCGGCGGTGGTGCCGATGGTGGTGAAGCTGAACCCCAGCACGATGGCAATGGCCCAGGCGCCGAATGCACGCCACTCGATGCCACCGCTGTACCAGTAGGCGCTGCGAGGACTGACGTCGAGCAGGTCTTGCGGACTGTAGTAATGACGGTGAATCAGATCGACCACGAAGATCCCGACCCATGCGGTGATCGGCACGGCCAACAGGGAAATGAAGGTGATGAACGGGCCGTAAAAGCTGTCAGCGATCAGCATGAAGTAGATCGAACCGGCGAAGATCGCGACAATGTCGACCACCACTGCGTAGACGCGCTTGACCTTGAGGCCAAGGGTCAGCGTGGTCAGACCGGCCGAGTACACCGACAGGTTGTTCGACAGCAGCAGGCCGCCGAACGCGGTGATCAGATACGGCACGGCCATCCACGTCGGCAACATGTCGCGGATGGCCACGATCGGGTCAGTCGCTGACGCCAGGTCGTTGTTGCCCACCGAGAGCAAGCCGCCGAGGGTGATCAGCAGCACCAGCGGAATGCCTGCGCCGAACGCTGCCGACGCCACCAGCCGCACGGCTTTGACGCTGCGGTGCTGATAGCGCGACATGTCCGCGCCGGCATTGGCCCAGCCGATCCCGGTGCCGGCGGCCATGGTGCCGATGCCGATGATCATCGCGCTCAGCGGCGCCGGCGTGGCGTTGAACACTGCGCTCCAGTCGATGGTTGCGCAGAGAAAACCGCCGACCAGAATGTTCAGCGCGCCGAACACGTAGGTCGCCCATTTCTGGATTACCAGCAAGGTCGCGTGGCCAAGGCCGGACACCGCCAAGGTCAGCAGCACGAAAATCGCGATGGAGAGCAGTGTCAGCAACGGCGCGCTTTTGGCCTCCACCGGCGAGCCGAACAGCATGGAACACAGCGACAGCAGCACGAACGCCGCCGTGGTGGTGTTGACGGTTTCCCAGCCCAGCCGCGACATCAGCGAGACCAGTGTCGGGCCGATGTTGCCGCGTACCCCGAAGATCGCGCGGGACAGCGTCAGGCTTGGTGCGCGGCCACGACGGCCGGCGATGGAGATGATCCCGACCACGGCAAACGAACCGGCCGCGCCGAGAATGGCGACGATGATCGCCTGCCAGATCGCCAGACCGCGAAACGCCACCAGCGTCGCGCCCAGCGGCAAGCCGAGAATTGAAATATTGGCGGCGAACCAGACCCAGAACAGCTGCAGCGGATGGCCGTTGCACTCGGCTTCCGGCACGGGCTCGATGCCGCGGGTTTCCAGTTGCCCGACGCTTTGCCCGGCGGTTGTTGAACTCATGAACGTGCTCCTGTTTGCCTTTTTTGTGGTTGTGGCAATGATGCAAAACGACATGACCATTGGCCTTCCGAGGCCTGTCTGTGCGATCCATTGCGGGTTAAGTATTCGACTATGCGGTGCGGCCTTCGCGAGCAAGCTCGCTCCCACAGGGTATGTGAACGCCACAAATCCAATGTGGGAGCGAGCTTGCTCGCGAAGGCGGCAGCCCTGTCAACGCAAGGCCAGCAGCCCCTGCACCAACGGCTCAAGCTCCAGATGATTAACCGCTTTCACCGTTTCAATCATCGGCACAGGCCAACACTCAAGCCCCAGACAGGCACCGAGCATCGCCCCGAGAATCGCCGCGATGGTATCCGTGTCGCCCCCCAGACTGGCGGCCATGCACAGTGCTTCGAATGCGCTCATCTCACCAATGGCCACTTGTTGAGCCAGCGCGAATGAAACCACCACCGACTCCTGCGACGCCACCGACGTGCCGATCACGTCGTAAAGCAGGTCGGCGAGCAATGCCTTATCGCTGTCGACGCTGATGCTGCGCGCCCAACTGATCCGGGAGGCGATGCGCCCACCCGCCACCCAGTGTCCGTGGGCTTCGGCTTGCTGGGCAATGTGCTGACCGAGGTTCAACGCCTCGCCCAGGTCGACGCCATTGATACCAGCGGACACCACCGCCGCCACCGCCGCCGCACTGGAAATCCCCAGTGTGGTGTTGTGGGTCACCTGACAGGCCTGCACCACGGCGGCGATAAAGCGTTCGGGATCAGCGACATTCGCCGCAATGCCGACCGGGGTAATCCGCATCGCCGCGCCGTTGGTGGTGCCATAGCGCCCGGCTTCTTCGGGCGAATGGCCGGCGAGGATCATTTCAATGGCGCGTTTGGTCGAGGGGCCGAGCAAATCCTGCGAGCCTTTGGCCTGCATCTCGGCTTCCCATTCGATCAAGCGCTGGGCGAGGATGGCCGGCTCGATGCGGCCCTGGCCTTCGACCAGCAACTCGCCAACCAGGATTGCCTGTTCGGTGTCGTCGGTGATCGAGCCTTTGGGCATGTTCGCGGCGATCGGTTGCAGCGGTCCGGCGTCCTGCAGATCGGTGATCTGGCCAAAACGGCTTTTGATGGTTTCGCGGTCCAGCGATTGAGTCGGCATGCCGAGCGCGTCACCCAGGGCCAGACCATAGAAAGCGCCAAGCGCACGGTTGAGCGTGGTCATCGCGATTCTCCAAATTGCAGGTGCAGACGAAAATGCACCGGGTCGAGCAAGCTTTCGACCTGTTCCATGAAACGGTTCTGCCGGTCGTACGTGGTGCGCAGGGCTTTGAGAAACACCGTGCCGACCGGACGGCCAAGCAGTTCGGCGTCTTCGGCGTTCAGCGGCTCGGCGCCGATCCACTGATCGCCGCGCTCGCCGATGTAGCCGTAGGCGGCCAGGGTGATGGTCAGGGAATTGTCGATCAGACCGACGCGCGGCAGGCTTTCCAGGCCGCCGTTGGCCGGCATCAATGCACGTTCCAGAGACACCAGCGTACCGTCGGTGGCGCGCCGGCGACGGTCGAGGGTGATGAATTGATCGGTGCCGAACCGCACCAGCAGATCCGTACGGGTCACGGCTTCGAGGCGCAACACCTCAGTGTTGATCAGCGCCCCGCTGTCGGCCAGCGCCTGCGCCCAGCCGCTGCGCTGGTCGAGGGCAACACCGTCGTAGGTGACGATCGAGCCAACCCCGCTTTGCGTGGCGATGTAATTGCGCCGCTTCAGTTCGGCCAGCGCTTCGCGCAGCGTGCCACGGCTGACCTGGAATTCCTGAGCCAACTGGTGTTCGCCGGGCAACAGAAAGCCATCCTCCATCAGGCCGCTTTCGATGCGTCGAACAAGCTCGTCGACCACCCTTTTTTTCTTGTCAAATCGTACCTGTCTAATCATGTACAAAGTGATAACCGAAACGGCAGGCGGCGGGCAAGGGATATTTGAGGGAAGGTGACAGAAGGAGGAGAGTAGCGCGATCCCTGTAGGAGTGAGCCTGCTCGCGATTACGTCAGCACATCCAGCATCAATGTGGCTGAAAGAATGCTATCGCGAGCAGGCTCACTCCTACAGGGGTTAGGTTGTGTCAGCGTTGTTTCAAGCGGTCAATGACGACGGCCAAAAGCAAGATCGAACCCCGAATCACATACTGATAAAACGTATCAATGTTCTTCAGGTTCATCGCGTTCTCGATGATCGCCAGAATCAACACCCCGGCAATCACATGGCGGATCATGCCGATGCCGCCGCTCAGCGACACCCCGCCCAGTACGCAGGCAGATATCACCGTGAGTTCGAAACCCTGGCCAATCATCGGCTGCCCGGAAGTCATCCGCGACGCCAGGATCACGCCAGCCAGCGCACCAATCACGCCGTGCACGGCGAAGATGATGATCTTGGTCCGGTCAACGTTCACGCCTGCCAGCAGCGCCGCTTCCTGGTTGCCACCAATGGCCATGGTGTTGCGCCCGTAGGTGGTGTAATTCAGCAGCCAGCCGAAGAACAGGAAGCAGACGATGGTGATCAGGATCGGCACCGGCACACCGAATAACTGGCCGTTACCGAACACGAAGAACGATTCCTGCGACACGCCCACCGCTTTGCCGTTGGCAAAAATGTAGGCAAGGCCACGAACAATCTGCATCGTCGCCAACGTGGTGATCAACGCGTTGACTCGCAACTTGGCGATCACGATGCCGTTGATCAGCCCGACGATCAGGCCCATTACCAACGCCGCGCTGACACCCAGGAACACGCTGTTGGTGTCGCGCATGACCACCGCCGCGACCACGCCGGCACAGGCAATCACCGAGCCGACCGACAGGTCGAAGTGCCCGGACGCCAGACAATAGAGCATGGTGCACGCGGCGATGCCGGTGGTGGAAATCGCCAGGCCCAGACCGCGCATGTTCAATGGCGAGAGGAAGTTATCGATCAGCAGCGTACAGGCGACAAAGATGCCGACGGCCGCAAGCAGCATGACCCAGTCATCGAGGAAGCGGCGCAGGTCCAGGGGTTTGCGCGCGGTCGGCAGGGTTTCGTTTTGGGTTGTCATCATAGTCACCTCTCAGTTCGCCACGCCGTCAGCGCGGTGGCGCGGCAAAGCCAGTTGCAGCAGGTTGGATTCATTGGCCTGGTCACGGCTGACTTCGCCGCGCAGGGCGCCTTCGCACAGCACCAGAATGCGGTCGGAAATGCCCATCACTTCCATCAGGTCGCTGGACACCACAATCACCGAAATACCGTCGGCGGCGAGGTTGTGGATGATCTGGTAGATCTCCGCCTTGGCGCCGATGTCGATGCCACGGGTCGGTTCGTCGAGCAGCAGCACCTTCATCGGCATCGACAGCCAGCGGCCAAGAATGGCCTTCTGCTGGTTGCCGCCGGAAAGGAATTTGATCTGC
Source organism: Pseudomonas hamedanensis (assembly GCF_014268595.2). Taxonomy (NCBI): domain Bacteria; kingdom Pseudomonadati; phylum Pseudomonadota; class Gammaproteobacteria; order Pseudomonadales; family Pseudomonadaceae; genus Pseudomonas; species Pseudomonas hamedanensis. The sequence goes on from NZ_CP077091.1 coordinate 4,888,795, forward strand.
TGCCCGGCGTGCGGGGTTTTCACTTTCAGGGCCTTGATCTGCTTGTCGGCATTGTCCTTTTCCCACAAGCCACGGATCAGACAGCCCAGGCTCGAATGCGCACCGCGGGCGCTGATGTTGATGTTCTCGGCAACGCTGGCCAGCGGGATGATGCCTTCCTTCTTGCGGTCTTCCGGGCACAGCAGAATCCCCGCGGCAATCGCATCGCGCGGTGAGCGCAACGTCAATTCGTGGCCGCGCAATTCAAGGCGTCCGGCAGTGTGGCGCTCCAGGCCGCTGAGCAAACGAAACAGCTCGGTACGCCCTGCTCCGACCAGTCCGAACAGGCCAAGGATTTCGCCCTTGTGCGCCTCGAAACTGATCGGTTCGCGCAGGCCCGGGCCGAGCAGCCCATCAACTTTCAGCGCCACGGCGCCGCGTGGGCGGTGGCGATAATCGTAGATGTCCTGAATGTCACGCCCGACCATGCACGTCACCAGTTGATCGTGGGTCAACTGGCTCATGTCGTCGAAGGTGCGCACGTAGCGGCCGTCCTTGAACACCGTGACGGCGTCGCAGATGCGGAACACTTCTTCCATGCGATGGGAAACGTAGAGCACGACTTTGCCCTCGTCGCGCAGGCGGCCGATGATCGCCATCAAGCGGTCGATCTCGCGGGCCGAAAGGCTGCTGGTCGGCTCGTCGAAAGCGATGACATGGGCGCCACGGGACAACGCCTTGGCGATTTCCACCAACTGCCGCTGGCCGAGCGACAAGCGTCCGACTTTGGTCTGCGGGTCGATTTCATCGGCCAGGCCTTTGAGGCAACTCAAGGCTTGCTGACGCAATACGCCGCGATTGATCAGGCCGAAACTGGCCGGCAGATGGCCAAGAAACAGATTCTCGGCCACGGTCATTTCCGGAACCAGATGCAGCTCCTGGTGAATCACCGCGACGCCACTGCCAATGCTGTCGGCGGTGGACTTGAACGCCATCGTCTGCTCGCCGATCTGCAGTTCGCCGCTGCTGGGAATATAGGCGCCACCCAAAATCTTCAGCAGGGTCGATTTGCCCGCGCCGTTCTCGCCCATCAAGGCATGAACCTGGCCGGGATGAGCGACGAAGCTGATGCCGTCGAGCGCTTTTACGCCGGGAAAGCTTTTGCCGATCCCGTTAAAACGCAGGCTGCCACTGGCGCTGTGCTGTTGTTGTGTCTGTACTTGCGCGTGCATAAAGCCACCTCTTCACACCGAAAAACGGCCCGACTGCCCGGGCCGTCGTTGCCTCAGTTCCACAAGCCGATTTTTTCCAGCTCTTGCTTGAAGTTCTCGCGGGTGATCAGAGTGACGTCATCCATGGCGGTGTACTTCGGCGGCTCTTTGCCGGTGGTGACCCACTCGTACATCATCTCGGCAGTCTTGTAGCCTTCGATGTGCGGGCTTGGCAGCATCGAACCGAAGAAGCCGCTGTTAGGCTTTTTCAATTCGCCGATGGCGTCGGTACCGTTGATGCCGATACCGATGACGTTGGCAGCGGCGAAACCGGCGGCTTCAGTAGCGCGGACGCCGCCAAGCACGGTGTTGTCGTTCATGCCGCCGATGATCAGGTTTTTCGCCGCACTCGGCAGTTTCACTAACGCCGAGTTGGTGGCGTCCATGCTGCCCGGCACGTCGAGGGTTTTCAGCGCGGCGAAGAGGATGTGGTCCGCAGGCATCCCGGCCTTCTTCAGGGCATCGACCGAACCGTCGGTGCGCTTCTTGCCGGTGTCGAGTTCGTTGTAGGTGTTAACGACCGCGTAGGTGTCTTTCCAGTCCCAGTTACGCTTTTTCGCTTCCGCGGCCATGGCGGCGCCCTGCTTCTGGCCGACTTCGAATGCAGCCATGCCCAGGTACGGCACGTCTTCCATGAACTTGCCGTTGGCATCGACGAAACGGTCGTCCACGGCAATTACTTTCAGGTCGTTGAGCTTTGCTTTGGCCATGATGGCCGGGCCGAGGGACACATCCGGCGGGCAGATCACGAAGCCCTTGGCGCCATTCGCCGCCAGGCTGTCGATGGCCGAGAGGGTTTTCTCGCCATCCGGCACGGCGATCTTGATCAGCTCAAAGCCCTTGTCCTTGGCGGCTTTCTCGGCAAAAGCCCACTCGGTCTGGAACCAAGGTTCTTCGGCCTGCTTGACCAGAAAACCGATCTTCACCGCATCGGCGGCGAGCAGCGCACTGCTCAGGCTGAACGCAGTGACCGCCAGGGCAGTGCTGCACAGGGTACGAATCCCGAAACGACGTTTCATCAGATGACTCCTTGTTATTTTTTTTGAGCAAGGTTTGAAAAGCGTTGAACTGTGTTTCCAGTGAAGCTGTTAGAAAATAGTCATATCGTATGATGATTGGATTTCAAGCGTAGTCCAGCGCTCGGAATCCGCTTTATTCAGTCGTGGTACATCACCGAACGTCCACCATCGATGGTGATGCACGAGGCGTTGATAAACGGTGCTTCGTCGCTGGCCAGGAATACCGCGGTCATCGCCACTTCAATCGGCTGACCGATGCGCTTGGGCGGATGCAGGTCGAAAGCACGCTGACGCTCGGCCTGCGGGTCGGCGAAACCGTTCCAGTAATCGACGTTCAATTGCGTTTCGACGTAGCCAGGCGCAATCGCATTGACGCGAATACCCTTCGGCGCGTATTCGATGCCAAGGGCGCGGGTCAGGCCGAGCAGACCGTGCTTGGCCACCGGGTACGGAAAGCAACCGGGAATGATGTGGCTGGAATGGGTCGAGGCGATATTGATGATGCTGCCGACGCCCTGCTCGATCATTTGCGGCAGCACGGCTTTACAGCCATACCAGGCGCCATCCAGGTCGATTGCGAAGCAACGGCGCCAGTCTTCTTCGGTCATTTGCAGCGGATCGCGGAAGACATTGACCCCGGCGCAGTTGACCAGCACATCGATGCGGCCATGCAACTCCACCGCGCGTCTGGCCAGGGCGTGCAGATCCTGCTGGCTCGACACGTCAGCCTTGAGCGCCTGCACGTCGTGGCCCTGCTCGCGCCAATGGGCGGCAACCTGCTCCACCTTGTCAGCCTGAATATCGCTGATCAGCAGCTTTGCCTGCTGCGAAGCGAACGCCGCGACGATCGCCTCGCCGATGCCTTGCACGGCGCCGGTCAGCAATACCACTTTGTTTTTCAGGCGCTCGCCTTTCGGCGGTGGCGACACGGCTGGCAATGTCAGCGCTTCAGCCATGGCTCAGGCCTCCTGCGCGCAGGCGCAAAAAAACCGGGCATCAATCGATGTCCGGTTTTGACGGCGTGGGGAATCAAACAGACAGGCGTCGCTCACGGCATTGAGCCGTTGCGAGACGCGGACTCCGCAGGGGAGTGCGATCAAGATTCGCTGCATCACTTCACCTGTTTTGTTCTTTTTAAGTGTGAGTGCGTGTTACTGCTGGAGCCGACTATAAACCTGACCCGCAAATAATCTCAATATATAATTTTGCATCCCATATTTTGGGATTCATCCAACAAAACGCGTACAGAGCTTTCCTGCAACATCGACGCGCATTGTCAGCACGGCGCCATCCAGGGGGTGGTCGAGCGGACTCTTGGCGCTGGTGATATACAGGGTTTTCAGGTCTTCGCCACCGAATACACAACTGGTCGGGCGACTGACGGGCAGATCGATTTTACGGTCCACCTGCCCTTCCGGCGTCAGGCGCAACAGGCAACTGCCGTCCCAGCGGGCATTCCATACGTAGCCTTCGGCGTCCATCGCCGAACCGTCGGGGCCGCCCTGCGCGTCCGGGCCGTACCAGACCTGGGGGACGTCAAGATGACCGTCGGGGTGAATGAAATAGCGATGGAGCGTGCTGTCGAGACTTTCACCAAACAGCAGCGTGGTGCCGTCATCGCTCCAGAGCAACGTATTGGGAATGCCCAGCCCGAGCAACAGCGGCGTAACACGCTGGTCCGGATCGATGCGGAACAGCCCACCAGAACGGCGCACAATCGGCAGATCCTCGCCCTGCTCGCCGATATTGTTTTGCATGGTGCCCAGCCACAGTCGGCCCAAGGCATCGCAACGGGCCTCATTGGGACGGTTGCCCGGTTGCGGATCAGCGACACAGAACAGGCTCAGGCGTGGTTCAAGGCCTGGGGAGTCAAGGTCGAGGCGATAGACACCGCTGCTCAGGGTGACCAGTGCATCGCCGCTGGCGCAGGGGATGAATGCCGAGATGTGCTCGGGCATCTGCCAGATCTGCACGTTCTGCCCGATCAGGCGCAGCGCTTGTTTGCCGGCGATATCGACCCAGTACAGCGCTTGGGCTGGCGCATCCCAGAACGGGCCTTCGCCGAGTTGCGCGCGGTGTTGGGTCAGGGCGGTGCAGGTCATGTCTGATCCTTCATGTTTCTTGTTGTTTTCTTTGTAGGAGTGAGCCTGCTCGCGAAAGCGGTGGTTCAGTACCAACGGTGTCGCGTGACACGCCGCCATCGCGAGCAGGCTCACTCCTACAAGGGCTGTGTGTGTCAGCTGGCTTTTTTGTCGGCCATGACTTTCGGGTAAAACCGTTTGATCGCCAGATCGGCGTTGTCGATCAACGTCATGCACGCCCACACGCCGCGGGTCGAATCCCGGGCGGCGATGGCGTCGGCCATGTCTTTGTGGATCGGCAAGGTGCGGCGCAGTTCATCGGGGTCGGCGGCGGACACTTCGAATGACACCGCCAGCAGCGCGCCCAGGGCCGGCACCATTTGCTCGATGAATTGATTATGGCTGGCGGCCAGAATGCATTCGTGAAAGACCTGGTCGGCGCGGTTGTAATCGCTGCCACTGTCGACGGCCCGTTCAAGGGCGTTATAGGCCAATTGCACCGCTTCGATCTGCTCCGGCGTGGCACGTTCGCAAGCCCAGCGCACTGCCATCGGTTCGATGGTGCGGCGTAAATCCAGCAAGTCATCGACGAAATTTTCCGGCAAGCCGTTGCGTGACAGCCAGCCGACGACTTGCGGATCAAACAGGTTCCAGCGCCGCACCGGCAGCACCCGCGTGCCAACTTTCGGCCCGACTTCGAGCAGGCCTTTGGCGACGAGGGTTTTGATCGCTTCGCGAATGACCGTGCGGCTGACGCCCAGTTGCTCGCCCAGATCTGCCTCGACTTTGATGGTCTGACCCGGTTTGACCTGGCCGGCGGCAATCCAGCTGCCAAGCCAGTCGACCGTCGACGCATGAAAGCTGCTGGACATGGACACCTCAAGGCAGATCGCGATGGGTGCCTACGCTAATCATCATATGAATAACAGTCAATCAGGATTTTCAGCTGAAACACAAAACAAATGTAGGAGTGAGCCTGCTCGCGATAGCGGTGTACCAGTCAAAGCAAATGTCGACTGTCATACCGCTATCGCGAGCAGGCTCACTCCTACAAGGGAATTTATGTCAGGGTTCCAGACCGATGCGAAAGAACTCGCCGCCGCTCCACACGCCAAGCCAGCGCTGGCCCTCGATCTCACGGCTCACCGACAGTTCCACCAACTGGTAAAACACATTACGGTGAATCAGTGCTTCGAGGTTGGTGCGCACATGCACATAAGGCGCGGGTTCCTGGGTCTGCGGATCGATCTCGACCCGGATCGGATGCTCAGGCCCCGCTTCGGTGGTTTCGTCGACGTTGGTGGTAAAACGCAAAACCTGCGCCTCGCCCTCGCCCTCCACCTCCACGGCAATCGCCACGAAGGGCGCGTCATCGACCTTGATCCCGACTTTCTCGACTGGCGTGATCAGAAAGTAATCATCACCGTCGCGACGGATGATCGTGGAGAACAACTTGACCATCGGCTTGCGTCCGATCGGCGTGCCCAGGTAATACCAGGTGCCGTCGCGCGCAATGCGCATGTCAATGTCGCCACAGAAATCCGGGTTCCACAAATGCACCGGCGGCAAGCCTTTGGTTTTCGGGATCTGTCCCAACAGGTCATTGGCTTTTTGCGGGCCACTCATGGCGTACTCCTGTGTTTACTGGTTGCCGATCCCCAGCAGACTGCGCGCATATTGCGTCAGCGGCGGGCCGATCAGGTCCTCGGGTTTGTTGTCGTGGAACGTCAGTAAACCGCCACGACTTTTGATCCGTGCAGTATCAATCAAATACTGGGTGCTGGTCTCGATCAACATGATCTGAATCACCCCGCCGTCGATGCCGAGACGATCCACGGCCTCCTCATCCAGCCACTCGTCGGAGTTGCCGATGCGGTCGTCAGCCCTGGCGAAACGCGTGTACAGCAGGTAATGCGCGCCGGCATCGCGGGCTTCGCCCATGGCCTGGTCGAGGCCTTCCGGCGCACGGGCGCGGCGGACCATCGGGAAGTATTCGATAAAGCCCTTGAAGGCTTCTTCAGCGACCACGTTCGGCCGAGGATAAGAACCACCCGGCGGGGCAAAAGCACCCTGGGCGATGTAGATGAACGAGTCCGGCTGAATGCGGAAATTGTTCACGCGCCGGCTGTCGCTGTGGTCCAGCAACCCTGCATCGCTCATCTGGTCGCGAGTGCCTTCGGCCATATCGCTGACAGTCATACAGCCGCCAAGCGCCAAAACGGCCAGCAGCAAAACCAGGCTACGCATCCTATTCCTCCAAAGGCCGGTGACGGAAAACCGGCGAATGGCCATTGAATGCAGCTTTTGCGCCAGCTCGCAGGAATGTGCAGGTATCGAATCTGAAATGCTTTATTTGTGGCGAGGGCGCTTGCTCCCGCTCGGCGGCGCAGCTGACGTAAAACCGCGCGCTGCGGTGCGCGAACAGGTCTGTTGGGGGATTGATTTGGGGGTCGCTTCGCAACCCAGCGGGAGCAAGCTCCCTCGCCACATCAGCCGCCGATAATCTTCATGACAGTAGCGCCGCCAGAGAACGCCACCTCCTGTTTGTCTCCCAACGCTTTCATCAGCAAACGCTGCAACGCCGGCAATGCCTCATGGCGCGGCTTGTCGAGCAGGTCGCCGACATAGTGGCGGTTGCTCGACGACAGGCAACCGTGCAGCCAGCCGGTCGAAGACAGGCGCAACCGCGAGCAGGTTCTGCAGAACGGCACGCTTTCGTTGGCGATCACGCCGAAGTTGCCGCGTCCCGCAATCGCATACCGCACCGCCGTGGCATCGACTGGCGCGTCAGTTTGCGCATACTCGTAGCGCTCGCCGATCAGCGTCAGCAATTGCTGCAGGCTGACGAACTGTTGCAGGAACGCGTTGGCATCTTTGGCCAAGTGGCCCATGCGCATCAGCTCGATGAAACGCAATTCGAACCCGCGCTCCAGGCAGTAATCAAGCAACGGCAGCACCTGATCAAGGTTCTGCCCACTCAGCGGCACCATGTTGACTTTGATTTTCATGCCTGCCGCCGCAGCCTGCTCCATGCCGTCGAGCACGCTCGCCAGGTCGCCGCCGCGGGCGATGCTGCGGAAGGCGGCGGGGTCGAGAGTATCGAGGGACACGTTGATCCGGCGCAGACCGGCGTCCACCAGCAGCGGGAGCTTTTTCGTGAGGAGTTGACCGTTGGTGGTCAGGCTGATGTCGTCCAGGCCCATCTGGCCGATGGCGCTCATGAAGGATTCGAGCTTGGGGCTGACCAGTGGCTCGCCACCGGTGATGCGCAGGCGTTCGATGCCGGCGGCTTCGATCAGGTACGCCACGCCACGCGCCATGGCGTCGGCCGACAATTCGTCCTGCGCCGCGACCAGTCGCTTGCCGTTGGGCACGCAGTAGGTGCAGGCGTAATTGCAGGCAGAGGTCAGGCTGATCCGCAAATTGCGAAAACGCCTGCCTTGACGGTCAACGATCATGAGCACTCCGGCAATAGAATTTCGAGCCGCTAAAACTTGACTCACAAATCAAGTTTTAGCAAGCCCTATGCCTGAGTATATTCCTGCGGTATTGCGCCCAATAGCGAAATAACGGCGCAATCGAGCAACTGAATGACTCAACTGCTCGGCGTTTCCGGATCACGCTTGCGCTTGTTGCCCATGCGCACGCCGATGTCCATCAGGAACTGGAAGAAGCCTTCCTGATCTTCCAGCACATTGCTCCAGAACGGTGAGTGATACAGCGCAACTGCGCCGTGCACCAGCGCCCAGGCCGCGCAGTAATGGAAATACGGCGGCACGTCTTCCAGCTTGCCTTCGCTGATACGCCCCTTGATCAGCAGGGTCAGGCGTTCGAAGTTCGAGGCGCGGATCTTGTGCAGCTCCTCGACCATCTCCGGCACCTGATTGCCCTTGACCACCTTCTCTTCGAGACGGTCGAACAGGCGATAGCGCTGCGGGTCGCGCATGCGAAATTCGAAGTAGGCGCGCGACAGCGCCTCCTTGTCCTTGTCGACGTCGGCCGAATGCAACAGCTCATTCAGATCGCGCTCGTAGTCGAGCATCAGGCGCAGATAGATCTCCGCCTTGGATTTGAAGTGTTTGTAGATCGTGCCTTTGCCGATACCCACGGCATCAGCAATCATCTCGACGGTGACGCTGTCTTCACCTTGTTCGAGGAACAGCTTGAGCGCGGTATCGAGAATTTCTTGCTCGCGGCGACGAAACTCACGGACCTTACGAGGTTCTTTGTGCATAAGAAAAGGTCTGAAGGGTCAAAATCGAAGCCGCGTATTATGCCTAACTTGCGCAAAAATGCACGGATCATCCGACCATATCTGTGTTTGCTGTTCATTTTGAGAACGTTTCGGAGGGAATGAGAACTCAACTGAAGCGAACGTATTCCAAATTTGTTTAAAAACCCCGACCGGCTCACTGGACTGCACGCCAGACTGATCAATACTTGAACTGTCGGGCGGCATCTCCCCCAAGTGCCGCGCCGATAAAGGTACCAACGGACCGCGTGCCTTTGTTTTACTCCTAATGGTCTTAACCCGGATTCACCCCCCAGAACCCGGGTTTTTTTTGCCTGCGATTCAGCCAGCCGTCACGCGGCAGATCTAACACTGGCGAGCGGGAACAGGCGCTTGAAGTTTTCCGTGGTCTGCTCGGCAAAACGCTCGTAGTTCTCACCGCGCAGCATCGCCAGGAACTCAGCCACTTCGCGCACGTACTGCGGCAGGTTGGGCTTGCCGCGATACGGAATCGGCGCCAGATACGGCGAATCGGTTTCAACCAGCAGGCGATCGGCCGGAACCTTGCTCGCCACATCGCGCAGCGCGTCGGCGTTGCGGAAGGTGACAATGCCCGACAAGGAAATGTAATAGCCCATGTCCAACGCAGCCTTGGCCATGTCCCAGTCTTCGGTGAAGCAATGCAGCACGCCGGCTTGAGGCAGCGCCGCTTCGCGCAGCAGTTCGAGGGTGTCGGCACGGGCGCCGCGGGTGTGGATGATCACCGGTTTGCCGGTCTGTTGCGCCGCTTGCAGGTGCAGGCGGAACGACGCCTGTTGCAACTCGGCGGCCTCCGGCTCGTAGTGATAGTCCAGACCGGTTTCACCGATCGCCACTACTTTCGGGTGATCGAGTTCATGCAGCAGCCAGTCCAGCGCCGGAGCCGCGCCGGGCTGCACATCCAGCGGATGAACGCCAACGGAACAATCGACGTCGTCGTAACGCTCGGCGAGGGCTTTGACGTCGGCGGCGTTGTCGGCGCTTACACCGATACACAGAAAGTGCCCCACCCCGCGCGCGCGGGCGGCATCCAGTGCGGCTTCCAGCGAGCCGTCATGGGCGGTGAGGTCGAGGCGATCAAGGTGACAATGGGAATCTACGAGCATAAAAGGGCTGCAACTTACATCGTATGAGTGGGACGGTCGGACTTCATCGCTCCGGCCAGATGGGTTTCGATGCGACTGCGCGCGGTGTTGTCGCCATCGTTGAACTGTACGCCGACACCCGCCGCGCGATTGCCTTGTGCACCTTTGGGGGTGATCCAGGTGACTTTTCCGGCGACCGGAATTTTCTCTGCTTCATCCATCAGATGCAGCAGCATGAACACCTCGTCGCCCAACTTGTAGCTTTTGTTGGTCGGGATGAACAGGCCGCCATTCTTGATAAATGGCATATAAGCGGCGTAAAGCACGGCCTTGTCCTTGATGGTCAGGGACAAGATACCGTTACGCGGCCCGGGGCTGACGGATTCAATCATGTTGACCTCCACTGCTGACATTCAGAGTCTAGGTACACATTTCTATCTTTGACCAGGCAATCCCGCCCATTGCACCAACAATGCTTCGAGCAGCAGCGCCGGATTGAGATTGGCCTTGCTCAGGACTTTCTGGCGCTGGGCGAGAATCCAGTCCTGAATATCGAGCACTTTGCCCTGCGCACTTTTCTGCGCCAGATATTGCACGACCTTGCGCATATCGTTCAGGCCGAGGCCGGCTTCATCCTGTGTCAGTTGATAGCGCAGGATCAGGCTCGACCAGTCGCAGAACCAATCGAACAGGCGCAGCATCGGAATGTTTTTCCATTCTTCGGCCAGTTGCGTCGGCGATTGCTGCTGCTTGAGCAGCCTCTTGACGCCTTCGACCACTTGCGCGCGCTGTTCACGCACGCCCTGAGACTGGAGGGTGACTGCCATCAGGGGCGAGCCGGCCGCGAGTGTCAGCAATTCGACGCGCTCTTCTTCAGAGCAATCAGGAAGCGCCTGAGCCAGCCATTGCAGGCTCATCGCTTCGCCCGGTAGCGGACACGCCTGCTGTACGCAACGGCTCTTGATGGTCGGCAGCAGACGACTGGTCTGATGGCTGACCAGCAGCAGAACGGTATCGCCGGAAGGTTCTTCAAGACTTTTGAGCAAAGCGTTGGCGGCGTTGATATTCATCGACTCCATTGGCTCGATCAGCACCACCTTGCGCCCGCCGAGTTGTGCGGTCTGCACCACGAAACTGACCAGATCACGGACCTGATCAACCTTGATCGCCTTGTCGGCTTCTTCCGGTTCAAGGATGTAGTTGTCCGGGTGGCTGCCGGCCCTGAGCAACAGGCAGGATTTGCACTCACCGCACGCCTCGGGCGTCGGACGCTGACACAGCAGGCTGGCCATCAACCGCTCGGCGAGCGCGCGCTTGCCGATCCCGGCCGGACCGTGCAGCAAATACGCGTGGGCATGCTGACTGCGTCCGGCCAGTTGCTGCCAGAGGCTGGCCTGCCATGGGTAAGCCTCAGCCACGGGCCAGCTCCAGCAAGTTCGGCAGCAAGGTATCCAGCGATTGTTGCACCTTGGTCAATGGCTGACCGGCATCAATGCGCACATAGCGCGCAGGATCGGCTTCGGCACGCTTGAGAAACGCATTACGCACGCTCTCGAAAAACGCCCGGCCTTCCAGCTCGAAACGATCCAGCCGCCCCCGCGCACTGGCACGGGCCAGGCCGATTTCCACTGGCAGATCGAAAATCAGCGTCAGATCGGGACGCAAGTCGCCCTGTACGAAGGTTTCCAGCGTGGCAATGCGCTCCAGCGACAAACCGCGACCGCCGCCCTGATAAGCGTAGGTCGAGTCGGTAAAGCGATCACACAGAACCACGGCGCCACGGGCCAGCGCCGGGCGAATCACTTCTGCCAGATGCTGCGCACGTGCGGCGAAAACCAACAACAGCTCAGCGTCCGGGTTCATCACTTCATCGGCCGGTGCCAGCAACACCTCGCGAATCCGCTCGGCCAGCGGCGTGCCTCCGGGCTCGCGGGTCAGCACCACTTCGACACCCGCGGCGCGCAGGCGCTCGGCGAGGTATTCGCGATTGGTGCTCTTGCCGGCGCCTTCCGGGCCTTCCAGGGTAATAAACAAGCCAGTCACAGGCAGTCCTTAATCAAAGTCATTGCGCGTTTTGCGGGGCATCGGCTTCAGGTTCCGCGACCGGCGCAGGTGACTGCGGCGGCACTGGCGGCAGCGCTTCGGGCGCGGTGTTCGGCGAGGCCGCAGGAATCGCCTCATCGACTGCCGGAGCCGTTTGCGGCGTTGTCGCTGGCGCGGGGCTTGAACGGTAGTCGGCGCGGCGCTTCAGTTGGTATTCACGCACCGCGTTGTTATGCGCGTCGAGGTCGTCGGAAAACACATGGCTGCCATCGCCACGTGCGACGAAATACAGACTGGTGCCCGCCACCGGATTAAGCGCGGCGTGAATCGCTTCACGCCCGACCATTGCAATCGGTGTCGGCGGCAAACCGGGAATCACGTAAGTGTTGTACGGCGTCGGCTCTTTCAGGTGCGCGCGGGTCAGTTTGCCGGTGTAGCGATCGCCCAGACCGTAGATGACGGTCGGATCGGTCTGCAACTGCATGCCCAAGGCCATGCGCCGCACAAACACGCCAGCAATCTGACCGCGCTCCTGAGGTACACCGGTTTCCTTCTCAACCAGCGAGGCCATGATCAGCGCTTGATAGGGTTCGGTATAAGGCACATCGGCCGAACGTTGCTCCCATTCCCTGGCGAGCACTTCGTCGAGGCGATCGAAGGCTTTTTTCAGCAACTCGGCATCCGACATGCCCCGCACGAAACGATAGGTGTCAGGAAAGAACCGCCCCTCAGGAAACAAGCCCTTGTGGCCGATCTTCGCCATGACTTCGCTGTCGCTCAGACCGTTCAGAGTCTGAGTGAGCTTCTCATCCTTGGCCAAAGCGGCGCGTACTTGCTGAAAGTTCCAGCCTTCGACCAGAGTCAGGCTGTATTGCACGACGTCGCCACGCTTCCACGAGTCGATCAGACCGTTGACGGTCATGCCTGGCTGCATGCGGTATTCGCCGCTGTGGATCGGCGTGCCGGCAAGATTGAAGCGCCAGTACACCCGGAGCCAGAACGCGTCCCGGATGACGCCATCGGTTTCGAGCCCCAGAAAAGTCCGGGTCGGTGTAGAGCCTTTCGGCACATCCAGCAGTTCTTCCTGCGTGATGTTCAGGGGCTGTTCCAGTGCGGAATGAATCTTCCAGGCGCTGGCGCCCAACAGCAGCCCCGCCAGAACCAGTCCGGTTTCCAGCAGCAGCAATAGTTTACGTCTCACGAATCAAGCATCCAGTAGCGCGCGGGCAATGGTTTGCAGTTTACGGGTGAGCGGGCCAACCGGCCAGCTCAGTGCAGCGTAGGCGCGTACCGGCCAGACGCCATACACGCTGTTGCAGACAAACACCTCATCGGCCCATTGCAGCTGTTCCAGGCTGATATCGGCGATTTGGCTGGGAATTGCCAACGACTCGGCCTGAAACAATATTTCGCTGCGCATCACCCCGGCGACCCCGCAACGCTTCAAATCAGGCGTGATCAAGACACCGTCGCGCACCAGGAACAGATTGCTGAACACGCCTTCGATGACTCGCCCCGCCTGATCGAGCATCAAGCCTTCGGCGTGCTCGTCATCCTTCCATTCGGCACGGGCGAGAACCTGCTCCAGTCGATTCAGGTGCTTGAGCCCGGCGAGTAAAGGCTGCCTGGACAGGCGCGTATTGCACGGGAACAGACGAATGCCGGCTTCGCCGTGAACAGCGGGATACGCCGCAGGAGGGTTGCCTTGCAGAATACGCCGGCCCGGTGCCGCCGGATCGGGCGCATAGCCGCGCAAGCCGTCACCCCGCGTGAGGATAAGCTTGAGCACACCCGTGCCCATCGCTGCCGCATAGCAGAGCAGCTCGGCGCGGATCAGCTCGATGTCCGCAGCGATGGCCAGACGCGTGCAGCCATCGGCTAAACGCGCCAGGTGCCGACCCAGCAGGATCGGTTGGCCACCGTGCACGGCGATGGTCTCGAACAGACCGTCGCCGTAGGCCAGGCCGCGATCTTTCAGCGACAGACTGTCAGCCGGTTGACCGTCGACCCAGCAGTCCATCAGCCTGCAAACCGACGGAAGGCCAAGGTGCCGTTGGTGCCGCCGAACCCGAACGAGTTGGACAACACGACATCGATGTCCATGTTGCGTGCGGTGTGCGGCACAAAATCGAGATCGCAGCCTTCGCCCGGCTCATCAAGGTTGATGGTCGGCGGCGCGACCTGACCGTTGATTGCCAGCACACTGAAGATCGCCTCGACCGCGCCCGCTGCACCCAGAAGGTGACCGGTCATGGACTTGGTGGAGCTGACCGCCAGTTTGTAGGCGTGATCACCGAACACGGACTTGATTGCGTTGGCTTCGGCGAGGTCGCCAGCCGGGGTCGAAGTACCGTGAGCGTTGATGTATTGCACCTGATCGGCGTTGATCTTCGCATCGCGCAGCGCATTGGTGATGCAGCGTGCAGCCCCGGCGCCGTCGCAGGGCGGCGAGGTCATATGGTACGCATCGCCGCTGGTACCGAAGCCGATCAGCTCGGCGTAGATGGTCGCACCGCGCGCCCTGGCGTGCTCCAGCTCTTCAAGCACCAGCGCCCCGGCACCGTCGGACAGGACGAAACCGTCACGGTCCTTGTCCCAGGGACGGCTGGCGCGGGTCGGCTCGTCATTGCGGGTCGACAGCGCGCGGGACGCGCCAAAGCCGCCCATGCCCAGACCGCATGCAGCCATTTCGGCACCGCCGGCGATCATTACATCGGCTTCGTCGTACATGATGTTGCGCGCCGCCATGCCAATGCAGTGCGTACCGGTGGTACAGGCCGTGGCGATGGCGTAGTTGGGTCCCTGCACTTTCAGATGGATAGACAGGCAACCGGAAATCATATTGATGATCGAACCAGGCACGAAGAATGGCGAAATCTTGCGTGGGCCCGACTCATGCAGTGCGTGGCTGGTTTCTTCGATGTTGGTCAGGCCGCCGATACCCGAACCCATGGCGACGCCGATGCGCTCACGGTTGGCGTCAGTGACTTGCAGCCCGGCGTTGTTCATTGCCTGAACGCCTGCAGCGAGGCCGTACTGAATGAACAGGTCAAGCCTGCGCGCTTCCTTGACCGGCAGATATTCCTCGACATTGAAGCCCTTTACCGAACCGCCGAAGCGGGTGGAGTAGGCAGAAAGGTCGGTGTGTTCGATCAGACCAATGCCACTGCGGCCAGCCAGAATGCCCTGCCAACTGCTCAGCACAGTGGTGCCCAGTGGCGACAACATACCCATACCGGTGACTACGACGCGTCTACGCGACACAGCACTCTCCTTTTTCAGATGACGACTTTGCATCAGGCCTAAAGAAAAAACCGCACGCCATGATGGCAGTGCGGTTTTTCCATGACAGCGAGCAACGATTACAAACTATTACGCCTGGTGGGCAGTAACGTAGTCGATTGCAGCTTGTACAGTAGTGATCTTTTCAGCTTCTTCGTCAGGGATTTCGGTCTCGAATTCCTCTTCCAGAGCCATCACCAGCTCAACGGTGTCAAGGGAGTCGGCACCCAGGTCTTCTACGAAGGAAGCAGTGTTGACCACTTCTTCTTCTTTAACACCCAGTTGCTCGGCAACGATTTTCTTGACGCGCGATTCGATGTCGCTCATACCTTTTATCACTCCTAATGGACAAATTCAGGCAGCTGGCCAGTGGGTAAGTGTATAGAAAGACTTTTCAGCTTTTCAACTGAAAGCTTCACTCCTCAAACCCTGCGGCCCTCTGTCTATAAATAGATTGCAGCTTTATAACGGATTTTAGACAGCTCGTATGACATTTTTTTGAAGCAATCCGTCACATTTTACTTACATGTACATCCCACCGTTCACCGGAATTGTAGCCCCGGTAACGTATGCCGCACCGTCGGATGCAAGAAAAGCGACCACAGACGCGATCTCTTGAGCTTGCCCCAGACGACCCAGCGGAATCTGCGTCTGCAAGGCTTCACGCTGTGCTTCAGGCAGCTCGCGGGTCATATCGGTGTCGATGAACCCTGGGGTTACCGAGTTGACCGTAATCGAACGCGAACCGACTTCACGCGCCATCGCACGGCTGAAACCTTCCAGACCGGCCTTGGCGGCTGCATAGTTTACTTGGCCTGCGTTGCCCATGGCACCCACCACTGAGCCAATACTGATAATTCGACCCCAACGCGCCTTGGTCATGCCACGCAAAACGCCCTTGGACAGGCGATACAGACTGTTCAGATTGGTATCGATCACGTCGTACCATTCGTCGTCTTTCATGCGCATCATCAGGTTATCGCGGGTGATGCCGGCATTATTGACCAGAATCGCCACTGGCGCACCGAACTGCTCCTGAATGCCTGCCAGCACGGCGCTGACCGATTCGTCGCTGGTGACGTTGAGTTCGAAACCCGCGCCCTGGATACCGTTCTCCTTCAGGGTCGCGGCAATGCGCTCGGCGCCCGACGCGGAGGTCGCGGTGCCAATAACGATGGCGCCCTGGCGACCCAGTTCCAGTGCGATGGCCTGGCCGATACCGCGGCTTGCACCGGTGACCAGTGCAACTTTACCTTGCAGACTCATGCAAGTTTCTCCTGATTCAGGCCTGCGCTGCGCGAGCGGCAGCGAAGGCGTCTGGGGTATTGAGGTTGGAAGTCGCAACGCCTTCGGCGCAACGTTTGTTCAGGCCGGCGAGGACCTTGCCTGGGCCGCACTCGACCAGATTGGTCGCGCCCTTGGCCGCCAGAGTCTGTACCGACTCAACCCAGCGCACTGGCTTATACAGCTGTTCGAGCAGATCACGCTTGAGGGTGTCCAGATCGGCCGGCACTTGCGCGCTGACGTTCTGGACCACCGGAATTTGCGGCGCCTGCCAGTCGATGGCGGCAATGGATTCGGCGAAACGCTCGGCGGCCGGGCGCATCAGCTCGCAGTGCGACGGCACGCTGACCGGCAGCGGCATGGCGCGCTTGGCACCACGGGCCTTGCAGCCTTCGATGGCGCGCTCGACCGCAGCCTTGGCACCGGCAATCACGACCTGGCCTGGCGAGTTGAAGTTGACGGCGCTGACCACTTCACCTTGCGCCGCTTCGGCGCAAGCCGCGAGGACATCGGCATCTTCCAGACCGAGAATGGCGGCCATGCCACCCTGCCCGGCCGGAACCGCTTCCTGCATCAACTGGCCACGACGCTCGACGAGTTTGACCGCATCAGCGAGCGTCAGGCTGCCAGCCGCGACCAGCGCACTGTATTCGCCCAGGCTGTGACCGGCAACGAATGCCGGACGCGCGCCACCTTCAGCCAGCCACAGACGCCACAGGGCGATCGAGGCGGTCAGAATGGCCGGTTGGGTCTTGTCGGTTTGATTGAGCCGCTCTTCCGGGCCCTGCTGGGTCAGTGCCCACAGGTCGTAGCCCAGCGCAGCAGAGGCTTCTTGAAAGGTTTCGAGGATCAGCGGATGTTGCGCGCCCAGCTCGGCCAGCATGCCGAGGGACTGCGAACCCTGTCCTGGAAAGACGAATGCGAGGGAAGCAGACATGTAACAAGCCCCTAATGATCTTGTCGTCGGAAAATGACGCCCCGCGTGGGACGCAAGAAACTGACAGTTTGGATGGCCCTTTGAACCGGGCGGTCACATTTAAGCATTGTCCGACGAAAACGCCTAAGACAACAAATCCTCCAGACGACCGTGGAGGCGCTCGGGCAAGTTCTCCTGAATCTCGATCAACGCCCGGGAAATCGCGCTCTGAAAGCCCTGAACGCCGGCCGAACCGTGACTTTTCACGACGATGCCCTGCAAGCCGAGAAAGCTTGCGCCATTATGTCGCGCCGGGGCCAGATCAGCCTGCAGGCGCTTCATCAGCGGCAAGGCCAGGGCGCCGACGGCTCGGGAAGCGAGGTTGCGCTTGAACAGCGCTTCGATGCGCGCGGCGATCATCGTCGCCAGCCCCTCGCTGGACTTGAGCAGGATATTGCCGACAAAACCGTCGCACACCACGACATCTGCCTCGCCGCGATACAAACCATCACCTTCGATGAAGCCGATGTAGTTGATGCCACGAGCCGCCTGCAGCAGCGTTGCCGCCAGCTTGACCTGCTGATTGCCCTTGATGTCTTCGGTACCGATGTTCAGCAGTGCCACCCGCGGACGGGCAATGCCCAGCGTCTGCGCGGCCACCGAACCCATGACGGCGAACTGCAACAGTTGCTCGGCACTGCAATCGACGTTGGCGCCGAGATCGAGCAACTGGCAATAACCGGTCTGCGTCGGAATCGCGGCAACCATCGCCGGACGATCAATGCCTGGCAGCGTCTTCAGGACAAACCGCGACAATGCCATCAACGCGCCGGTATTGCCGGCACTGACACAGGCCTGCACCTTGCCGTCACGCAACAGCTCGAGGGCGACCCGCATCGACGAGTCCGGCTTGCCGCGCAGAGCCTGGGCAGGCTTTTCATCCATGGTGATGACTTCGCTGGCCGCAACAATCGTCAGGCGCGCGCGATCGGCAGCCGAATGGCCGGTAATCAGTTCTTCAAGAAGGGAGGGTTGACCGACGAGGGTCAGGTGCAGCGAGGGCGTAGCAGACAGGCAAGCGAGACTGGCCTGAACAATGCTGCGGGGACCGAAGTCCCCGCCCATTGCGTCAATCGCGATGACTTGAGCAGACAAGTGATTACTCGTCAGCGCCCTTGTCGATCACTTTACGGCCACGGTATACGCCTTCTGGCGATACGTGGTGACGCAGGTGAACTTCACCGGTGGTTTTTTCTACAGACAGGGTGCTAGCCTCGAGAGCGTCGTGCGAACGGCGCATGTCACGGGCAGAGCGGGATTTTTTGTTCTGCTGAACAGCCATAATTGATTAACTCCTAAACGTTTGGGTCACGCTTTAACTGCGCCAATACACTGAACGGGTTGGACCGCGTTACCTCGTCCTCGCTCGGTTCGGGCTCATCTGCTCCCGCCGGCTGCTGGCATTCTTCCGGATGATGAGCAGGCACAATGGGCAAGGCGAGCAGAAGCTCCTCCTCGATCAGTGACTGCAGATCCAATGGATCTTCGCCCAGTTCCAGCACGTCATAACCTTTCGGCAACGACTGGGTATTCGCACCCTCCTTCACCACCGCGTAACTGCATTCGCTGTGGATCGGCAGGGTGACCAGCTCAAGACAACGCTGGCAAACCATTTTGACTTCGGTGTCGATAAAACTGTGGATGACCACAGATTTACGTTCATCTCGTTCAAAAACGAATTTGGCCTGCACCGTACCGACATCGTCGGAAAGCGGGTCGCAGAGTCTCTTCAAATCGGCCAGCAGCAGTTCACCTTGAAGGGTGGTGCCACGATCAGCCAATTTGCGCGGGTCAACGTGAGGTGGAATCGGGTCATTCAACATAGGCGCAGCATTATAGGGATGCACCCACCCATGTCAAAGGAAATTGTGCCCTGTCCGTCACTTGCGTGCCTCCGTTAGAATCCGCTCCTGCCTCAGGAGACACCCATGCTGCCTTTATTACTTGCTTCCAGCTCGACCTATCGCCGGGAATTGCTCGCCCGCCTGCACCTGCCGTTCGTCTGCAGCTCGCCGGATATCGACGAAAGTCACCGTCCAGGCGAAGCCGCGATCGAACTGGTCAAACGCC
Source organism: Pseudomonas hamedanensis (assembly GCF_014268595.2). Taxonomy (NCBI): domain Bacteria; kingdom Pseudomonadati; phylum Pseudomonadota; class Gammaproteobacteria; order Pseudomonadales; family Pseudomonadaceae; genus Pseudomonas; species Pseudomonas hamedanensis. Next base: position 4,908,155 of record NZ_CP077091.1, read on the forward strand.
TCGCCGAGGAAAAAGCCAGGGCCTTGGCTGACAGCCACCCTGCTCATCTGATCATCGGCTCGGACCAGGTGGCCGTACTCGGCGACCGCATCATCGGCAAGCCTCATACGTTCGACAAAGCCCGCGAGCAATTGATGGCCGCCAGCGGCGCCAGCGTGACCTTCCTCACCGGCCTCGCCCTGTTCAACAGCCAGACCGGGCGCTGCCAGGTCGACTGCGTGCCGTTCACGGTCCATATGCGCAAACTGGATGAGGCGCGCATCGAGCGCTACTTACGCCTCGAGCAGCCGTACGATTGCGCCGGCAGTTTCAAGGCCGAAGGCCTCGGCGTAAGCCTGTTTCAATCGACCGAAGGCCCGGACGCCACCAGCCTGATCGGCCTGCCGCTGATTCGCCTGATCGACATGTTGTTGGCCGAAGGCGTACAGATTCCTTAAAAGCAAAAGATCGCTGCCTTCCGGCAGCTCCTACAGAATCAGCGTCACCGCAAAAAAAGCGATTGAACATTAATCCTGTAGGAGCTGCCGCAGGCTGCGATCTTTTAATCTACCGGCGGATTAACGCAACGAAGGCCCGTGGAAGCCCATCCACATCGCCAACTGCTCAGCGACGCTGGCACCGAGCTTTTTCGAGAAGCGGTCGAACGGCGACTCTTCAACAGTGAAGTCCACCAATTCCTTCTCACCAATCACGTCACGCGCCACCGAACTGGCATTGCCCAAACCATCGATCAACCCCAACGGCAAGGCCTGCTCGCCGGACCAGACCAGCCCGGAGAACAGCTCCGGATGCTCTTTATCCTTCAGGCGATCGCCGCGCCCCTGCTTCACGCTATTGATGAACTGCTTGTGCGTGGTATCCAGCACGCTCTGCCAGAATGCAGTTTCCTCAGGCTTTTGCGGCTGGAACGGATCGAGGAATGCCTTGTGCTCGCCCGAGGTGTAGGTGCGGCGCTCGACGCCGAGTTTTTCCATGGTACCGACAAAACCATAACCGGCCGCCGTTACCCCAATCGAACCGACGAGACTGGCCTTGTCGGCGTAGATCTGGTCCGCCGCGCTGGCGATGTAATAGGCACCGGACGCACCGAGATCGGAAATCACCGCGTACAGCTTGATCTCCGGGTGCAGGCCCCGCAGGCGCTTGATCTCGTCATAGACATAACCGGACTGCACCGGACTGCCGCCCGGGCTGTTGATGCGCAGAATCACACCCTTGACCTTCTTGTCCTCAAACGCCGCCCGCAGACTGCCGACAATGTTGTCGGCACTGGCCGGCTCCTTGTCGGCGATCATGCCGTTGATGTCGATCAATGCGGTGTAATTCGTGCCGCGCGCGGCACTCTTTTCCATGTCCATCAGCGGCGTGAACAGAAGCAACGCAACAAACAGATAAACAAACGTCAGCAGCTTGAAGAAAATCCCCCAGCGCCGCGAGCGACGTTGTTCCTGCACACCGGCAAGCAGCGTCTTTTCCAGCAGCTTCCAGCTTTTTGCGTCACCGTCGTCGGCACTTGCCTTGGCCGGTGCTTTCCATTCGTCGGTCATGCCATCTACCCCAGCAAAAACGTATTAAACATGCTGTCCCAGCCAGGCATGCAATTCAGAAAAACGATCGATCGACAGGCGCGGCTCGAACTGCTGCAGGGATTCGATCGATTGCGCGCCATAACTGACCGCCACCGAATCCATCCCCGCGTTACGCGCCATCAGCAGGTCGAAGGACGAATCTCCGACCATCAACGCCTGCTCCGGGCGCACGCCGCAGTGGCTGACGATCTGCTCAAGCATCAGAGGGTGTGGCTTGCTGGCAGTTTCATCGGCAGCACGGGTGATATCGAAATAATCTTCCCAGCCGTTGGCCTTGAGAACGCGATCCAGGCCGCGACGATTCTTGCCGGTCGCGACCGCCAGGTGATAGCCCTGCTCGCGAAACGACGCCATCGACTCGACGACACCTTCAAATAACGGCGAAGGCACGGCTTCTGCCGCGATGTAGTGATCGGCGTAGTACTCGCGAAACGCGGTCATTTCAGCATCGCTGATTTCGGGGTACAGGGTGCGAATGGCCTCGGGCAAGCCCAGACCGATAATGCCCTTGACGGCAAAATCATCGCGCAACTCGAAGCCGGAACGCCCGGACGCCGAGTGCATGGCCTCGACGATCCGATGGATGGAATCGGCGAGGGTGCCGTCCCAATCGAAAATCAGCAGTTTGTAATCAGATGGGCGCACTCAATCGCTCCACGGTCTTGGCCCACATTTCATCGACCGGTGCTTGCAGGGTCAGCTTGCCGCCATCCGGCAGCGGCACGGTCAGCATGTAGGCGTGCAGGAACAGGCGCTTGCCACCCAGATCACGGATTTCCTTGGTGAAATCGTCATCGCCGTACTTGCTGTCGCCGGCAATGCAATGCCCGGCATGCAGGGTGTGCACGCGAATCTGGTGAGTACGCCCGGTGACAGGCTTGGCCTCGACCATGGTCGCAAAGTCGCCGAAGCGGCGCAGCACCTTGAACACGGTCAGGGCTTCTTTGCCCTCTTCGTTAACTTCGACCATGCGCTCACCGGAGCGCAGATTGCTCTTGAGCAATGGCGCACGGACTTGCTTGATCGAGGCGGCCCAGTTGCCACGGACCAGCGCCATGTAGCGCTTGTCGACGCCATCGCCGCGCAACTGCTCGTGCAGGTGACGCAACATGCTGCGTTTCTTGGCGATCATCAGCAGGCCGGAGGTGTCCCGGTCGAGACGGTGAACCAGCTCCAGCTCCTTGGCATCGGGACGCAACTGACGAAAGGCTTCGATCACCCCGAAATTCAACCCGCTGCCACCGTGAACCGCAATGCCGGCGGGCTTATTGATCACGATCAGGGCTTTATCTTCGAAGACGATCGAGGCTTCCAGGCGCTGTAACAGCCCTTGGGCCAGCGGCACCGGCTCGTCGCGCTCAGGCACGCGAACCGGCGGTACGCGCACAATATCGCCGGCCTGCAGCTTGTATTCAGGCTTGATCCGACCTTTGTTCACGCGCACTTCGCCTTTGCGCAAAATGCGGTAAATCAAGGTCTTGGGCACGCCTTTGAGCCGGGCGAGGAGAAAGTTGTCGATTCGTTGGCCGGCATACTCCGGCGAGACTTCAAGCAGTTGAACGCCTGGAGTCGAAGGGGCAGTAGTTGTCATGCCGCGGATGATAACAATTTTTATGGAATTGAAGCACTTAATCATTGCTGCTATAGTCGCGAACGCCGCCAAAAGCGGCCTGGACAGCGGAACCACGGTCAAAGACCGGCCCTGACCAACGCAATTCACCAGGGCGCGAGGCCGTCCTACGGGGCTTTCGCTACGTAACGGTGGAGTCTGCAGTTGTAACGAGCGCAGGTGACATGAGGCCTGAATTACACCGCCGAGCAGAGTTTTCACTCGCCTGGCAGGCAAATATTCACGGCCAGTTCACAAAGTGCAGTCAGCTGCAAATGACCCCGAGCGAAGACTTCGGAAACATCGCCTGAATTAGCCATGATGCGTGACCTCCCCTTTCGGAGCTCACGGTAAATGCCAACCCGCTGCGGATTCTGCGCGCGGCAGCACCCGAATTATCAGGGATACGTGTAGGGTGGAGATGCACAACCGCCGGACTGTGTAGCAACAGGTTTGATCAAGACGCTTCATCTCGTCCACAGCCGCTGGTTGATTCCTCCTCCTGACTGAGTGCTTAAGTAGCCACAGCAAGCAGGACGCGTACGTCGCGGTATGGGCCCAATTGGCCTGACATCGCTGGACACGGGAATGGCCAACCACTCCCGACGCACCTGACACCGACCGTGAGAAGTCGTGTGTGCCGAACGCCGTTTCCGGCAGCCCGGAAACCGACGGTACTACATGAAAAGAATGCTGATTAACGCAACTCAACCCGAAGAGTTGCGTGTTGCACTGGTAGATGGCCAACGCCTCTACGACCTGGACATCGAATCCGGTGCACGCGAGCAGAAAAAGGCCAACATCTATAAAGGCCGTATCACTCGCATCGAACCAAGCCTTGAGGCTGCCTTTGTCGATTTCGGCTCCGAGCGCCACGGCTTCCTGCCCCTCAAAGAAATCTCCCGCGAATACTTCAAGAAAGCCCCTGAAGGCCGCGTCAATATCAAGGACGTCCTGAGCGAAGGCCAGGAAGTCATCGTTCAGGTCGAGAAAGAAGAACGTGGCAACAAGGGCGCCGCCCTGACCACTTTCATCAGCCTGGCCGGTCGTTACCTCGTGCTGATGCCGAACAACCCGCGTGCCGGCGGTATCTCCCGTCGCATCGAAGGCGAAGAACGCAACGAACTGCGTGAAGCGCTGAACGGTCTGGTCGCTCCAGCCGACATGGGCCTGATCGTGCGCACTGCCGGCCTTGGCCGCAGCAGCGAAGAAATGCAGTGGGACCTCGATTACCTGCTGCAACTGTGGACCGCCATCAAAGAAGCCTCGCTGGATCGCTCCGCGCCGTTCCTGATCTACCAGGAAAGCAACGTGATCATCCGCGCCATCCGCGATTACCTGCGCCAGGACATCGGCGAAGTGCTGATCGACAGCGTTGAAGCCCAGGACGAAGCCCTGACCTTCATCCGCCAGGTGATGCCGCAGTACGCCAGCAAGATCAAGCTGTACGAAGACAGCGTGCCGCTGTTCAACCGTTTCCAGATCGAAAGCCAGATCGAGACCGCTTTCCAGCGCGTCGTCGAATTGCCTTCCGGCGGCTCCATCGTCATCGATCCGACCGAAGCCCTGGTGTCCATCGACATCAACTCGGCGCGCGCCACCAAAGGCAGCGACATCGAAGAAACCGCCCTGCAGACCAACCTTGAAGCCGCCGAAGAAATCGCCCGTCAGTTGCGCCTGCGCGACATCGGCGGCCTGATCGTCATCGACTTCATCGACATGACCCCGGCCAAGAACCAGCGCGCCGTGGAAGAAAAAGTCCGCGAATGCCTGGAAGCCGACCGCGCCCGCGTGCAGATCGGCCGCATCTCGCGCTTCGGCCTGCTGGAAATGTCCCGTCAGCGCCTGCGTCCATCGCTCGGCGAAAGCAGCGGCATCGTCTGCCCTCGCTGCAACGGCACCGGCATCATCCGTGACGTTGAATCGCTGTCGCTGGCGATCCTGCGCCTGATCGAAGAAGAAGCGCTGAAAGACCGCACTGCCGAAGTTCGCGCCCAGGTGCCGATCCCGGTTGCAGCCTTCCTGCTCAACGAAAAACGCAACTCGATCACCAAGATCGAACTGCGCACCCGCGCGCGCATCGTCATTCTGCCGAACGATCACCTCGAGACGCCGCACTTCGAAGTTCAGCGCCTGCGTGACGACAGCCCGGAAGCTGCGACGAACCAGTCCAGCTACGAAATCGCGGCAGCCGCTGCCGAAGTCGAAGAAGTCCAGCCAGCCGCCGCGACCCGCACCCTGGTTCGCCAGGAAGCCGCGGTCAAGACCGCGCCAGCTCGCGCCAATGCGCCGGTGCCAACCGAAGTCGCGCCTGCCGCACCTGCTCCGGCACCGGTTGCCGCACCTGAGCCGAGCCTGTTCAAAGGTCTGGTGAAGTCGCTGGTCAGCCTGTTCGCCACCAAGGAAGAGCCTGCTGCACCGGTTGCCGTAGAAAAACCGGCTGCCGAGCGTCCAGCCCGCAATGAAGAGCGTCGCAACGGTCGTCAGCAGAGCCGCAACCGTAACGGTCGCCGCGATGACGAACGCAAGCCGCGCGAAGAACGTGCCCCGCGTGAAGAACGCGCACCACGTGAGCCGCGTGAAGAGCGTCAACCACGTGAAGCCCGCGAAGTGCGCGAGCCTCGTGAAACCCGCAACGAAGCACCGGCAGCCCGCGAAGAGCGCGCGCCACGTGCCCCGCGTGAAGAACGTGCACCGCGTGCTCCGCGCGAAGACCGCAAGCCACGTGGCGAGCGTGAAGAACGCGTGCGTGAACTGCGCGAGCCACTGGACGCCGTGCCAGCCGCAGCCGCTGCTGCCGTGACCGCTGAAGAGCGTCCGGTCCGTCAGCCACGCGAAGAGCGCGCCCCGCGTCCGCCGCGTGAAGAGCGTCAACCGCGCGCCGAGCAGGCCGCAGCTGCCGTCGCTGAAGAAGAAGTCAACACCAATAACGAAGAGCAACTGCCGGAAGACGGTCAGGACAACGCCGAAGGCGATCGTCCACGTCGTCGCTCCCGTGGTCAGCGTCGTCGCAGCAATCGTCGTGAACGTCAGCGCGATGCCAATGGCAACGTGATCGAAGGTTCGGAAGAATCCGAGTCCGGCGAAAACGCTGAAAGCCCAAGCACTGCCGATCTGGCCGCCGGCCTGGCAGTCACCGCCGCTGTTGCCAGCAGCGTGATCAGTGCTCCGGCTGAAGCCCAGGCTCACGAGCAGGCTGAACGCGCCACCGCTGCTACTCTGGAAAGCGCTCCAGTCGAAGCGCCGGTTGTCGAAGCGACTACTCCGGTGCAAGTGACTGCCGCGCCAGAAGTCGAAGTGGCCCCTGCTCGCGAAGCTCAACCTCAGGTTGAAGCGGCTGCCGAACCTGAAGCTGTCGCTGAAGCGCCAACGGCAATCACTGAACCAGCGGTTGAAACCGTAGCTGAAACAGTGACCGAGACCGTGCGTGAAGTTCGCGAAGAGCAGACTGCGTTCAACTGGGTTGCCGAGCCAGCTGTCACCGAAGCTCCAGCGCCGGTCGCTGAAGCCGAAGTACCGCCAGCCATGGTTTCCGAGCCAGTAGTCGCCGCGGCTGAACCAGCGCCAGTGGTTGAGGCACCGGTTGTCGAAGCGCCTGCCGTTATCGAAGCGCCAGCTCCGGTAGTTGAAGCGCCGGCTCCAGTCAGCGCCCTGACGCCAAATGGCCGCGCGCCTAACGACCCGCGTGAAGTGCGTCGTCGCAAGCGTGAAGAAGAGCGTCTGCAGAAGGAGGCCGAACTGGCTGCCGCTGCTGCTCCGGTCGCCGCCGAACCCGCCGCTGCGGCTGACGTGGTCGAGGCAGCGCCTGCCCCGGTCGCTGAGCAGGCATCGGTTGAAGCGGTAATCGCTGAAGCACCACGCTCCGTTCAGGACGCGGTTGAACAGCGCGAAGAGGCTCAGGAAAAAGAGCACGAGCCTAAACCGCTTGTCTGATTCCTGAAGCTCAATAAAAAGCCCCGCCTGGTGAAAGCCAGGCGGGGCTTTTTTATGCACGCAATTCAGACCGCACCGATGTTCATTGTAGGAGTGAGCCTGCTCGCGATAGCAGTGTGTCAGTCAGCACGCCTTTAGCTGAACCACCGCTTTCGCGAGCAGGCTCGCTCCCACAAGGGATCTCAACACGGTTCAAGAATGGGGAAATACCAGAGATTCAGGCACATCGATATCCCACAAAACCCCGGGATCATCCACCGCCACTTCCACCACTCGCCCCTGCGCAAATAACGGCCGAGCCCCACGATCGCCGGTCAGCGCCTGCAACTGCGCGCCAAACCCACGCCCAAACCCTACGGGATGCCCAAACTCGTCGCCCAGCACCGGCACGCTCACCGCGTCATCGGTCATCGCCGCGACAACCCGCTCAATACTCGATGGCAGGATAAACGGCATGTCGCCAAGAACAATCAACCAGCCATCCGCATCGGCACACGCAGCAACACCTGCGGCAATGCTGTCGCCCATCCCGGTCGATTCGATCGACACGACGTCGCAGCCATAAGCCTGCGCCATGCGCATCGCCTGCGGCCGTGCCTCAGTTGTCACCAACACACGCTTGTCGAGGCTGGCCGGCAAATTCACCAGAACCTGTTCAATCACCGAACGCACCGCGCCGTCGCGCCCCGTGCAGTCAGCCAGCAATTTGTCCTTATCAGGGCCGGCGACCTGGCGAAAGCGACTGCCCTCGCCCGCCGCCAGCACAATCACTGCGATGGATCGGCTCATACGCCCTCCAGCGGTTTCTTCTGTTTCAGCTCTACACCGTTCTTGATCGCGACAATTTCCGCCAACAAGGACAAGGCGATCTCCGCCGGCGAGTGGCTGCCAATGTGTAAACCGATCGGCCCGTGCAGACGATCGATCGACGCTTGCGACAAGCCTAGCTCAGCGAGGTTTTCCCGGCGTTTGCGGCTGTTGATCCGCGAGCCGAGTGCACCGACGTAGAAAGCCGGCGAATCCAGTGCCGTGAGTAACGCCATGTCATCCAGACGCGGATCATGGGTCAATGCAACGATCGCCGTACGCTCGTCAGTCTGGATGTTCAGCACCGCCTCATCCGGCATGCCGGCCACGAATCGACCGTGCTGCTCTTCCCAACCGTAGACGAACTCAGTGCGCGGATCGCAGATCAGCACTTCGAAATCCAGCAGCCGCGCCATGTCCGCAACGTAGCGCGACAACTGCCCGGCGCCGATCAACAGCAAGCGCCAGCGCGGGCCGTAAATCGCCCGCAGGGTCTTGCCGTCGAACACCAGCGAATCGGCTTTATTCGCCGACGCAAGCACCACCTCGCCGGTTTCGATGTTCAGCTCGCGAGCGACAATTTCATGGTTTTCGCAACGCTGCAGCAGTTCGGCCACCCATGCCGGATCGCCAACACGCTCCTCGGTCAAACGCAAGGTGCCTCCGCAAGGCAGGCCAAAACGCGCGGCCTCCTCGCGGGTCACACCGTAGGTGATCATCTGTACTGGCGGGCCATCGGTGGCGATCCGCCCGTCGTGCAGCCGGGCGATCAAGTCATCTTCGACACACCCGCCCGACACCGAACCGATCACCACACCATCCTCGCGCAATGCCAGCATGGCGCCAGGTGCCCGGGGCGCGGTGCCCCAGGTCTGGACCACGCTGAACAGCACCACCCGTTGTCCGGCGCGACGCCATTCCAGCACGCTGCGCAGGACATTGAGGTCGACGCTGTCCATTACGCTTCTGCCTTTTGCCAGCCCTGCAACTGATAACGCACTGGCAGATTGCGGATGCGCTTGCCGGTAGCGGCAAAAATCGCATTGCACAGCGCCGGCGCAATCGGTGGCACGCCCGGTTCGCCAACCCCGCCCAATGGCACTTCACCGGGCGGCGTGACCAGATGCACGGCCACTTCTTTCGGCGCCAGCGACATGCGCGCGACTTCGTACATATGGAAGTTGTCCTGCTGGACCTTGCCGTCCTTGAAGCTGATTTCGCCCAGCACAGCATTGCCCAGTCCCATGACACAGGCGCCCTCGAACTGCGAACGAATCCGCTCGGGGTTGATTTGCGGCCCGCAATCGACGGCGATATCCGCCTTGTGCACGATCAGCGTACCGTCGTCCTTGACCTCGACTTCGATCACCGCTGCCACGTAGGTGACGAAGCTGTAATGCACCGCCAGGCCAAGACCTCGGCCCTTGGGCAGCTTGCGCCCCCATCCGGCGGCTTTGGCCGCAGTTTCCAGTACGGTGCGCATGCGCCCGGTATCGATCGGATAGCGCTCAGGGGATTCACCGTAGTTCCACTCCTCGCTCAGCGTGCGCGGATCAATCTGCCGATCCGGACCCAGCAGCTTGATCTGGTACTTGAGCGGATCTTGCCCGGCCTTGTGTGCCAGCTCATCGACGAAACTCTGGATCGCAAAACCATGGGGAATGTTCGACACCGAGCGATACCAGCCAACCCGCGTGTGCACCCTGGCTTCGGGGTTCTCCAGACGCACGTTGGGAATCGCATAGGCCATGTTGGTGAAGCCCATGCCCAGTTCGAACGCCGCCTCATGGTTCATGTCCGGCGCGAACAACGCGGTGATGCTCGGGGCCACGGTGCGATGCAACCAGCCGGACGGCATGCCGTTCTTGTCGACGCTGGCCTTCAGGTACTCGGCCGACACGGTGTGGAAATACGAGTTGTGGATGTCGTCTTCACGCGTCCACTGCACCCGTACGGCCTTGCCCGGAAACTCCTTGGCGAGGATTGCCGCTTCAACCACGAAGTCCGGTTTCGACTTGCGGCCGAAACCACCGCCAAGCAGCGTCACATTGAAGGTGACCTTGTCGAACGGCACGCCCAGACGCTCGGCGATGCGCTCACGGGTGACTTGCGGTGCCTGACTCGGCGCCCAGGCTTCGCACACGCCGTCCTGGAAACGGGCAACGGCAACCATCGGCTCCATCGGCGCCTGCGCCAGATGCGGCAAGTAATAAGACGCCTCGAGCGTGCTGGCGGCACCGCTCAAGGCCTTGTCGATGTCACCGGTGTTGCGCACCACTTTGCCGGGTTTCAGCGAAGCCGCTTCAAGTTCCTTGCGATAGGCAATCGAGTCATAGCTGGCATTCGGGCCATCGTCCCACTCGATCTTCAATGCCTCGCGGCCCTTGATCGCCGCCCAGGTATTGCTCGCGACGACGGCCACGCCGCCCAGTGGCTGGAACTCCGAGGGTAACGGACGGCTTTCGATCTGAATCACTTTTAGCACGCCGGGCACTTTCAGCGCGGCGCTGTCATCCAGGCTTTTGACCTTGCCGCCATAGACCGCCGGGCGGGCGATGGTGGCGTAGAGCATGCCATCGAAATGCACGTCGGCGCCGTACACCGCACGGCCATTGACGATATCGGCACCGTCGATGGCCTTGGTGCCTTCCTTGCCGATGTAGCGAAATTCCGACGGTTGCTTCAGGCGCAGGCTGTCACGCGCCGGCACCGCCAACGCACTCGCGGCAGCGGCGAGTTCGCCATAGCCCAGCTCGCGACCGGACGGTTTATGGATGACGTTGTGTAGCTGCGCGTGGCATTCGCCAACCGGCACTTTCCACTGCGCGGCGGCCGCTTGCTCAAGCATGGTCCGCGCCGCCGCACCGCAACGACGCATCGGCTCATACCAATGACGCATGCTGCGCGAACCGTCGGTGTCCTGGTTACCGAAACGCACTTCATCGCCCGGCGCTTGCTGCACTTTGACCTGAGCCCAATCAGCCTCCAGCTCATCGGCCACGACCATGGTCAGGCTGGTGCGCACGCCCTGGCCCATTTCCGAACGGTTGCACACCACAGTGACGCTGCCGTCGGCGGCGATGCTCACATACACCTTGGGGTCGTCGATCCAGCCATTGGGCATGCCGTCGGCGCCAAATTTCTTCGGCGCGTCTTCGGCCAATGCATCCTGCCAGCCCCAGGTCGCGGCCAGTACCAGTGCTCCGGTGGCGCCGACGCCTTTGAGAAAGCCACGACGGCTGAGGTTGCTCAGGGCGAAATCATTCGGAAGGCGGCTCATGCCTTGGCCTCCTTCAGGTGGGTGGAGGCTTGACGAATGGCCGTCTTGATCCGGTTGTACGTACCGCAGCGGCAAATATTGCCGACCATGGCTTCTTCGATCTGCTCGTCGCTGGGGTTCGGGTTGGTTTTCAACAAAGCGGTGGCGGACATGATCTGCCCACCCTGGCAATAACCGCATTGTGCAACGGCGCTGTCGAGCCATGCCTGCTGGACGACTTTGCCGATCGGGTCGGCATGCAGGTTGTCGATGGTGGTGACGTTCTGGCCGACTACCGAGCCGATCGGCGTGATGCAACTGCGCGCCGGTGAACCGTCGATATGGATGGTACAGGCGCCACACAGGCCCATGCCGCAGCCGAATTTGGTGCCGTTGTAACCGGCGACGTCACGAATCGCCCATAACAGCGGCATGTCTTCAGTGACATCGAGAGAATGGTCTTGACCGTTGAGTTTCAGGGTAATCATGGGCACGCCCGCATAGTTATTGGAGGTTATGGGGTCGAGCAATCTGCCGCCGGAAAATCAGCGGGGGTTCGCGCAGATCGACTCAGGCTAATCAGGCTCTCTTGTACCGACGATGACGTCTGCACCGGGCCTTTGGTGGAGCAAATGGGTGGTATCGTTAGCTCGCTAAGTTAACCCAGCATTAACAAAAAAGCCCTGCACTTTTTTATCAGTGCAGGGCTTTTGATGGCGTTGGCAAAGCGTAGCCTTAATACCGATTCGGCTCCATCTCCAGCTCGACATTGAAACGCTCGGCGATGTCTTTCTGGATCCGTTGCGCCAGGTCGAGCAGTTGCAGCCCGGTCGCCGCGCCATAGTTGACCAGCACCAGCGCCTGCAATTTATGCACGCCGGCGTCGGCCTCGCGAAAACCTTTCCAGCCGGCGCGCTCGATCAGCCAACCGGCAGCGAGTTTCATCTGCCCGTCCGGTTGCGCATAAGCCACCACATCCGGGTGCTGCTGCTTGATCTGTGCGACCACGGCGGCAGGCACCAGCGGATTCTTGAAAAAACTCCCAGCATTGCCGAGCACCGCCGGGTCCGGCAGCTTTTCGCTGCGGATGCTGCAAATGGCGCGGCTGACGTCGGTGGGCGTCGGTTGCTCGATGCCCTGCTCGCGCAGGCGCTGACGCACCGGGCCGTATTCAAGATGCAGATGCGCGGCGCGATCAAGGTTAAAGCGCACCCGCAGGATCAGCCAACGCCCCGGCTGCTGTTTGAACAGGCTGTCGCGGTAAGCGAAGTTGCACTCTTGCAAGCTGAAATCGCGCAGCTCGCCGGACTGGCGATCCAGCGCGGTGAGACCGGCGAACACATCCTTGATCTCGACGCCGTAGGCGCCGATGTTCTGCATCGGCGCGGCACCGACGGTGCCGGGAATCAGGCTGAGGTTTTCCAGACCGGAAAAACCCTGGGCCAGTGTGTGTTGCACAAACGCATGCCACGGCTCGCCGGCTTCCGCTTCGATCACCACGTGGTTGCCGTCATCGCTCAGCACGCGAATGCCCCGCGTGGCCATGCGCAAAACCAACGCCTGGATATCCGCGGTCAGCAGCAAGTTGCTGCCGCCACCGATGACCAGCAACGGCAGCTCATGGGATTTGGCATAGTCCAGCGCTTCACGCACATCGGCATCGCTGTGGGCTTCGGCAAAGAATCGGGCGCGAACATCCACACCAAAGCTATTGAACGGCTTCAGGGAAACCTGCGATTGCACCTGCACACTCATAACCGGCCCTTCACTTCGATCAGCAGTTGGTCGCAAGCCGCTTCGATCAGGTCCAGCACTTGCTCGAAACCCTGGTCGCCGTCGTAATACGGGTCCGGCACCTCATCGACCAGACCGGCGTAGCGACGCAGGAACAGATCCAGTTCGGCCTTGCCGGTAGACGGTTGCAAGGCCTTGAGGTTGCGCAGGTTGCTGTTGTCCATCGCCAGAATCAGGTCGTAGCTGGCGAAGTCGGCGCGGCTGACCTGTTGCGCGCGTTGCAGCGACAGGTCATATCCGCGCAGTTTCGCGGCGGCCTGACTGCGTTTGTCCGGCGGATTGCCGACATGCCAGTCGCCGGTCCCCGCAGAGGCTACTTCAACCTGATCCGCCAGCCCCGCTTCGCGCAATTTATGGCGCAACACACCTTCGGCCGTGGGCGACCGGCAGATGTTGCCCAGGCACACAAACAGAACGCGCATCACGCCTCCAGCAGGCGGCGAACGCGCTCAAGGTCTTCGATCGTGTCGACACCGGTCGGCGGCGCGATCAACGCATCGGCGACATGAATGCGCACGCCATGCCACAGGGCACGCAGCTGTTCGAGCGATTCGGTGTTTTCCAGCCAGCAAGGGCCCCAGTTCACGAAATCCTGCAGGAAACCGGCGCGGTAGGCGTAGATGCCGATGTGGCGGCGATAGGGGACGCCTTCCGGCAGTTGCTCGCGGCTTTTGGCGAACGCATCGCGCGCCCACGGCAGCGTGGCACGGCTGAATGTCAGCGCCAGGCCATTGAGGTCGCTGACGACCTTGACCACGTTCGGGTTGAACAGCGTCTCGACGTCTTCGATCGGCTCGGCCAGCGTGGCCATCCGTGCTTCGGTGTGGGCGGCCAGGTTGGCCGCCACCTGATCGATCACGCTCGGCGGAATCAGCGGCTCGTCGCCCTGCACGTTGACTACGATTGCGTCCGGCTCAAGGCCCAGCTTCGCCGCCACTTCGGCCAGACGATCGGTGCCGGAATTGTGATCTTCACGGGTCAGCACCACTTCAGCGCCGAATCCCTTGCAGGCCTCGACGATGCGCGCATCGTCAGTCGCGACCACGACCCGGCTGGCGCTGCTTTTGCTCGCCTGCTCCCAGACGTGCTGGATCATTGGCTTGCCGCCGATATCCAGCAGCGGTTTGCCCGGCAGACGGGTCGAGGCGTAACGTGATGGAATGACAACGGTGAAGGCAGTGGTCATTTATCCAGACGCTCGTCGGTGGTCAGGGTGCGGGCTTCGCTTTCCAGCATCACCGGGATGCCGTCACGGATCGGGTACGCCAGACCGGCGCCCTTGCTGATCAGTTCGGTCTTGTCGGCGCTGAGCTTGAGCGGGCCTTTGCACACGGGGCAGGCGAGGATGTCGAGCAATTTGGTGTCCATGAACATTCCCAGGAAAAAAGAGTTAAGGCAAAAGACGATCCGGCAACAGGCGTATCAGCTGTGTGTCGAACCAGGCCACGAAGGCCGGCGACGGCACGGCATCGACCGCCAGATACCACCAGTCGTCCGCAGCGAAGGCACGGCACTTGACCGCATCCTTTTCGGTCATCACCAACGGCAATGACGGGGTGAAATTCAAGGCTTGCACGCTGTATTCGGCGTGGTCGGCAAACGCATGGGGCACTGCGCGCCAGTCTAGCGCTTCGAGGGTATTGAAGAAACGTTGCGGATTGCCGATGCCGGCGACCGCGTGCACGGCCTGGCCTGCCGGGAAATGATCGAGGGGTTTGCGCTCGCCGCTGCGCAGATTGACCAGCGCAGTGGGTTGCAGGCGAAAGGCGAAACCATCGTCGCGATCATCCAGGGCACCGTTGAACAGCACGCCGTCGACACTTTTCAGACGCTCGATAGGCTCACGCAACGGCCCGGCCGGCAGACAGCGTTTGTTGCCGAGGCCACGGGCGGCATCGATCAGCACCAATTCCAGATCCCGCGCGAGGCGGTAATGCTGCATGCCGTCGTCGGAGAGGATCAGATCGAGCGGCTCACTGGCGAGCAGGGCTTTGACGGCGGCGCTGCGATCAGGATCGATCATCAGCGGCACGCCGGTGCGCTGGACGATCAGCAGCGGCTCGTCACCGGCAACCTCGGCGCTGTGCCCGGCCTCGACCCGCCACGGCAGTTGCGGTGGCTTGGCACCATAACCGCGACTGACCACCCCGACGCGCAGTCCACGGCGGCGGCAATGCTCGATCAGCCAGAGGATCATCGGCGTTTTGCCGGTGCCGCCGACGGTGATATTGCCGACCACGATCAACGGAACCGGCGACTGATAGATTTCACCTTCACCGTCGAGAAAGCGCTGACGCTTGTTGACCACCACGCGGCGGTAAAGCATTTCCAGCGGCCGCAGCAGCGTCAGGGCCGGGTGCCCCTGGTACCACGCGGCGAGCAAACGATCGGACAGGCTCATCAGGATTTCGGCGCCGCCTCGACCGTCGTCATGCGCAGATGGCTGAAACCAAGCTTGCCGGCCGCGTCCATGGCGGTGATCACCGATTGATGCTGCGCCTTGCCATCGGCACTGATCGACAACGGCATGTTGGTGTCGCCGTTGGATTCTTTCTGCATGGCTTCCATCAGCGTTGCCAGATCGTTTTTCGGCAGAATTTTGTTGTTCACCGAAAACACGCCTTCGGCACTGATCGCAACGTCGAGCTGTTTGACCTGCTGGTCTTCGGCCGGCGAGCCGCTGACGGCTTCCGGCAGGTCCACGCGCAGCTGGGTTTCACGGGTGAAGGTGGTGGTCACTACGAAAAACAGCAGCAGGATGAACACCACGTCGATCAGCGACGCGAGGTTGATGTCCACGGTTTCCCGGGGCTTGCGACGGAATTTCACGCTTTGCCCTCAGAGAGGTCGACGTCACGGTCGCCCTGCACCACTTCGACCAGTTTGATTGCTTCCTGCTCCATGCCGACCACCAGCTCATCGATACGACGTTGCAGGAAGCGGTGGAAGAATACCGCCGGAATGCCGACCATCAGGCCTGCTGCGGTGGTAATCAGCGCCTTGGAGATACCGCCCGCCAATACCGAAGCGTTGGTGGTCATGCCGGAACCAGTGAACGCACTGAAAATATCGATCATGCCCAACACGGTGCCGAGCAAACCGAGCAGCGGCGCCATGGCCGCGATGGTGCCGAGGGCGTTGATGTAGCGTTCAAGTTCATGAATGACCCGCGCGGCGGCCTCTTCGATGCACTCTTTCATGATCTCGCGACCATGCTTGGAGTTGGCCAGGCCGGCCGCGAGGATTTCCCCCAGCGGCGAGTTGGCGCGCAGTTCCTTGAGTTTTTCCTTGTTGAGCTGCTTGTCCTTGATCCAGACCCAGACCTGGCCCAGCAAATGCTCGGGGGTGACGCGACTGGCGCGCAGGGTCCACAGACGCTCGGCAACGATCGCCATGGCCGCGATGGAACTCAGAATGATCGGCAACATCATCCAGCCGCCGGATTTGACCAATTCCCACACAGTGACAGTCCCCTCGAAAAAGTGCGCCACTTTACCATACCGATTGGCGTTTAAGACCCGCTGCCCCGACGACCGTGAGGTGGCATCCATGCTGGCACCGATCAATGGCCGGGCGCAGGCGGATCACGCCAGAAACGTCGCTGTTGACGCATCGTCCACGGCGGTTTGAAGCGACCCAGTTGCAAATGAATGGCGCCCTGCTCGGCGCTGTCGTAGATGCGCAGGCCTTGCTTGCGATAGCGCGCAAGCACGGTCGGATGCGGGTGACCGAAGGCATTGCCATGGCCTCGGGAGATCAGTACCGATTGCGCTTGCAGCGCGTTTAGCAGGGCCATCGATGATGAGCTGCGGCTGCCGTGATGCGGTGATTGCAGCCATTGCGTCGGCACCGCGAGAGGGCTGCCGAGCAGGACGCGTTCGGCGTGCGTGTCGATGTCGCCGGTGAGCAACAGGCGTTCGCCATTGGCCTCGATTTGCAACACACAGGACCGCTGATTGCTGTCATCCGCGTCCGACCATTGCCAGAGCTGGAACTGCACGCCATCCCACTGCCACTGCTCGCCACTTTCACAGGCTGCGGCGTTCAGTTCCGCCGGCAGGTTTAGCGGATCGCCGCTGACGATCCGCGCCACCGGCAAGCCGCGCCTCACCGCCCGGGCACCGCCGGCGTGATCGGCATCGGCGTGGCTGAGCAGCATCAAATCGAGCTTTTGCACGTTGAGTTTGCGTAGCGCAGGCAGCACCACGCGTTCGCCCAGATCAAAATCACCAACACGCGGGCCGGCGTCATACAGAACCGCGTGGTGGCGGGTGCGAATCAGGATGGCAAGACCTTGGCCGACGTCGAGTTGCCAGATATCGGCCTGCCCTTCTTCTATTGGTTCTCGGGGCGGTAGCACCAATAGCAACATCAGCGGCCAGCCCAATGGGCGCAGCGGTACGCCACGGGGCAAAAGCAATAAGACCGCGCCGAGGCCGCCCACCGCCAGTGCCCAGAATGGAATGGCTGCGGGTATCCACGCCGGCCATTGTCCGGCGATCAGCGCAAGCCCGATAAACAGCCAGTCGATCAGGCCGCCCGCCAGCCACAGCAGCCCTTCGCCAACATAGGGCACAGGCAATAACAACGTTCCGAGCAATGCCGGCGGCAGCACCACAAGGCTGACCCAAGGCACCGCCAGCAGGTTCGCCAGCGGCCCGCTCACACTGATCGGCAGGCTCAAGGCCAGCAACACCGGGCACAACCCGATCGCGATCAACCACTGCGCGCGCGTCCAGGTCTGCCACCAGCGCCACGCGCCCAGCCGCCCGCCGAAGGTGAGAATCAGCACCGCCACCGCAGCAAAGGACAGCCAGAACCCAGGCCGCAGACTCGCCAGCGGATCAAGCAACAACACGCCGTTGAATGCCAGTAACAACGGCCACCATGCACCGAGATGGCGAAAGCGCAGGCGCCATAACAGCACCAGCGCCACCATCACACAGGCGCGCTGCACCGGCACATCGAACCCGGCGAGCAAGCCGTAACCAAGCGCTGCGGCGAATGCCAGACCGCAGGCCCACGGCAGCCAGGGCCAGCGCAGCGGCCACAACCCGTAGCGCGCCAGTCCGGCGACCAGCAGATACACCACGGCCGCGAGCAAACCAATGTGCTGGCCGGAGATCACCAGCAAATGCACGGTGCCGGTGTCCTGCAAAGTTTGCCAGTCCTCGCGGCTGAGACCGGAACCATCGCCCAGCACCAGCGCGGCCAGCGCGCCCTCGCGTCCCTGTGCATCCACTGCCAGCAAGCGCTGACGAAGACTGTCGCGCCAGGCATTGCGGGCTGGCGTGAGGCGTTGGCCGTCCTTGATCGTACCCGTCGCGCCGATGCGCTGCGCCAACAGCCAGGCCTCATAATCGAACGCATCTGGATTGAGCAGGCCACCGGGGCGCTTCAGCTTCACCGCCAGGCGCCAGCGCTCACCGCTTTTCACCGGCGGTCCGGCGTACCAGGCCAGGCGCATCAGCGACGGCAGCGTTGCATGGCGTGAGCGCGCATCGGCCAGCTCGAAACGCACCACGCCGTCACTGCTCTGCGGCAAGCCGACCACCCGCCCTTCGACCCAGCGGGTTTCGCCGTCCAGGCGCGGCGGCAAGCGATCGTTCAGCGCCCACAGCGCGCCGACGCAGGCCCAGGTGAAGCCAAACAGAAAACACGCCAATGGATAGCTGCGAAAGGGCAGCAGCATCAACGCCACCACTGGCAGCACCACCAACAAACCGACCGGCGGCAACGCCGGCATGAAAACCGGGGCCAGCAGACCGACTGCCAGCGCCATCATCCCTGTGCGCATATGCCCGTCCTTAAGAGTCCCCACCTAGGCATAGCCGGTGCCGGGCACGTCCGCCGTCAACAATTGTCACAAAGTCTGAATGGGTGGTTCGTAGAATCCAGACATACTTGCCGCCTTAACCGACCGAGAAGCCTTATGCCCCGGCGCTTATTCAAACGATACATGCCCGACCCGACGAGCATCAGGGAACACAAATCCTTACGCTTTCTCGGCACGTTGCTGCATGACCCTAACCTCTGGCACCTCAATCGCCATTCGGTCGCCCGGGCGATGGCGGTTGGCCTGTTCGCGGCCTTCCTGCCGATCCCGGCGCAGATGCTGGTGGCGGCTGCGCTGGCGGTGATGGTGCGCGGCAATATGCCGATCGCGGTGAGTCTGGTCTGGCTGACCAATCCGATCACCATGCCGGCGGTGTTCTTCTGCACCTATCAGGCCGGCGCGTTCTTGATGGACGTGCCCGCACGGCACCTGCCGGATGAGCTGACCTGGGAATGGATCAGCGGTGAACTGTCAACGTTGTGGCAGCCGTTTCTGCTGGGTTCGGTGGTGGTCGGCCTGGTGCTGGGCGCCCTCGCCTATTGCCTGGTGATGCTGTACTGGCGTTGGTGGGTGGCGCGGCAATGGCGGCGGCGCAAGAAAAGTCGACAGAAATGAATGAATGCAAAACGGCCTCCGCGATGGGAGGCCGTTTTGTTTTGTGGTGTCTGCATGGGCCCCTTCGCGAGCAGGCTCGCTCCCACGGGAAAATCATTCCAATGTGGGAGCGAGCCTGCTCGCGATGGCCACGACCGGATGTGAAATCAGGTGCGCATCCCGCGCCCGCTCACCAGCAACCGCGCACAGCCGAGATACAGCACCACCGTCGCCACCAGCATGAAGGTGATGGCAATGCCGATGCGAATATCCGACACACCGAGAATCCCGTAGCGGAACGCATTGACCATGTGCAGCACAGGGTTGGCCAGCGACACGGTCTGCCAGAACGGCGGCAGCAAGGTGATCGAGTAGAACACGCCGCCCAGGTAGGTCAGCGGGGTCAGCACGAAAGTCGCGATGATCGAGATATCGTCGAAGTTACGCGCAAATACCGCGTTGATAAAACCCAGCAGCGAAAAGATCGTCGCCGTCAGCACCACCACCAGAATGGTCACGCCAAGGTGATGTACCTGCAAATCGGTGAAAAACAGCGACAGAATCGTCACGATCAAACCCACCGCCAAACCGCGCAATACGCCGCCAATGGTGAAGCCGATCAAGATCGTGTGCGGTGACACCGGCGAAACCATCAGTTCTTCGATCGAGCGCTGGAACTTGCTGCCGAAAAAGCTGGAAACCACGTTGCCGTAGGAGTTGGTGATCACCGACATCATGATCAGCCCCGGCACGATGTACTCCATGTAGGTGAAGCCACCCATATCGCCGATCTGCCGGCCGATCAGGTTACCAAAGATTACAAAGTACAGAACCATGGTAATGGCCGGGGGCAGCAGCGTCTGCGGCCAGATCCGCATGAAGCGTTTGACTTCGCGGTAAACGATGGTTTGCAGGGCGACAAGGTTGGGACCGAACTCGGAACTCATACCGCCACCTTCGACAGATTTTTCTCCACCAGGGACACGAACAACTCCTCAAGGCGATTGGTTTTGTTACGCAGGCTCAGCACTTCGATGTTCTGCAGTGCCAGTTGGCCAAACAGCGCGGTGATGCCCATCGACTTGTCGACCTGGACTTCCAGCGTGTGCGCATCGACCAGCCGCGACGGGTAGCCGACCAACTGCGGCGCGGCAGACAGATCGCCCTTGAGATCAAGCAGGAAGGTCTCGACATGCAACTGACTGAGCAACTGGCGCATGCTGGTGTTCTCGACAATCGTGCCGTGGTCGATGATGCCGATGTTGCGGCACAACTGTTCCGCCTCTTCCAGATAATGCGTGGTCAGGATGATGGTGATGCCTTTCTGGTTCAGCTCGGTGAGGAACGTCCACATCGAACGGCGCAACTCGATGTCGACGCCGGCGGTCGGCTCATCGAGGATCAGCAGACGTGGCTCATGCACCAGCGCACGGGCGATCATCAGGCGCCGCTTCATGCCGCCGGACAGCGAACGCGACGGCACATCGCGCTTGTCCCACAGGCCGAGCTGGGTCAGGTACTGCTCGGCGCGTTCCTTGGCGATCTTCGCCGGAATGCCGTAGTAACCGGCCTGGGTCACGACGATGTCGAAGGTCTTTTCGAACTGGTTGAAGTTGAATTCCTGAGGCACGACGCCGATCGAGCGCTTGAGCGCCGCCGGGTTCTTGTCCAGGTCATGGCCGAAGATATTCACTGTGCCGCTGGTCTTGTTGACCAGGGTCGAGAGAATGCCGATGGTTGTGGATTTGCCGGCACCGTTGGGGCCGAGCAAGGCGAAAAAATCACCTTCGGCGACGTCCAGATCGATACCACTCAAGGCCTGGAACCCGTTGCCGTAGGTTTTGGTTAGCTGCCGGATGGACAGAGCGGAACTCATATCTGATTTACGCACCAAGAAGGAAGGAAAGGAATAAATAGGGGTGGGCGGCGAGGGAAACAACCGCGACACGAAGCGCAATGGTGCTTGCCGTCGCCGCACAAGTACAGTCAAGTGTGTCGATAGTAATTATCAAGTCAACGCGGTCATGACCGCTTTCCGGTACGCCGGACGCTGCTTCAGGCGCTCGTACCACGCTTGCAGATGCGGTTGTGGTGCCCGTTCGATGGGCATTTCGAACCAGGCATAAATGAAGCTGCCCAACGGGATGTCGCCCATGCCGATGTCATTGCCGGAGAGATAGGGCTGGCTGATCAGCGCATGGTCGGCCATGTTCAGCAACTCATCACATTCCTTGATCGCGGCGTTGATCGCCTTCCAGTCCTGCTGCTCGGCAGGCGTGCGCAGCACACCCCAGAACACAGTGCGAAAG
This sequence comes from Pseudomonas hamedanensis, assembly GCF_014268595.2. Taxonomy (NCBI): domain Bacteria; kingdom Pseudomonadati; phylum Pseudomonadota; class Gammaproteobacteria; order Pseudomonadales; family Pseudomonadaceae; genus Pseudomonas; species Pseudomonas hamedanensis. The sequence goes on from NZ_CP077091.1 coordinate 4,929,885, forward strand.
GGCCCGGCAAAACTGGAGGTGGTCCAGTCCATCCACTTGTCCGCCGTGGCGCGGGCTTGTGGGTCTGCCGGATACCAGGCGCTGTCCGGCGCATGTTTGGCCAGCAGGTAGCGGACGATGGCATTGGATTCCCACAGCACGAAACCGTCGTCTTCGATCACCGGCACCCGGCCATTCGGATTCATCGCCCGGTACTCGGGCGTGTCGACCACGCCGAACGCGCCCCCGGCATCGATGGCCTCGTAGGCCAGGCCCAACTCTTCGGCAGCCCACAAAGGCTTCCTGACGTTCGACGAATTTTTCCGTCCCCAGATCTTCAGCATGACCGCCTCTTTGCAAGTGAATGGACGGTCAGCATACGCCGGATCAGGTGCGACTCAAATCCGTCTGCATATCGCCCAGCAGGACCGGCAAATGTGCACTGAACAGATGCGGGTAACACTTTTCCAGGTGTTCGAAGAAGAAGGTTTCCGGCACGTCGGTGAACTGGCCGTGATCGATCAGATACTCCATCAACAGCGCGCCGTCGCGATTGTACGGATGGAACACGCTGTCGTTGATGCCATCGAACTCCAGCGCTGCAACGTTGAACAACTCGCACAGTTGCTGATTGAACGCCGGAGTGGCCTTGACCCAGCGGCCATCGAGAAACAGCTCGGTATAGCCATGCATGGCAAACACATCGCTTTTCAGCAACTCGAGCAGACGCGGCGTCGACAGGTGATTGCGCACATCGGCCAGACCGATGCGCGCCGCAATTCCACAATGCCGCGCGCAACCGGCGAGCAGCGTGGCTTTCGGCACGCAGTAACTCTCCCCCGCTGCCAGCGCGTAGCTGCCACGCAAGGTTTGCGGATCCCGGCTGAAGGTGTAGGGGTTATAACGCACCGCCTCGCGCACGGCGTAGTAAAGACTGATCGCCTGCTTACGCGGATCATGGCTGGCGCCGCGATGCCGCTCGGCGAACTCCACCACCGCCGGGTGGTCACTATCGATGAAGCGGCCGGGGCTCAGATACTCGTGCATGGCGGTAATCTCCTGGATGAGTCACGAGTCTAGCGACAGCCTGAGCACAGAGATAACGACGTTTCGGCCAAACCTGAAAGCAAAGCTGCGCAGCTACGAACGATTTCCCACACGTGTTGCCCACCGAACCTACGAAAACCATCCGGGGTTTCCCACGATTTCAATCACCATGCTCTGACCACCCGCTTTTACAGATGCCGTCTAAGCTCTGGAGGGTCGATTTGCCTTGGTTCACGGAGGACTGAATATGCTGTTGTTGTGGATACTGGTTTTGATCGTCGGCGTGGCGTATCTCGCCCACCGACGCATCGCCCCGCTGCCCGCGTTGGGCATCGTTGCCGTCTATTTACTGGCAATGGGGATTTTCAGTCACGCGCCGGGCGGGCTGCTGTTCATCTTCTGGGTCCTGCTGGCGGTGGTTGCCGCGCCGCTGTTGCTGCCTGACCTGCGCCGCAAACACTTCACTGCGCCGCTGTTCAACTGGTTTCAGAAAACCCTGCCGCCGATGTCGCAGACCGAACGCGACGCGATCGATGCCGGCACGGTGTGGTGGGATGGCGAGTTGTTCAGCGGCCGTCCGGACTGGGACAAACTGCTGTCCTATCCCAAGGTTCAGTTGAGCGAAGAAGAACAGGCTTTCATCGACGGCCCGACCGAAGAACTCTGCGCGATGGTCACTGACTGGCAGATCGGCCAGTCGATGGACCTGCCGCCCGAGGCCTGGACACACATCAAGGAGCATGGCTTTTTCGCCCTGATCATTCCCAAGGAATACGGCGGCAAAGGTTTCTCCGCCTACGCCCACTCACAAGTGGCGATGAAACTGGCAACTCGCAGCGGCGACCTTGCCTCCACCGTAATGGTGCCCAACTCTCTCGGCCCGGCCGAACTGCTGTTGCATTACGGCACCGACGAACAACGCAATCACTATCTGCCGCGTCTGGCCCGTGGCGACGACATCCCCTGCTTCGCCCTCACCGGCCCGCTTGCCGGCTCCGATGCCGGCGCGATGCCCGACACCGGGATCATTTGCAAAGGCGAATGGAAAGGTGAGCAAGTCATTGGTCTGCGCCTGAACTGGGAAAAACGCTACATCACCCTTGGCCCGGTGGCGACCCTGCTCGGCCTCGCGTTCAAAGCTTACGACCCGGATCACCTGCTGGGCGACAAGGAAGACCTGGGCATCAGCCTCGCGCTGATTCCGACCGACACCGCTGGCGTGGAAATCGGCCGTCGCCATCTGCCACTGGGCGCCGCGTTCATGAACGGCCCCAACTCAGGCAAGGACGTGTTCATTCCGCTGGACTACCTCATCGGTGGCCAGGAAATGCTTGGTAAGGGCTGGATGATGCTGATGAACTGCCTGTCGGTCGGGCGTTCGATCTCGCTGCCAGCGGTGGGCACCGGCGCGGCCAAGTTCACCAGTCTGGTCACTGGTCAGTACGCGCAGATTCGTGAGCAGTTCAATGTGCCGCTGTCCGCTTTCGAAGGCATTCAGGAAGCCATGGCGCGCATCGGTGGCAACGCGTGGATGATGGATGCCGCGCGGATGCTCACCGCCAATGCCGTGGATCTGGGCGAAAAGCCCTCGGTGCTGTCGGCGATCCTCAAGTATCACCTCACCGAGCGCGGCCGCGAGTGCATCAGTCACGCCATGGACGTGCACGGCGGCAAGGCGATCATCATGGGGCCGAACAATTACCTTGGTCGCAGCTGGAACGGCGCGCCGATCTTCATCACCGTGGAAGGGGCCAACATTCTTTCGCGCAACCTGATGATCTTCGGTCAGGGCGCGATCCGCTGCCATCCGTTCGTGCTCAAGGAAATGGCTCTCGCCGGGCGCGAAGACAAGGATCAGGCGCTCAAGGAATTCGATGGCCTGCTGCTCAAGCACATTGGTTTCGCCGTCAGCAACGCTGCCAGCACACTGGTGCTGAACCTCGGCCTTGGCCACTTCGAACATGCGCCGGGCGACAAAATCAGTCAGGGCTACTTCCGCGCGCTCAACCGTCAGGCCGCCGCATTCGCCATGCTCGCCGACTTCAGCATGATGCTGCTGGGCGGCGAACTGAAACGCCGCGAACGTCTGTCGGCCCGCCTGGGTGATGTGTTGAGCAACCTGTACCTGGCCTCCGCCGCGCTCAAGCGCTATCACGACCTGGATTCGCCGGCGTACATGGAGCCGCTGTTCCGCTGGGCCATGGAAGAAAGCCTCGGCCAGTCGGAACGGGCACTGGACGAACTGCTGGGCAATTTCCCCAACAAAGTGCTCGGCTGCCTGTTGCGCGTCATCGTGTTCCCGTTCGGCCGTCGCCACAAAGGCCCATCGGACAAACTCGGCGCCGAAGTCGCGGCAGTCATCGGTCGCGCCAAGGGCGATCCGGCACTGGAAGAACTGCTTGCCGGCTGCTATCGCCCGCAAGCACCGGACGATGCGGTGGGTGCCCTGCAACACGCCAGCGATCTGCTGAATGCTGCACAACCGCTGCACAAAAAACTCCACATCGCCCTGAAAAACGGTCAGGTCAAACCGACTGCGGGCGAACACGCCATCGACGCGGCACTGGAAGCCGGCGTGCTGCAACCGCTGGAAGCGCAGAGCCTGCGTGATGCCGAAGCGGCACGCCGCAAAGTGATCGACGTCGATGATTTCGACAAAGAGGAGCTGGCGCTGGCCGAAGGAAAAATCCGCTGAGACGTGCTGACGTTTAGCGGTTATTTATGAAAAACGGGCGCGGTGGCTTTATACTCCCGCGCCCGTTTTGCTCTTGAGGACTTATCTCGTGTCCAACGTCGTTGCCGACCATCTTGTTTTGCTCGACCACCTGCGCAGTATCCTGGTCGCCGTAGGTGAGGCCGAACAGGTACCCGAAGAAAGCCATGCCCTGTTCCTCGAGCGCTTCGACGAACTGCTGGCCTCCCTGCCGATCGACCCTATCGAAAGCCAATACCTGGGCCAGGACATCCTCACCCAAGTCATCAGCCGCTATCCGCAAATCGCCCACCTGATCCCGCGCGATCTGCTGTGGTACTTCGCCGGCGACTGCCTGCACTACCTGTCCGACGAAGAAATCGACCTGTACCAAGCCCTCGAAGAACGCCGCTTCGAAGCCGAACAGAACGACGAACCCTTCGACTGGAACCAGGAAAAACAACTGATGGCCATGTCCGCACAGGACAGCAAACACTGATCTTCAACACACAATCAAAGGCCCGCTTGGAAATCCCATGCGGGCCTTTTTTTCAAGACCCAAAGCCCCCCCACAAAACCAAAACCAAAACCAAACCCAAAGCCAAAGCCAAACACCGCCCGCTCCTCACCACTCAAAACAATGAGCGCAAGCTCGAGTACCGCTCTTGATCTTGCCATGCCGGCCCCATCGGCAGGCTTCGTTACGGGATTGATCCGGGCGTGGGAGCGCAGCGACCGTACGACGCAGTCGTACACATCGAAAGGAGGTGCAGCGAAGCAAACCGGAAGCGATGCGCCCGGATCGATCCCGGAACGAAGGAACCCCGAGCCCCAGCGAGCGGGCCGAACGCCGGGGCCCAGCCTTTTGGTTCCTTTTTGGCGTTTGAAAAAGGGACTCGCCGTAAGGGCGAAACCGCCAGAAGCACCACCCGAAGCAACGGATATTCACCCAAAACCCAAGCAGCCTGGTCGGCCCTAAGGCCGCCAAGGCCAAGCACAAAGAACAAACCTCAAAGCAATCCCTCACTCTCAGGCAACTCATACGCCACAGCCGCGTTGCTCCCGCTAACCGATTTCCCAGGCTTGCCCAACGTCGGCTCCTTCTCCAGACACTCCACCAGATAATCAATAAACACCCGCAACTTCGGTGGCAAATAACGCGTCGGCGAATGCAGCAACCACAACCCGCCGTGGTAAGAGGCAAGGAACGTCCAGTCCGGCAACACCTGCACAATCAGCTTCTGCTCCAACGCATAACGCGCCGTGAAATACGGCAAACTGCCAATCCCGATATGCTGCAACACCGCCCCCAACCGCACGCCCGTATGATTGGCGGCATATCGCCCGCGCACGCCGACCGTCACCGCCTTGCTGCCCTTCTTGAATTTCCAGCGCGCATCGCTCGGCGTTTCGCCCAGATAAATGCAACTGTGGTTGAGCAAATCGTGAGGATGCGTCGGCGTACCGTGTTCGGCCAGATATTGCGGCGTAGCGCAAAGCAAATGGTCGATTGTCAGCAACTGCCGCCCCACCAGACCGGCTGGGGGGCGATCGGTTATGCGAATCGCCAGGTCGACATGATCGTCAATCAAATCGACCTCGCGATCTTCCAGCAATAATTCCACATCCACTTTGGGGTAACGCCGCAGAAACTCCGGCATGTGCGGATGCACCACAAACCGCCCCACCGCTTTCGGCACACTGACGCGCACCAGGCCCTCCGCTTCGTGGGTGAACTGGCCACTGATTTCCATCACCGAACGGGCCGCGCTGACCATCTCCCGGCAGCGCTTGAACACCTCTTCCCCGCCGTCACTCAAGCGCAGTTTGCGCGTGGTGCGCTGCAGCAAGCGGGTGGCCAGCGCTTTTTCCAGACGCGAAATACTGCGGCTCACCGCCGAGGGCGACGAGCCCATCTGCCGAGCCGCTTCCGAAAAACTGCCGGTCTCGACCACCTTGACGAAAATCGCCATTTCACCCAGCAGTGGCAGCGGTAGATTGATGCTCACAACGCACAAGTCCTTTGATGTTTGAACGGATTATCACGTTATTGCACGATTCATATAATAAAAATAGAAACTTCAATCAGGGCATGGAATATGACGCTTCGCCTTTTTTTCCATAGCGATGACCTCAAGGCGAATGTCGAAGTCCTCGACTGCACACCCTACGAGAACGAATTCGCCGTAGTGCTGCGCGCCACCTTGTTTCATCCCCAGGGTGGCGGCCAGCCTTACGACACGGGCTGGATCGGTGATGCCGAAGTGCTGCGTGTGGTTCAGGATCCCGAGCGAATCATTCATTACGTCGATCGGCCGGTGAGCCTTGGCATGACGCAGATCCGTGTCGACCAGGAGCGCCGTCGTTATAACGCCCGCATGCATTCAGCGGGGCATTTGATCGGTCACTTCATTCAGGCCATGGGCTGGACGCCGGTCAAGGCACACCACTGGCCAGACGAAGGCCGCGTCCAGTTCAAACCGGGCGATGCCGCGCAAGAAGTACAGGCGCCAGCCGTCCAGCACGGCATCGAGCAGTGGATCGAACACGATCTGCCGCGCCTGACCTCGCTGCGCGAAGGCGCGCGGGAAATCAGTTTTGGAGAACTGCCGGCCTACGGCTGTGGCGGCACTCATGTACGCAGCCTGAAGGAATTGGGCACAGTCACGATCGCATCCCTTTCACAGAAGAAGGGCACGTTGTCCGTTCACTACAGCGTGGATTGAGCTTTTCGGGCGCTGCCGCCGCGCAGCGTCCGACGCCGGGGGAGCCGCATTCGAAGGTTCCGTTGACTATCGATAGATGGACCTAAACCATGATGCTAGACGTCGAGCGTCTCGATGAGACGTGCATAAAAAAACTGGCCAACGAAGAAGTCCTCGCCATCCGCCTCAAAAGCTTTTTACCCGAGCCGCTGGCGATCGAGCTCGGCGACAAGATTCTCGCGCCGGGTTTTGAAGGCTACATCAACGCGCCGAGTATCGGCCGTATCGGCATGGCATTTTATGAGGCGGAAAACCAACCGTTACTGATCGAGGATTACTTCGAACGCGCCACCCGCAACATCGCCGAATTGCGCAATCGCTGCGCGCCCTACTCTTCCCCGGTCGACACCCTGCGCTGCATGCTTGATGAATCGTGGCCGGCCGGTGCCCACCTGGAAAACCTCTACGGTCGCAAGATGTATGTCGGCCTGTCCCGCGTAGTCAAACCCGGCGTGTGCTTTCTGGCCCACCACGACATCTTCGCCAAAGACGCACCGGACAGCTTCCAGGCGCGCAGCCTCGAAGCGCAGTTCGCCTGCAACGTTTACCTGAACATGCCCACCGAGGGCGGCGCCTTGCAGATGTGGGAAGACGACATCACCCCGGACCAGTTCGATGAAATGCGTGGCGACAGCTACGGCATCGAGCCGTCGCTGCTGGGGCCGCCCGCCCTCGAAGTGCGACCGCAGCCCGGCGATTTCATCATGTTCAATTCGCGCCGTATGCACTCGGTCACCCCAGGCGTGGCGGACCCGCGCTTGAGCCTGTCCTTCTTTGTCGGCTATCGCGGCAATGCTTCCCCTCTGACTTTCTGGAGCTGACATGTTTTCCAACTACCTGGGCGAGTTTCTGGCGCTGGCAACTATTCACTTTCTTGCTGTGGTCGCACCCGGCCCGGACTTCGCCGTGACCATTCGCCAGAGCGTTCGCTTCGGCCGATTGGTGGGAATTTGCACCGCGTTGGGTATCGGTGCGGGGATTTCTGTGCACGTGTTGTATACCTTGCTCGGTGTCGGTGCCCTGATGCACACCACGCCTTGGCTGCTGACGGTGGCCAAAGTGGTCGGCGGCGCATACATCCTTTATCTGGGCATCAGCCTGATCCGCAGCAAACCGAAGAGCAGCATCGAAGGCGAAAAAAACACTGACGAGCCGCTGGTCGAACAGTCGTTGTTCAAAGCATTCAGCACCGGTTTTCTGACCAACGCGACCAACCCCAAGGCCACGCTGTTTTTCCTCGCAATCTTCACCACGATCATCAGCGCCAGCACACCGCTGCAGATCCAGGCGTTCTATGGTTTGTGGATGTGTTTCGTCAACGCGCTGTGGTTCGTGATCGTCGCGCTGTTTTTTTCCAGCAATCAAGTGCGTTTGCTGTTCATGCGCCTCGGACATTGGTTCGAGCGCAGCATGGGCGTCATTCTGATCCTGTTTGCCGGACGCCTGATGCTATCGATGTAACTCACACAAAAAAGTCCCGGCCATCACCCGCCGGGACTTTTCATTTGTGCGCCTCTTTTGCATTTCTGTGCGACAGATCAAATTTCCGGCTCCCTCTTCACGCCCTCGCGGTGTTAGGTTGCAAAATGTTTCTGTCGCAAGCGTCAGAAATTTTCCTCCAACCTTTAGCAAAGGAATGCCTGTTCCATGGTCTTTTCCCTGAAAAAACTGGCGACCGCAACGCTGGTCCTAGCCAGCCTCACCGCGTTTACCAGCGCCGCCCAAGCCAACATCACTGCCGAGCAGAGCGCAGCGATCCTGAAATCCTTCGACGGCAAGACCGTAGCGGACTTCCGCAGCTTCCTCGGCAGCCTGGCGAAAAGCGACCTGGCCAAAACGGACAACCTCAACCAGTCCGTCAGCGCCTTCCTCGACAACAAGACCTTGAATGCCGAACAGCAGAATGAAATCCACCGCCTGCTGGGTATCTACACCCGTGTGAAATACGGCAAAGCCGCGCTGGAAACACTGCGCCAACTTGTCGAGATTCCGACCTTCCGCAAGGACGGCGTGGCGCAACACGACAACCCTGAATTCATCAAGATTGCTGGCGAGATTCAGAAACTCGCCGAATCCTTCAATCTGAAATTCCGCAACGTCGATAACCGTGTCTACGAAATCTCTCTGGACGGCAAAGGCAACGAAGTCGTCGGTATTCACGCGCACGCCGATGTGGTGCCAGTAACACCGGAAAACTGGGTGCTCAAGGACGGCACCAGGCTCGACCCGTTCAAGGTCACGCTGATTGGCGATCGCATGTACGGTCGCGGCACCGAGGACGACAAGAACGCCATCGTCGTCGCGCTGTACGCCATGAAAACGATCAAGGACGAGAAACTGCCGCTGGCGCGTAACTTCAAGTTGCTGGTCGATACCACCGAGGAAACCACGGGCGACGCCATCCCTTACTATTTCGAGCGTAACCCGACGCCCACCTACAACATGGCGCTGGACGGCGGTTACCCGGTGGTGATTGCCGAGAAGGGCTACGGCACCGTCATGGCCAACTTCGCCAAGCGCAAGGCCGAGGGCAACGGTGCAGAAATCGTGTCGATGACCGGCGGCAAGGCGACCAATCAGATTCCGTCCGCCTCAGTGGTGACACTGGTAACCGACAAACCTGCCGAACTGGCAGCGAGCCTGCAAAAAGCCGGAGACGCCTACGCCAAAGCCAACGGCGGCGACTTCCAGGTTGCTGCAAAAGTTGAAGGCAAAGACGTCAAATTGACCGTCACCGGCGTTTCCGCGCACTCCTCCGAACCCGAGTCGGGCATCAACCCGGTCGCACGCATGCTGAGCTTCATCAACAGCCTGGACGGCAAAGTCGCGCTCAAGCACAACCAATTCACCGACGCCGCGCGCTATGCCGACGACAACTGGGGCCTCGACTATCTGGGCAAGAAACTCGGGGTGGGCTTCTCGGACGCGTTCATGGGTCCACTGACGACTTCCCTGACCTATGTGGGTGAGGATGACAAAGCCTTCAAGTTGGCGGTCAACCTGCGCGTGCCGAAAGGCAAGTCTCCAGAAAAACTCAAGGCTGAGATCGCTGAAAAACTGGATGCCTGGAGCAAGAAGACTCACGTCGCTGTAGCGTTCGACTACTCAGTGGCCGAACCGATGTATCGCAATCCCGAGGGTGAGTGGGTCAAGGCGTTGCTCGCAGTGGCCAGCGAAAACCTCGGCATGAAGTCGGAGTTCGGGACTTCCGCAGGGGCGACTTCGGTTCACGAATTGCCGAACGGCGTGCAATTCGGTCTGGCTCGACCTGAAGCCAAATACACCGGGCACACCGATGGCGAATTCAAAACCGTGGATCAGTTCCTGCTCGATCTGCAGATCGTCACGGAAATGATGGGGCGTGTCGGGCAGTTGCCGAAGCTGTAAAGCGCTGTTGAACCCCGGTCGCCTGTGACCGGGTTCAAGATGCCGAAGGACTCAGAACCGGATCCTTTACTGTTTCCGCTACAACACCCGCACAAACAAAAACGCCGATCATTCAATGATCGGCGTTTTTTTGAAATTGGCGGAGCAAAGAGACGCGTACCTGGTGTCCGAGCGGCTTACTCCCGTCCCGGCTTCATACACGATTCGCTGGCGATGGATCGCAACCCGCGCCAATGAGCCGTTCCCTTACTTCGCCCGCCCACTGCTGCGCGCCGCGCTGGCCGCGCGCTCAAGGGCGTCGCTGAAAAGCCGCTGCTGGGTGTCGTCGAATTGCGACAGGAACAGTTCGTCCACCGCGCCTTCGTAGATCGCCCACATTTTCTTGCGTAGCGCCTTGCCCTGCTCGGTGATACTGGCATACGCGCCGCGACCGTCATCGCTGGCGCGGCTGCGGGTGACCAGGCCTTCGGCCTCCAGGCGGTCAACCAGGCGCGTGAGGTTATAGCGCTCGATAGCCATCACATCCGCCAGTTCATTCATTCGCCGGGTGCCTTCGGGGCCGCTTTCCAACCCCCATAACGCGTCGTACCAGGCGTAGGCCGGAAGCCCGGCGGCCGCCAGCCGGCGTTCGATCTCGCGGATCAGGCAGCGGTGTGCCCTGACGAATCTGAACCAGGTATCCGGCTCGTTGGAAGACATGCATCACCTTTTTCATGAAATCGATTTAGTTGCAATTGTAACGCACGGCAGGCTAAGTTCTTCCACGTAGTTGCAATTGCAACTACAAACTCAAAGGCTGGCGATGACCCACGCCCCTTCGTCAGGCACCAAACGACTCGGTGCTGCTGCAATGTCCAGGAGACGACAACGATGGCACAACAACCCGCTTTTCTTGACGAGGATCCACAAGAGACTCGCGAATGGCTCGAATCGATTGAGTCGGTGGCGAATGTCGAAGGACGCCCTCGCGCCCACTATCTGATCGATCAGATGCTTGATTTCGACGCCAACCGTCACGGTGATTTCTACGGACGCGTGACGACGCCCTACGTCAATACGATCCCGGTCGACCGCCAGCAGCCCTACCCCGGCGACGTGGCCGTGGAGCGCCGGATCAATGCCTATATCCGCTGGAACGCGCTGGCCATGGTGCTGCGCGCCGGCAAACATTCGAACGTGGGCGGACACATTGCGTCCTACGCATCGGCGGCGGTTTTGTACGACGTCGGCTTCGAGCATTTTTTCCGTGGCCGCACCGAGCAGTTCGCCGGCGACATGGTGTATATCCAGGGCCACTCCTCTCCTGGCATCTATGCACGGGCGTATCTGGAAGGACGCCTGAGTGAAGAGCAACTGGACAACTTTCGCCGCGAAACCGATCGTGACGGTATTTCCTCCTATCCGCATCCACGGCTGATGCCCGAGTTCTGGCAATTCCCGACGGTGTCCATGGGGCTCGGGCCAATTACCGCCGCGTACCAGGCCCGGTTCATGCGTTACCTGGAAGACCGCGGGCTGAAGGAACATCAAGGGCGTAAAGTCTGGGCGTTTCTCGGTGACGGTGAAATGGACCAGCCCGAATCGCTGGCGGCGATTTCCCTTGCGGGCCGGGAGAAGCTCGACAACATCATCTTTGTCGTCAACTGCAATCTGCAGCGCCTGGACGGACCGGTTCGCGGCAACAGCAAGGTGATTCAGGAGTTTGAAAGCCTGTACCGGGCGGCTGGCTGGAATGTGCTCAAGGTGATCTGGGGCAGCGGCTGGGATGCGCTGCTGGAGAAGGACAGGACCGGCCTGCTGCGCCAGCGGATGATGGAGTGCGTCGATGGCGATTATCAGAACTACAAGTCGCAGAATGGCGCCTATGTGCGGGAGCATTTCTTCGGCAAATACCCAGAACTGCTGGAATTGGTCAGTGACCTGAGCGATGACGACATCTGGAAACTGTCCCGCGGCGGCCATGACCCGGAGAAGGTCTACAACGCCTACGCCGCCGCCATGCGCCACACTGGCGGACCGACAGTCATTCTGGCGAAAACCGTGAAAGGCTTCGGCATGGGTGAAGCCGGTGAAGGCCAGAACATCAACCATCAGTTGAAGAAAATGGGCGACGATGCGGTCAAGGCGTTCCGTGATCGATTCGGCCTGGACCTGAGCGACGATCAACTGCGCGACATGCCCTACCTCAAACCGGCGTCCGACAGCGTCGAGGCCCTCTATCTGCAAGCCCGACGCACCCAACTGGGCGGCTACGTGCCTGCGCGCTTCGGTGCGGTGGCGCCCTTGCAGATTCCGCCCCTGACGACCCTGGACAGCCAGCTCAAGGGCACCGGCGAGCGGGCAATCTCGACGACCATGGCGTTCGTGCGCATCCTCGGTACGCTGCTCAAGGACCCGAACATCGGCAAGCTGATCGTACCGATTGTCCCCGACGAATCACGCACCTTCGGCATGGAGAGCCTGTTCCGCCAGATAGGTATCCACTCGCACGTCGGCCAGTTGTACACGCCTCAGGACGCCGGCCAACTAAGCTATTACAAGGAGGCACGAGACGGTCAGATCCTGCAGGAAGGCCTGAACGAATCCGGCGGAATTTCCTCCTGGATCGCCGCGAGCACTTCCTACAGCACCCACGGCGTGATGACCGTGCCCTTCTACATTTTCTACTCGATGTTCGGCTTCCAGCGCGTCGGCGACCTTGCCTGGGCGGCAGGTGACGCCCGCGCCCGTGGCTTCCTGCTCGGCGCGACATCCGGCCGGACGACCCTGATGGGCGAAGGTCTGCAACACGACGACGGCCACAGCCATGTTCTGTCCTCCACCATCCCTTGCTGCGTGTCCTACGACCCGACTTACGCCTACGAGCTGGCGGTGATCATCCAGGATGGGATGCGGCGGATGTATGTCGAGAACGAGGATATCTATTACTACATCACGCTGCTCAACGAAAATTATCCCCATCCGCCGATGCCCGAAGGTGTCGAGCAGGACATCCTCAAAGGCATGTACCGGCTTCGCCACCCTGCGCAGCCCGAAAGCCAGCACGTGCAACTGATGGGTTGTGGTTCGATTCTGGAGGAAGTCGTTGCCGCTGCGCAGTTGCTGGAGCGCGACTTTGGCGTCAGCAGTGACGTCTGGAGCGTCACCAGCCTGACCGAACTGCGTCGCGACGGCCAGGATGCCGAACGCTGGAACCTGCTCCACCCACAACAGACGCCTCGCATCAGCCATGTAGAAAGCTGCCTGCAGCGTGCACAGGGTCCGGTGGTGGTCGCGACCGACTACATGAAAATATTCGCCGACCAGATCCGCCCGTTCGTGCCCAATCGACGCTTCGTGGCCCTGGGCACCGACGGCTTTGGCCAATCGGACACCCGCGAATCGCTGCGTCGGTTCTTCGAAGTGGACCGCCACTTCATTGCCTTGGCGGCTTTGAAGGCGCTGGCCGATGACGGAGCGATAGCACGGGAAAAAGTGGACGAGGCGATTGTTCTTTATGGTATCGACCCCGAGAAGCAGAATCCCGCAGCGGTATGATTCTGTTTGATCATGCTTACGGCTTCGTTTCTTTGCTTTGACCCTCTGATGTAAGCTGATCGGGCTGGAAGTCCCGCCCGATCTCTTGCCCCCACGTCGCTCGATCTGGTTCCAATCGCCTGGTCGCAAATGCTGGCATTGAGCGCAAGCGAGCAGATGGGCGACGGGGCGGTTCCCTCGATAATTGCCAAAGAGCAAAACGTCCTTTGGTCCAACTTCCCATCTACCGTTCGGGGATCTGGAAGCATGAAATAGCGCTACGGTCATGGCTTGGGCCAGGAAACGCGCACAAACAAAAACGCCGATCATCACTGATCGGCGTTTTTGTGAAATTGGAGCGGGAAACGAGACTCGAACTCGCGACCCCGACCTTGGCAAGGTCGTGCTCTACCAACTGAGCTATTCCCGCAAATGGCGTCCCCTAGGGGACTCGAACCCCTGTTACCGCCGTGAAAGGGCGGTGTCCTAGGCCACTAGACGAAGGGGACACGCTACCCGGAACACATGGTGTGTGTTTCGGTGTCCAGATCCGCCTCCGAAGAGTGGGTTCTGGTTTCACTCAGCCCCGCCCGAAAGCAGTGCTGTTTAAAATTGGAGCGGGAAACGAGACTCGAACTCGCGACCCCGACCTTGGCAAGGTCGTGCTCTACCAACTGAGCTATTCCCGCACTGGCGTCCCCTAGGGGACTCGAACCCCTGTTACCGCCGTGAAAGGGCGGTGTCCTAGGCCACTAGACGAAGGGGACACACTACAACATTCACTCCCTGCCGCGTTTCGCTGTGTGCTTTACGCTGCAAGTGGCGCGCATTCTATGGATGGATTGAGAGGTCGTCAACCCCCTGATATAAATTTATTTAAATCAATGACTTCGACCTGCTTTCCGGGCCGCGTAAGGCTTTTCCGTCGTCTGAATCCTGACGCCTATATTCCGCCACACGCCAAGGCGTTATAGTCCACCGCACAGTGATGGCAATCTGCACATCAAGCGCCAGCATTCATATAAGCAGGACGCGGCCGATACAGATTGCAGCAGCCGATCCAACCCGTCGAGCGGCGCTAGGCGCCTAAATGCCCAGCCACTACACTCGCATGCGAACCCTATAAAGAGGTCTTACCGGTGACACCACTCATGATCACCCTGCTAGTTGTAGCCGGGATCGCAATTCTGATCGCCATTGGCTACATGAACCATGTGGTGGAAAACAACAAACTGGAGAAGGCCCGCACCAAAGTCGAACTCAACGACCGCCTGCGCCGTTGCGGCGAACTGACCGAGACATTCCCCGGCCAATTCATGACACCGGCGCTCAAGCTGTTGCTGACCCGACTGGAACTGAACGTCTGCCAGCGCCTGCTGAATCTGGAGAAAACCAGTGCGACCACCAAGGCACGCATCAGCGAACTGAGCGCACTGGTCGCCCAGGGCGAATCGATACCGGTCAACAATCCACCAGCACCGATCATGACCGAAGCCAAAGCCAAAGACGTGCGCTTCCTGCTCGAAGCCCTCCACGGCCAAATCACCCGCGCCGCCCACGACGGCTTCCTGCCCCCGAACGAAGCCAAGCACTGGGTCCGTGAAGTCCGGCATATTCTGGTGCTGCTGCACATCGAATTCTTCAACAACCTCGGCCAGCAATCCCTGCAACAAAACCAGCCCGGCCAGGCCCGCCTCGCCTTCGAACGCGGCGTGCAATACCTGCGCAAACAACAGGATCCGCAGATCTACGCCGAACAACTGCAATACCTGGAAAAACTGCTGGCCCGCGCCAATGCCCAGGTCATGGACAAAATTGCGCCGGTTGAAGGTGAAGAGAATCAACTGACTGCCGGTCTGAAAGATGTCGAAGCGGATGCGGACTGGAAGAAGAAAGTCATTTACGACTAAGCCTGCAAGCTGACAGAGAAGCCACCGCGAGGTGGCTTTTTTGTGGGCGACGGAATTGACGCAGCAGTAATCCGAAGCCGCCATCGCGAGCAGGCTCGCTCCCACAGTTTGGGGCGGTGTACATCTGCAAGAAACAGGTCGGCTGTCAGGCCGCCTTCGCTGGCAAGCCAGCTCCCACAGGGATTGCGGGTATCCGGGAGAAATGGGGTGACTGTGACGACGCCATCGCGAGCAGGCTCGCTCCTACAGTTTGGGGCGGTGTACATCCGCAAGAGACAGGTCGGCTGTCAGGCCGCCTTCGCGAGCAAGCTCACTCCCACAAAAAAGCAAAAGCAACGCAACGCAACGCAACGCAAACCAGTCCAGTCCCTCGCGGCGAAGCCGCCCCACTCAACACAATGAGCGTTAGCTCGAGTACCGCTCTTGATCGTGGAGCCCGTCGGAAGGCTGAGCCCAGGGATTGATCCGGGCGTGGGAGCGCAGCGACCGTTTGGCGCAGCCAAACACAGCGAGAGGAGGTGCAGCGAAGCAAACCGGAGACGCTGCGCCCGGATCGATCCCGGAGCGAAGGAACCCCGAGCCCCAGCGAGCGGGCCGAACGTCAGGGCAAAGCCTTTTGGTTCCTTTTTGGCGTCTGAAAAAGGGACTCGCCGTAAGGGCGAAACCGCCAGCCGCAACACCGCAAAAACGGATATTCACCCAAAACCCCAAAAGCCTGGTCGGCCCAAAGGCCGCCAAGTCAAAGCCGAAAATGCCCAACCATGGACTTCAGCTCAACCCCCAACTGCGCCAGTTCAACACTGGAAGCCGCATTCCCGCGCATCGCCACAGAAGAATGATCCGCACTCGCCCGAATACTGGTGACACTGCGATTGATCTCCTCGGCCACCGAACTCTGCTCCTCCGCCGCCGCAGCAATCTGCTGATTCATCTGCTGAATCAACGACACCGCCGCCGCAATGCTGCCCAGCGCACTCTCGGTCTGCAAGGCATCGCTGACCGCCAGCTTCACCAGCTCGCCACTGCTGCGAATCTGCTGCACCGACGACTGCGCCGCCGCGCGCAAGGCACTGACCAATCGCTCGATCTCCTCGGTCGACTGCTGCGTACGCCGTGCCAGCGCGCGAACCTCATCAGCCACCACGGCAAAACCCCTGCCCTGCTCCCCGGCCCGAGCCGCCTCGATCGCCGCGTTCAACGCCAGCAGGTTGGTCTGCTCAGCGACACTCTTGATCACTCCAAGCACCGTACCGATATTCTGGATTTCGGCGCTGAGGCTTTCGATACTGGAACTGGCCGAGGTGGCCGAATCGGCCAGTTGCTCAATGCGCTCCATGCTTTGCCGCACCACCTGCTGACCGCTCTCGACCTTGCCCTCGGCGGTCTGTGCAGCCTGCGCCGCTTCTTCGGCATTGCGCGCAACGTCATGCACGGTCGCGGTCATCTGATTCATGGCCGTGGCCACTTGCTCGGTTTCTTCCTTCTGACTGCTGACTTCCAGATTGGTCTGCTCGGTGACCGCCGACAGCGATTGCGCCGAACCGGCCAAGCGCTCGATACCCGCCTGCAAGCCGCTGACAATCGTGCCCAGACCCGCGCCCATCTGCTGCATCGCCAACATCAATTGGCCCATCTCATCACGGCGGTTCACCTCAACCGTCGCCGTCAGATCCCCGGCCGCGATCTGCTGCGCCACCGCAATCACATGGCGCAATGGCGCGACGATCAAGCGTGTGATGACCCATGCAGCGATCAACCCGACCAACAGCGCCAGTGCCGAGGAAGCGATGATCAGCAGGGTGTTTTTCTTCAGCTCGGCTTGCATCGCGGCATCCTCGGCGACATAGGCCTGGTTTACCCGGTCCACCACTTGCGCGGCACGCTGATGCAGTTGTGTGTAAACCGTTTTTTCCTGTGCCAGCAAACCGGTGTACTCCGCCAGTTTGTCGTTGAATCCGGCAATGTGTCCCGACACTTCATTGAGCACGGTCAGATAGCCCTCATCCTTGACCGTGCTTTTCAGCGCTTCGGCCTGCGCCTGTGCCTGAGCGGCCTGTTCGATGTTGCCTTCGCCGGCGTTATCGGCGTCGCCCTTGCGGCTCTGATCGAGACGGACATGCGCTTCGTTCATCGCTTGCAGCATCAGCCGCGATACCTGGCTGACCTGATTCGTCTGCTCGATGAACTGGGCGCCGTCCTTGCCCTCTGTGTCTTTCAAGGTATAGGCACCATCATCGGCCAGCCCGGCTTGCAGTACATCGAGATTGTTAGCCACGCTGGACACCGACCAACTAGCCATTTCCAGCGCGAGATCCTTGGCCTGGCTCAGCGAGACGAACTCGTCAAACGCCTTGCGATAGGCCCCGAGCGCTTGCTCGACATCGGTCATCACCGGCACATTGGCCGGCGTCTGCGCCTTGAGTTCACCGGCCAGGGCCACCAGTCCGTCCACACCTTCACGCAAGGCGTCGGCGGTTTTCGGGCTGCCGCGCAAGGCATATTCCTGTTCGAGCAGGCGCACCTTGAGCAAACCGCTATTGAGCGACGACATCTGCTTCAGCCCATCGAAACGCAGGCTGATGGTTTGCAGGGACCAGACGCCAATGGCTGCCACCAGTGCGGTCAGCAGTAACACCAGCACAAAGCCGATACCCAGTTTGGTTGCCATACCGAGGTTGGCGAAACGTCCTTGCACGGCGGAAATCATTGCGCGTAGTCCCCAGCCAAAGTCTATTGCCGAAGATTCGCAACGGGCTTGAACCAGCACAAGTCTCTGGCGTCGGAATAATGGCAAAAAGCTACGCCCGCGTCGTTTTCAGAACGCTTGAGGTCGATCCACAGCGGTACTGCGAAAAAACTGGCGGGCGCGCGGGTCACAGGCGTAGGCCACATTGATGCGATGCCAATCGCCGGTTTCGCCACTGGGGCTGTAGGCGTCAGCGGCTGACAGCACGACACCGCAGCGTTGAGCCTGTTGGCGCACACCTTCCTGGTCGTTCATCCGCGAGCGCGCCCAAATGAACAACCCGCCAACCGGTTTACCGAAAATCTCCCACTCGGCGTCTTCCAGCGCCTGCAAGGCCGCCGCGCGATCGGCATTCAGACGCTGGCGCTGGCGCTGCACCAGTTTTCGGTAAGCGCCCGTTGCCATCAGGCTGGCCAATACCGCTTCGCAAAACCTTGAGCAGCCCAGGCCACTGATCATCTTGACCTGAGCCAACCGCGTGACCAGTTCGCTCTCGGCAACGACAAAGCCGACCCGCAAGGAGCTGCTCAGGGTCTTGGAGAAGCTGCCGACGTAAATCACTCGTCCATCGTCATCCAGCGCCGCCAGACGCACGCCGTTGCCGGTGTGCCAATCGGCGTAGACGTCATCCTCGATCACCCGCAAATCGTAAGTCTTGCTCAATTGCAGAATGTGCTGGGCCACGGCCGGCGTGAGGCAACTGCCGGTGGGATTGTGGTGGTGGCTGTTGATGAAGAGCGCGCTGGGCTGATACTGACGCAATAAAGCTTCGAGCATGTCGAGGTCCGGCCCGCTCGGCGTACGCCGGACCTCAAGCATGCGCACCCCATGCAAGCGCAACAGCTCGAACAGCGGCGCATAGCCGGGGGTTTCGACTATCACGCAATCACCGGCCTTGAACAAGGTGCGCACGATCAGGTCGAGCGCGTGACTGGCGCCGCCAGTGCTCAACAGCTGCGTGCTGCGCGCCTCGATATTCAAGGTCTTGAGGCGTTTGGCAATTTGTTCGCGCAATGCGGGCAGGCCCAAAGGCGAACTGTAGTTGAACAGACTGGCCATATCGGTACGCGCCACTTCGCGCAGCGCATAGCTGAGGTCGTCGGGCTCGCGCCAACTCTGCGGCAAGCCGCCGGCGCCCAGTTTCAACCCGCCTGCGACTGCGCAGACGGCATCGCACCAGGCGTGTCGCCCAAGGAAAGGCGTCAGCTCTTCATCGGCGTTGAGCGTCGATGGCGATGCCGCCACGACAAACCCCGCGCCCTGCCGTGCCGTCAAAACCCCCTGCGATACCAGACGCTCGCACGCTTCCACCACGCATGACTGGCTAAGCAGATTGCCTCGGGCGATTTGCCGAACGGAGGGCAGACGAGTGGCCGGCGGGACACCGCTCTGCAGAATCCAGTCAGTCAGCCCGTCCACAATCTGCTGTACGACCGGCACCATTGCCTGTCGGTCAATTCTCAATTCCATGAGCGCGCAAACTCCTGTCCGTTTTGCTGGGCGCAGTAAATCACAGCCACACCGTTCAGGCTGTGCGACAACACCGCCAAAAGCGACCGTTCTAACTATTTGATACACATTGTTTAACGGATCTTGGAACCTGGCAGGAACAAAAAACCCGCACGAATGCGGGTTCTGTATAGCAGCGTCGCTCAGAACGCGGTGACCCCACCATCCACCGCCAGCGAATGCCCCGTGGTGAAGGCTGCGCCATCGCTGCACAAGTACAGCACCGCGCTGGCGATTTCTTCGACCTTGCCGATGCGGCCGACCGGGTGCATCGCATTGGCGAATTCGCCTTTTTTCGGATCAGCCTCGTAGGCGCGGCGAAACATGTCGGTGTCGATCACGGCCGGGCACACGGCGTTGACACGGATTTTCTTCTTCGCATATTCAATCGCCGCCGATTTGGTCAGGCCGACCACTGCGTGCTTCGACGCCGCGTAAATACTCATCTTCGGCGCTGCGCCCAATCCGGCAACCGACGCCGTGTTGACGATCGCCCCGCCGCCCTGAGCCAGCAGCAACGGCAGTTGATACTTCATGCACAGCCAGACGCCTTTGACGTTGACGCCCATGATCGCGTCGAACTCGTCCATCGAGCCCTCGGCCAGTTTGCCTTTCTCGATCTCAATTCCGGCGTTGTTGAATGCATAGTCGAGACGGCCGTAAGTATTGATGACCTCGTCCATCAGATTTTTCACTTCGCTTTCGACCGTAACGTTGCAACGCACGAAGGTCGCTTCGCCACCCGCCGTACGAATCAGCGCCACGGTGCCCTCGCCCCCGGCCGCATCGAGATCGGCGACCACCACTTTCAGCCCTTCGGCAGCGAACGCCTGGGCCGTCGCGCGGCCAATCCCGTTGGCGGCACCGGTGACGACGGCAACCTGACCGGAAAACGTCATGCTCATTGTTATGTCCTCGAACGCAAAGTGGCAGGGTGAGTAGCGCCACAGCATAGCGACAGGGGATTGCACCGCGTCAGCACTATCAGAAGGCTGTTTGGGTCCTCATGCGCCACAGTGATTAACCTGTGGCGGGGACTATCACTGCACTGGATCGGAATGCATTCGCCGCATCGGCCAACCTTGCCACATCGCCGCCGAAGGACTATCAACAAGGCTTCATTCCGTTCGAGTGCCAGTCATGACCAACCAGACCAATCGCCAGTTCCTGCTCGCCAAACGCCCCGTCGGCGCCGCCACCCGCGAGACGTTCACTTTTCAGGAAGTGCCGGTCGGCGAGCCGGCGGCGGGACAGATCCTGGTCAAGAACGAATACCTGTCCCTCGACCCGGCCATGCGCGGCTGGATGAACGAAGGCAAGTCCTACATTCCGCCGGTCGCTATCGGTGAGGTCATGCGCGCGCTGGGCGTGGGAAAAGTCGTCGCGTCGAACAATCCGGGATTTGCCGTCGGCGACTACGTCAACGGTGCCCTTGGCGTGCAGGATTTTTTCCTCGGCGAGCCAAGAGGCTTCTACAAGGTCGATCCGAAACTCGCACCGTTGCCGGTGTATCTGTCAGCGCTGGGCATGACCGGTATGACCGCCTACTTCGCCCTGCTGGATGTCGGCGCGCCCAAGGCTGGCGACACTGTGGTGTTGTCCGGCGCGGCCGGCGCGGTGGGCAGCATTGCCGGGCAGATTGCCAAGATCAAAGGCTGCCGCGTGGTCGGCATCGCGGGGGGCGCCGACAAGTGCAAATTCCTCATCGACGAGCTGGGTTTCGACGGCGCCATCGACTACAAATCCGAAGAGGTCGTGGCCGGCCTTAAACGCGAATGCCCGAAAGGCGTCGACGTGTACTTCGATAACGTTGGCGGCGATATTCTCGACGCGGTCCTCAGCCGCCTGAACATGAAGGCACGGGTCGTGATCTGCGGTGCGATCAGCCAGTACAACAATAAAGAGGCGGTCAAAGGCCCGGCCAACTACCTGTCACTGCTGATCAACCGAGCGCGCATGGAAGGATTTGTGGTGATGGACTATGCCGCGCAATTCGCCACTGCCGCACAGGAAATGGCCGGCTGGATGGCCAAGGGGCAGCTCAAGAGCAAAGAACACATCGTCGAAGGCCTGGAGACCTTTCCGGAAACGCTGATGAAACTGTTCAGCGGCGAGAACTTTGGCAAGTTGGTGTTGAAAATCTAAAACCACCGCGGACCAAATGTAGGAGTGAGCCTGCTCGCGATAGCGGTGTGTCAGCCAACATTAACGTTGTTTGACACACCGCTATCGCGAGCAGGCTCACTCCTACATTGGCTTTGCGGTGTTACTCAGGCGATTTCGGCTACAACCGCAGCCAATGCCTTGGCCGGATCCGCCGCCTGGCTGATCGGACGGCCGATCACCAGGTAATCGGAACCGGCATCCAGCGCCTGACGCGGGGTCAGAATACGGCGCTGATCGTCCTGCGCGCTGCCCGCCGGACGAATCCCCGGGGTCACCAGTTGCAACGACGGGTGCGCGGTTTTCAGCGCCTGGGCTTCCAGCGCCGAACACACCAGACCGTCCATCCCGGCCTTCTCGGCCAGTGCCGCCAGCCGCAGCACCTGCTCCTGCGGCTCGATGTCCAGACCGATACCGGCCAGATCTTCGCGCTCCATAGAGGTCAGCACGGTCACGCCGATCAGCAGCGGTTGCGGGCCGCTGCGCTTGTCCAGTTCTTCACGGCAGGCGGCCATCATGCGCAGGCCACCGGAGCAATGGACGTTGACCATCCACACGCCCATTTCCGCGGCGGCTTTCACGGCCATCGCCGTGGTGTTGGGAATGTCGTGGAATTTCAAATCAAGAAAGACTTCAAAGCCCTTGTCACGCAGGGTGCCAACGATTTCCGCGGCACAACTGGTGAACAGCTCCTTGCCCACTTTGACCCGGCACAGCTTCGGGTCCAACTGGTCGGCCAGCTTCAGTGCGGCGTCACGGGTGGGGAAATCCAGGGCGACGATGATAGGAGTCTGGCAGGCGGACATGAATGGGCTCTCAGGCAGGTCGAAATCGGCGCGCATTGTAGCGGAACCGGCGGCGGCGCGGCACCCGATGATCGGTAAATCGTCGCGCCGACCGTGATCAGCATAGCGCCCGCTGCTATTGTGTCGACTCCGATACACAGCCGACATCTGATCAACAAGCGTCGGCGCTAGCCTCGCCAGCCGCAACACGCCCTTACATCAGCACTTCCCGCCCCTTGGGTGGACGCCTATGCTGAAACCACAACCTCGCGGCCCATCTTTGTGGTGGCGGCCTACTGGCAGATGAACATCCCATGCACAACAACCCTGCGACTGCGACGGACGAGCCGAAAGACGACAAGCGCTGGAGCATCCGCGCACTGATCGTCGACGACGACGTGCCGATCCGCGAGCTGATGATCGACTACCTCGCCCGCTTCAACATCCACGCCAGCGGCGTCACCGACGGCGCGGCGATGCGGCAGGCCATGCAGGCCGAACGCTACGACGTGGTCGTCCTCGACCTGATGCTGCCCGGCGAAGACGGCCTGTCGTTGTGCCGCTGGCTGCGCGCCGAATCGGACATCCCGATCCTGATGCTCACCGCACGTTGCGAACCGACCGACCGCATCATCGGCCTGGAACTGGGCGCCGATGACTACATGGCCAAACCGTTCGAACCGCGCGAACTGGTCGCACGCATCCAGACCATTCTGCGCCGGGTGCGCGATGACCGCAGCGAACAGCGGTCGAACATCCGGTTCGACAACTGGCGCCTGAACAGCGTGTTGCGCCAACTGGTGGCCGACGATGGCCTTGTGGTCCCGCTGTCCAACGCCGAATTTCGCTTGCTCTGGGTCTTCATCGAACGCCCGCGCCGAGTGCTGAGCCGCGAGCAACTGCTCGATGCCGCCCGTGGCCGCTCGATCGAAGCGTTCGACCGCAGTATCGATTTGCTGGTCTCGCGCTTGCGGCAGAAACTGGGCGACGACCCGAAAGCTCCGCACCTGATCAAGACCGTACGCGGTGAGGGTTACCTGTTCGACGCACGGGACATCGGCTGATGCGGCTGCGCCTGGACACGCTGTTCGGCCGCCTGTTTGGCGTGCTGTTTGTC